>NZ_JAVTJA010000004.1:0-308778 GCF_031843785.1 Methylobacterium sp. WCS2018Hpa-22
CGATCGGCATCAGGAACGGCTTGTCGATCGGACGCTCCGGCTGCGGGATGTAGGCATCCACGCTCGCCATCAGGGCCAGCACGGCGTCGTGGCCGACGGCCTTGTCGCCGTTGTCGAGCGCGACCTTGGCCGAGCCCTTGGTGATCGGGATGTCGTCGCCGGGGAAGTCGTACTTGGAGAGGAGCTCGCGCACCTCCATCTCGACGAGCTCGAGGAGCTCCTCGTCGTCGACGAGGTCGACCTTGTTGAGGAACACCACCAGCGCCGGCACGCCGACCTGACGGGCGAGCAGGATGTGCTCGCGGGTCTGGGGCATCGGGCCGTCGGCGGCCGACACGACCAGGATCGCGCCGTCCATCTGCGCCGCACCCGTGATCATGTTCTTCACGTAATCGGCGTGGCCGGGGCAATCGACGTGGGCGTAGTGACGGTTGGCCGTCTCGTACTCGACGTGAGCCGTCGAGATCGTGATGCCGCGCGCCTTCTCCTCGGGGGCCTTGTCGATCTGGTCGTAGGCCGTGAACGTCGCGCCACCCGACTCCGCCAGGACCTTCGTGATCGCAGCCGTCAGCGACGTCTTGCCGTGGTCGACGTGACCAATCGTGCCAATGTTGCAGTGCGGCTTGGTGCGGGCAAATTTCTCTTTGGCCATCGTCACATTCCTAAGACAAAGTCACATGAGCGGTCGCCCAGGGCGGCGCTCGAGGTGTCGAGCCGGGCGAAAGACGCCGCCCGGATAGAGGCTTGGCGTCAGATGATCAAGGGATGATGACTGTGGAGGCCGAATCGAACCTGCGGCTTGGTCGTCCATTCGCTGTCCGGCCTCCACCTCGGATGCGGAGTCATACCGTTCCGCAAGCGGGGAACTGCGCGCCGAGCGGCCGCCGACCGATCCGCGCTCCGACATTCCGGACCCATCCTCGCCGGAACGTTCGGCGACGGGAACGTGAAGGGAGACGCAGACGGCCCGCGTCGGGTCGGGTGTCCCATCCTCGAACGATGGCACCGGCCGCACGGCCTCCTCGTTTAAGATGGGAACGACGAGACCGTCGGTCGGCGTGAAGATATGCGCCGAGGGAGATGGCACGGTCATGCGTGTCGTCGGCGGACGGAAGGGCCGGACGAAGGACGTTAGCGCGGCATGATCTAGGCCATCTCACCGGCCGCCGCGGGGCCCCGCTCTCTCGGACGCGCCGCCCCTGCCCGCCTACGGATCGGCCTGCGACGCCGTGGCGGCCGGGCGTCGGCGGGGCGCGCCTTCGAGGATGCGCCCGCCGAGGAGTCCGTTGAGGCCGACCACGATGAAAACGGCCACGAGGTGAACCGCCAGATCCGTCACGGTGGCGTCGTGTGGATGGAACGGCACCAGAAGCGCCGCTGCCGCCGCCGCGACGGCCAAGCCTCCGAGAGCCGCCGTGAGGCTCGGGTTCAACGGGCAGGCCCGGCGCAACATCGTGACGAGCAGGATTGAAAGCGGCAGAGAGACGCCCATCAGGAAGACGAAGCAGCCGCGCATCTCTCCAGTTTCGGCGAGGTTCGAAGCCGGAGCGAGCCAGGCCCGCAGGCAACCGAGCCCGCTGACGCCGAGCCATACAACCAGAGGCGGAATCGGTAGAAGAGCCCAGGCCCGGCTGCGGCCCGGCACGCTGCTCTGGAAGGCCGCGAAGGCTGCGGCCATGCTGGTCAACATTGCCCCGAGCGCGGCATAGCGAAGATCCGGAACGCCGAGGCGCAATTGCAGGCTGGCGGCGTCGGACAGGGGCAGCAGGAGGATGGCCAGGGCGAGCACGGCGGAGAACCAGGCGACGGCCCGCCATCCCGGCCCCGGCAGCGGGCGGACCGGCGCGAGCGACCGGGCCAGCTCCTCGACGAGACGTTCGTGGCTGGCGGGATCAGACATCCGAGCCCTCCTTGCTGGATGAGAGAGCGGCACGCAGGGCTTTCAGAGCCCGATGGAAATTGACTTTCAGCGCCGTCTTGGTCCGCCCGGTGAGAACGGACGCCTCCTCGAGGGATAACTCGCGCAGGGCGATGTGTTCGATCGCCTCGCGCTGCCCCGGGGGAAGATGGGCGACGGCCTCGGTCACGGCCCGACGCCGGGCTCGGATTTCAAGATCGTGCCCGGGCGGGGGCCCATCATCGGCGCGTGTCTCGTAGGCGATAGGATCGTGAACCTCTCGTGGCCGACGGCTGTCATGGCGCATGGCGTCGATGGCGCGCCGATGGGCGATCGCGCGGAGCCACGGGAGAAAGGGCCTGGACGGGTCGTAGCTGGCCCGCGCCCGGTGGATCGTCAGCAGAGTGTCCTGGACCACATCGTCGAGGCTCCGCCCCTGCACGCCCTTGGCCCTCGCCATCGCGGAGATGACGGGCACGCAGTCTCGCAGGAATTGGCGATAGGCGACGGCATCGCCGTTCTGAGCCGCCTGCATCGCAGCTGCGAGTGACGCCTCGCCGGACGATGGCGTCGATCGGGCGGGCATGGACGCGATGCTTCCGGGGGCTTCGGACCGAGCCGGTAGGACGGAAAAGCGGCCCGAATATGCCGCCTGCGCCAGGCTCATCGCAAAGACTCTAAGTCGCTGCCGGGGTCTTGGCCACACCGTCCTCCGCCATCGAAATCGCGGCAACGGCATTCCGCCGCGACGGCTGGAGCGCGGGCAAGCGTGCTCATGTGGAACGGTCCCCTTATCGCAACTCAGGGTCGACGGCGGCTCTGAGACGGATTTCGGCGATCACACGCTCCCGGTTACGTCAGGGGCAGCAATAGTCGCGGGCCGGGGGCGCACAGGCTCGCTCCGTGACGACGCGACCCCCGTTGGAACGCGGGACTTTCCGCCTCTTGCCTCCGCGTGCCCACACCAAAAACTTTCGAGCGATGAGTGAATAGGGCGCGTTGTTTCGTCGGTTTCTTTTTAGGTCGACTCTTTATTTGTAAATTGATTTGTCTCGATGTTCAGGGCGTAACTTATCAAGGTAAAGAACGGGTCCTGTTTCAGCAGATAATGAATATTTAAGTTCGCCAATCGTCATCATGAATGGGCGCACCGAAATCAAGAGGGCTGAGTTCAGCGAGATATACCAGTGTTTCGACGCTTTACCCTGGAACTGCTTACGCATGCATCTGTTGAAGGCGGGGCTGTGGCCCGGATCGGGGAGCGGTGGGAGCGACGGTGACACTTGGCGTCGACAGGTACGAACTCCGGCAGATCATCGCCGGCCTCAGCGAGGGGGTGATCCTGGTCGAGCCGGACCAGACCATCGCCTATGCCAACGAGGCTGCCCTGGCGATGCATGGCGTGGAATCCATGGACGTGCTCGGGGAAACGGTCGATGCCTATCGCGAGCGTTTCGCCCTGCGCTACCGCAACAATCGCACCCCCAATCAATATCCGATCGAGCGCGTCGTATCCGGCGAGACGTTCCACGACGTGATCGTCGAGGTGACCCGGACCGACAAGCCGGACGTGACCTTCGTCCATTCCCTCCGCAGTCTCGTGGCCACGGATCGGGAGGGCAATCCGAGTTGCCTCGCCCTCATCCTGAAGGACGTCTCGGACCAGTTCGAGGCCGAGGATCGCTTCGAGAAGACCTTCAACGCGAATCCGGCCCCGGCCGTGATCTGCCGGCTCTCCGACCTGCGCCACGTGAAGGTCAATCTCGGGTTCCTCGAGATGACGGGCTATACCCGGGATGCCGTCATCGGCCGCAGCGTCTACGAGGTCGATGTGCTGGCGGGCGCCCGCAACCGGGACCTGGCCATCTCGCGCCTGAACGAGGGTGGCACCATCCCGCAGATGGAGGCCTGTCTCGAACTGCCCGACGGGGGCGAGCGTCACGTCATCGTCGCCGGCCAGCCCATGGAGCTCGGCGAAGAGGCCTGCATGCTCTTCACCTTCGCCGATCTCGAGTTGCGCCGGAAGGCCGAGATGGCTTTGCGCCAAAGCGAGGAGCGTTTCGCCAAGGCATTCCGCCTGACCCCCGTGCCAACCGTGCTGGCACGGGCGGACGGTTTCACGATCACGGGGGTGAACGAGGCCTTCAGCCGGGTCTTCGGCCATGCCAGCGATACGGTCGCCGGGCGTTCGCCCGCGGAGCTCGGGCTCTGGGTTCACGATGCAGCCCGCGAGAAATTCGAGAGCGCGGTGGCTCTGACCGGCTACGTCATCGGCCTTGAAGTCTGCCTCTGCCACCAGGACGGAACCAGCCTCGATTGCCTCGTCTCGGCCGAACGGGTCGAGATCGGGGACGATGTCTACGCACTCCTCGTCCTGCAGGACATCACGGAGCGCAAGCGCGGCGAGCGCGACCTGTTCGAGGCCATCGAGACCGTCATGGCCGATACGTCCTGGTTCAGTCGCGGGCTCATCGACAAGCTCGCCAACCTGCGCGGTCCGGGAGGCGATCACATGGATGCGATCGCGCCGAACATGACGGTGCGCGAGCGGCAGATTCTCGATCTCATCTGCTCCGGGCTCGGTGACGATGCCATCGCCAAGCGCCTGACCCTGTCCCGAAACACCGTGCGCAACCACGCCGCCGCCCTCTACCGCAAGCTCGGCGTGCACAAGCGTTCCGAAGCCATCGTCTGGGGACGGAACAATGGGTTTCCGGCCGGATCAACCGGTTAAATAAAATCCCTCTACCAGTACAAATGAACCATTGATTGGCGGGTGATGCGCGCCAGTTAAGATGTCGAACTGCAAGGCATGCAGGTGTGCGCGCCAAGAACATCCAATGGATATCTGAACGAGACTAAATCTGCAGCAGTGGCGCAGACGACAAAGGCCTCGATCAAATACGTCGTCATCGAAATGTTCGGTGCTGTAAAGATCGCCGTCTAATAAAAAATCGGCGGAAACTTCTCTGATCTGGATGGTTGTCCGAAGCGAAATCGTCGGTCTGGCGTATTCTGGGTAATACCATCGCGATTCTATTGAATGAGTGCGTGAACAGGGGGAATACCATGGTCGATACCAATCGGATCACTGGAGCCGCCGAGGAACTCGGTGGGAAGATCCAGGGGGCTGTCGGCGATCTGACCGGTTCGAACCGAAATTCCGTCGAGGGCCGTGCACGCGAAGTCCAAGGCGAGGCCGAGAACCTTTACGGCCAAGCCAAAGACGCGATCGTCGAGGCTGCCAGTACCACCCGCAACGCCATCGACGACGTTGCCGGTCAAGACGGGCGTGAGATCAAGGCCCGTGTGCGTGAGGCTCAGGACGCCGCCGGCGAAACCTATGAGCGTGCCGAACGCACCGTGCGCAATGCCGCACGCGAGACCTACGATGACGCCGAAGATGCCTACCACAACCTTGGCAACAACCTGCGCCGGGGTGGTCGGGAGATGACCTATCGGGTTGCCGAACATCCCGTCGCCGCCCTGCTGGCCGCCGGCCTCCTCGGCTACGGAATCGGCCTCCTCGTCCACGGGCGCAACTAAGTTCCCGCCATCCCTAGACTTTCCCCTTCGTCCTTCCCCGCTCGGACGACCGAATCCTTCGGTTTGCCGACGACCTCGGAGCTTTGTCACGTGTCTTCTTCCGCCAACATTCCGGCATCGCCGATCGCCGCCGCCGACACCCGCACCGTCCTGCTGAACCAGGTGTCGTGGGGCGCGATCTTCGCCGGCGCCGTCACCGCCCTGGTGACCCAGGTTATCCTCAACATGGTCGGCGTCGGCATCGGCCTGTCCAGCGTCGGACCGGTGGCCGCCGACAACCCGGCCGCCTCGACCCTGTCGCTCAGCGCCGGCATCTGGTTCATCGTCTCGGGCATCGTGGCCGCCCTGGCGGGCGGCTTCATCGCCGGGCGTCTATCGGGCAAGCCCGTCACGGGCGCCGCCGGCCTGCACGGCCTCGTCTCCTGGGCGGTGACCACCCTCGTCGTCCTATATCTTCTCACCTCCGCTGCGGGCGGCCTCATCGGCGGAGCCTTCTCCGGCGTGACCAGCACGCTGGGCGGAGCCGGCTCGCTGGTCGGCGGTACCGTGCAGACCGCGGCCCAGGCCGCTGCTCCGTCGCTGTCGAAGATCACCAACCCGCTCGACGGCATCGAGCAGAGCGTCCGCAACCAGGCCGCTGGCCAGGACCCGCAGGCCGCCAAGGACGCCGCCGTCGCCGCGATCCGCGCCCTGTTCACGGGTGATCCGAGCCAGAAGGCCCAGGCCGAGAACCGTGCCGCCGACGCGCTGGCCAAGGCCCAGGGCATCCCGGTCGACCAGGCCAAGACGCAGATCCAGGACTACCGCAAGCAGTACGAAGAGACCGTCGCCACCGCCAAGCAGAAGGCCGAGGCCGCAGCCGTGGCCGCCAAGTCCGCCGCCACCCAGGGCGCCTTCTACGGTGCGCTTGCCCTGATCCTCGGCGCGCTCGCCGGCTTCTTCGGCGGCCGCCTCGGCGCCCCGAAGCTCCACACCCTCGCCGACAGCTACGGCGCCCGCCGCGCCTGAGCCGATCCCCGGCCGGTCACCCGCGACCGGCCGGACCTCCCCCTGCGATCTCATTCTCGAACCGAAGGAGCATCCCCATGAGCAGCACCACGGACAAGCTGAAGGGCCTCGCCAACGAAGCCGCCGGCAACGTCAAGCAGGCCGCCGGCAAGGTCACGGGCAACGACAAGCTGGTCGCCGAGGGCAAGGCCCAGGAACTCAAGGGCGAGGCCCAGCGCACCGTCGGCGAGGCCAAGGATGGCGTCGCCTCGGTGGTCGACACGGTTACCGGCAAGCGCTGAAGCGGTATGGAGGCAGGGCGCCGCTCTGCCTCCACGCGCATGCGGATATTTCGGCGGAGCCGATTGGGTTCGCGCCGCCTGCCGCACTGTCAAAGAACGTGTCTCGTCGGTCCTCCGTGCAGGCAGCGGTCACCAGCCCCTCGGTCTCACACCAGGTTTGCTGCCGGTCTCGAGCGCCGATCTCCCTCATTCCGGAAAGTCTCGATGCTCCGTAAACTCCTGACCGTTTTCGTGCTTCCGAAGATCATCGCCTATATCACCCGCCGTCTCAGCGGCCGGGCCACGACGCAGCCGCGTCGGCCCCGTTGACATCGCTCCCCCTCGGTCTCGTGTGATCTCGCCGGCACGATCCCCACGCCCTGCCCTCCGGCGTGGCATGATGCAGCGTGCCGTCCGGCAAAGCGGCGAGCGGAGTGCCGAGACATGAAATTCGCCGGCCGCATCATTCGCCGTGAATTCGTCTTCCTCCTCCTGGCCGTGCTGCTCGGCCTGGGAGCCGCCACGGCCTACTGGATCTCTCGGGCGACCGTCCTCACCATCGCGGTCGCGCCGAAGGACGGGACCGAGCCGGCGCTGATCCAGGCCTATGCCGATGCTCTTGCCCGGCGGCACAAGGAGATCCGCCTCAAGGTCATCGCCCTCGACGACGTCAGGGACAGTGCCGCCGCCCTACAGGAGGGGCGCGCCGATCTCGCCGTGGTCCGCCCCGATGTCGATCTGCCGGATAATGCTCTGACCCTGGCGATCCTCCGCGATCAGGCCATGATCATCGCGTCTCCCGAGCCATCCGGATTGACGAGTTTCCCAGAACTCGACCGAAAGCGTCTCGCGATCCTCGCGCATCGCGACGCCGACCAAGCACTAATCAAGGCGATGGTCGGGCATTACGGCCTGACGCTGCTCGACAAGGACCCGGACGGACCGCTGCCGCCGCGCCACGTTGCCCTCGTGGAGATGACCGAAGCCGAGCTTCCGGCGGCATTCGCCAAAAAGCGGGTCGATGCCGTGGTTTCGGTCATTTCCCCGACCGCGCCCACGGCACAGCGGATCGTCGGCATCGTTCAGGCGGCCAGCAAGACGCGAAAGGTCGCTTTCGTGACCGTCGAGAACGCCGACGCCATCGTCGCGCGGATGCCGCGGCTGCAATCGGTCACCATGCCGGCCGAGACGTTCGGCGGCAGTCCCAAAGTTCCGGCCGAGGATGTCCACACGGTTGGAGCGTCCTATCGCCTGATGGCGCGGGCCGGCCTGTCCCGCCCTGTCGCGGCAGACGTGACCCAGCATTTGTTCGAGCTGCGCAGCGGCATGGCCAACGTCACCGCTGCCGCCGACTACATGCAGGCGCCGAGCTATGACAGCACGGCCGGCGCGACGAGCGCGCGGCTACCGATCCACCCGGGCGCCGTCGATTTCTACGAGCGCGAACAGCAGGGCTTCATCGAACGCTACGAGACCTGGATCTATCTCGTCGCCTTCCTCGGTGGCGGTATCGGCTCGGCATTGGCCTGGATCGGACAGCGTCTGTCGCGGTTGCGCCGGGAACGGATCGAGGAGGCCACCGACCGCCTCCTGCAGATCCGACAGGAGGCGCAGGGCATCGCCGACCCGACGCGCCTCGAAGGCCTCGCCCGTGAGATCGACGATCTCGCCGGGGATATCGCCAAGCACGCCCTGGAGCGTCCGACTGAGGCGAAGACCCTCTCGGCCGCCGCCATCGCCATCGATGCCGCGCGGTCCACGGTCAAACGCATGATCGCAGCCGGACATTACGCCCCCGACTCTCCCGGATAGGCCGGGCGCACAACAAACTCGGAAACGGTCGCGGCGGATTGATGAGGGCAGACAGTGGGGCCCGCCTGCTCGACCGGCCGGAGGCGCTGCTTATTCATGCTGGTCGAGGAGGAAGAGGGGCGCCGCGCCGGGGGCGTCACCTGCACGTTCACCGAGAGGGAAGGACGGCCTCACCCGGCAACGTCGTTCGCATCGGTCGGGGAAAAAAGTGGAGCGGGTACCGGGAATCGAACCCGGGTATTCAGCTTGGAAGGACGATCCCCCGGGCTTTCCGCCTCGCCACCTCCCCGGCGCTTCCCGCGCAAACCGTTAATCCTGCATGGCTTTTCCCGGTGGACCGTTCCCGGGGACTCTTGCGGCCGCGTTTCGGACGTGCGGTATCCATGCGGTATCCACGGAGACGGACATGGCGGCATCGCGGGGGACATACGCACGGGAGCGGGCGCGGCTGACGGCGGAGCACCTGAAGAAGGCGCGCCGGATGATCGATAGCGGGACCGTCCCCGGCCGCGGGATCGACTTCTGCGACGACGCCTTCCCGGGGCTCGTGCTCCGCGTGACGCCGGCGGCCGGCAACTGGATCCTCAAGCTCCGCATGTCGACCCTCCGCCTCGGGGACATGGCTTCCGTCTCGGTCGCCGCGGCGCGTGAGGCGGCCGCCCGGGCCCGGCTGGACGTGAAGGATGGGCGGGACCCCCGGCAGGACGTCGCCGTCTACGCGCATGCCATGGTCACGACCGGCGGCGACCACGAGACCTCGGCGGACGCGGCTTGGCCGGTGGAGGTAGAACGGCAGAGCGACGAGGACCGGCGGCGGCACGGCCCGTGGGAATGGCGGGACCTCGTCGATCTGTTCCTTGAGGAGAAGCGGCCGGACCTCGACCCTGGGTACTTCCCCGCATACGCTTCGTACCTGCGCCACAAGGCATTCGACCGGATCGCCCGCCGCCCCGTCCGTGAGGTCACGGCCACCGACCTGCAGGGTATCCGGAACGAGATCATCGCCGCGAACTCGCGCAGCGCGGCCGCCCGGGCCGTACGCCAGGGACGGGAGATGCTCGACTGGGCCTGGTCGAACCATAGCGGCGTGTCCGGCATGGCGAAGGCGACTGAGAAGTGGCCGCTCTGGCGAGACCAGTGGACGATCCGATACAAGCCGGGCAAGCGCAGGCACGCGCCCGAGATCGACGAGCTCGCCCGGACCCTGGCCGTCGCGGAGAGATACCGGACACTCGGTCAGACGGAACACGCGACCGCGCCGGGCACTCTAGCGATGCTGTGGTTCACTGTCCTCACGGGCCAGCGCACGGGCGCCGTCGCGGAGACCGCACGGTTGGACGTTGCCCCCATCCCCGAGGACGCCGGCGTGCCGGGACCGGGTTGGCGCGCCGTGACATGGAGCGCCGGGGTCATGAAGGAAGATCGCCCGTTTGTGCTCCCCCTCCCCCCGGGCGCCTGGTACGTGATCGACCGGGTGCTTGCCGAGGATCCCGACCGTGAGACGAATCGCTGGCTTTTCCCGTCGATCCGGGGGGACGGCCATGTCGGCCAGGGTGCCCTGAACGCGCTCCTCTACCGGCTGCGGGGGAAGAAGGTGACGGGGTCGACGGTCACCGCGCGGCCGCTGGTCGATTATTTCGGGATCCACGGCATCCGGCCTTGGACGCTGCATGACGTCCGCCGGGCGATCACGACGTTCCTCTCGGACCATCGCCTGGGCGGGGCCGCGTCCGCGATCCTGGACCACGAGGCCGGAGTGACCGAGGACGAGCGCGACCGCCGCTCCGCCGTCACGCGCCTTCACTACGACCGGAGCCAACGGATACCCCTCAAGTCGGAGGGCATGGCCCTGTGGGTCGATGCGGTGCTGGAGGCCTACGAGAACGAGCGGGCCGCGCTGGCCGCGCTGCCGGCACCGGTCACGAGGGAACGCACGAAGCGAGGCCCCGGGAGGGCTCAGCCAACCGCCCCCTGACCCTGCCGGGCGCGTCGTTCAGGTCCCAGCTTGCGGGCGAGATCCGCTGGCTTGCCCGCCCGCACGAAACCCCGGCTGACCTGTCGGTCCACGGCCGCGAGCTCCTGGAGGGCATCGCCCAGGGCCCGGCGCAGGGCATCCCGCGCGTCACCGTCGCAGGCATCCAGATAGGCGCGTTCCATCTCGTCCACGACTGTCTCCATCGATTCGCTCATGAGAACGAATGAAGAACAAACGAGGCCGGGAGTCGATCCCAAATTGAGGCCAGGGATTTCTTTACCCTGCGCAAACGTCGCGCTTGCCCACCTCTCGGCGAGCTGCGATCGTCCAGATTCACCCCGCCCCCGAGGCCTCCCCCATGTCGCGAAAAACCCGGGCATTCGCCCCCCTTCCCGTCACCTGAGGAGGACCTGAGCGCGCGCGCCGGCCTCCATTTTATGGAGGCCGTCATGGCCAACTTCATCACTGCGGACACCCATTTCGGGCATGCCTCAATTCTTCATGGTCTGCGCCCTGGGTTCGCCAGTATAGAGGAGCACGATGCGATGCTCATCGAGGCCTGGAACTCGACCGTCCAGCCCGGGGACACGGTCTACCATCTCGGCGATTTCGCGCTCTCGACGCCCGAGTATGCCGGCAAGATTTTCCGGAGATTGAACGGCCGCAAGATCCTCATCGCCGGGAATCATGACCGCAAGAATCGCAAGCTCGGTTGGGCGGAGCAGCACGACGGGATCAGGGAGATCTCCGTCGAGGACCGCCACGTCGTGCTCTGCCACTACCCCATGCGTTCGTGGCCGCGTGCCTATCGGGGGTCGCTCCACCTCTTCGGGCACACGCATGGGCTCTTGCCCGGCACGACCCAGTCACAGGATGTCGGGGTCGACGTGTGGTCGTACCGCCCGGTGACCCTCAGCCAGATCCTCGAACGCATGGCCGCGAGTGACACGCAGCCGGAGGAACGCGTCCTCACACGGTGACAGCTACACACAGATGCCCTCTAGCCCCTCCAGGGCCTCCTCGTCCTCGGCGGTCAGGTCGAGGGGGGCTGGCTCGGGAGGGAGCCAGGCCAGGTGCCTGTCCGCTGGCGTCTTGCCATGCCAGGTGGGCACGACCACAGTCGCATCGTAGATCGCCCAAAATCGACGGAGCGCCACTTTCGCACTGCCGCCCTGCACGAGAAATTCGATTTCACCGCTCGGACCGGGCACGTATGACCAGGCAAACCAGCCCTCCGTCGGCGGCCGGTCGCGATGTCGTTTCGAGATCCAGGAACCCCTTGCGAGCCATACGCCGTCACTGCCCTCCTGGGGACCGACGGCCGACATCGGATAGATCGTGCTCGACGGCGGGGGGTGATGCAGGCCCCGGCGGACAATGACGGTAAGGAACCCCGGGCCGGGGACGATGCAAATGATGTCGGGCCACACACACGCGTCGCCGGGCATGTGATGCCTGCCGCTTTCAATGACGTACCGCAGAGGCCGGCCGAGCCATCTCGACAAACCGGGGAGTGCGAGCCTGCAAATTAAATTCAGGCGCCGCTCCGGCCCTTCCAGCGGGCGTGTCAGTGAATGCCGCTCCCGCCATGGACAGTTCTGTATACCATGGTAGAATGTCATAGGATACAAACGTACAAATTCACTTCTCAATGTAGTTATACGTACTCGCAGACGATTGAATCGATGTCTCAGGCGACCCTTGGTCCAAGAATCGTCTTTATCAGATAATATAAAAGCAGATGCACGGACGAACTCGCGGTCCGCGATATCGAGGCCCGAGAACGCGTTTCGGCAAGCGTTTTGCCACTCCGCTTTCTTCTGAACCCTTGGTGGCGTCCAATATCTGGAAATGTATTTTGTGTAACTCGGGTCGTAAACATACGGATACATATTAGTCTTGGGCATGTGCGTTTGCGTTCCGCTTCAGAGCATGCCAGTTTTACGATCAAGCTCTGAACCAAGGCGGCTCCCTGGGCGCTCAAATGCGAGCGCCCAGGGTCATAGATGACTAACCCTGGGCGGCGTTGATGGGCCGCTGCAGGTCGGGGTCGGCCTTGTAATCGTAGCGTGCCCGGGTGCGGTGACGGGCATCGTAGAGTGCCCAAACGTCCCCCTCCTCACCCGTCCGCCCGTCACCCCCCAGGGCCGCAGCGATGGCGACCGCGGACGTCTCACCGGCACGGATGAGAGCGAGCGCCTCGTGGTAGCCGCTGCGGGGACCCGATGCTTCGCCCTCCGACCAATCACTGAGGCACTGCTTGTACGTCTCGAACTCGCGGGTCGAGAGCCTTGCCCAGCTCTCCTGGGCAATAGCCTGGAGGATGCGCTTCTCGTTGAGCGTCATGACAGAGGCCTTGCGGCCGCCCGGCAGGGTGTGGACATCCCTGGGGGCAAGGGTTGGGGCCTCAGAAACGTCGTCGGGCTCCTCGAATACGACCACCTTCACGGGCATCGCCCCAAGAGAATTGAACGCAGCGGCCGCAGGCCTGGCTTTCGGGACGATCTCGAAGCCGGCTTCAAACAAGCCTTCCATGATGACGGCGGCCCGGTACTCGTTCGAGCGGTTGTCGAAGCAGCGGTCGAGCGAGCCGCGAATGATGGCCTGCACGGGCCGGTGGTCGAAGGTCTTGATACGCATGATGCGTGGTCCTGTCGGTGAAAGGGCTGCGGGAAATGCGCCCCTAGCCGGGCGCCCAGGCCTCGAAATGCGGCGTCTAGATTCTGGTGGGTGCGCCCCGGGCTCCCGGCGGAAGCGGCGGCGGCGGCAGAGGCCGAGGCATCCCGGACGCGACCGGATCGGGGGACGGGCCATCCTCGGCAAGGAGATCGTCGAGGATCCCCACGACCACCGCACGCTCCTCGGGTGACCTGTTTGCGTCCAGGTCAACGCGTTCCTCGACGGGCTCGCCCGCGGCCTCGATCTCGCCGGCGAGGTGGAACAGGATGTTGCGGGCCATGTCGAGCAGGCGGGCATCTGCGTCATCCAGCGCAACCGCGAGATGCTCGCGCCGGATCTCCGGGAGCGCCGGGTCGTCGATCAGGGCCTGCGCGGCGGCCCGTGCCTGGGTCAGGCGGGCCCGGACCTGGGCGATCCCGAGGTTCTGCAGGTTCTCGATGAGATCGCACATCAGACCCCCCCCTCCCGGCGGCGGAGCAGCGTCCGGCCGCGGCGGTCGCCGGGCAGACCAAGTTGGCCGGCGCGCCGGTAGAGCGTCTCGGGAGTGACGCCCAATTCCAGGGCGGCTTGCGAGAGCGGGGCGTGCGCGAGGATTACCCTTCTCATTGTCTCGTAGTCGAGACGTGAGGGACGCCGCGGGATCCTGGTGCCGTTCCGGTACGCGCAGATGTGCACGGCCTGGATCGTGACGCCCAGGCGGTCCGCGACTTCTCGGACAGTCTCCCGTCCCTCACGCGCGCTCTCGACGTCTAAGAGCGTGACAACTGGCTGGCGTGGCTGGGATGTGAGCCCGAGCCCCCTGCAGTGCACCGCAATCGTCTTCTCGTCCCACCCCTCGACGCGGGCGATCTCGCGATAGGTCAGACCGTCGTTGAGGTACTCCTCGCACCGGGCTCGGGGGATCCTGCAGTAGCGCTTGGGTCCCCGGCGGCCGTCTCGACGTACCGGACCCTGCGCGAGAGCCCCAGCGCTCTCAGGACCTGACCGGCCGGCTCCCTCCGTCCGAGCAGGACGTCCGAAACGTGCTGCGGGGACAGCCCCGTCTGGCGTGCCCAGGCGTCCTGCGACCCCGCCCGGCGGCATGCCCCGCGAAGCAACAGCCTGACCTCCGCTTCCGTTAATTCCACCATCCATTTTGTCCTCCGCGAATCCGCCGAGAACATTATATCGCAACCCATACGAGAATTTCCAGGTCCACGTAAATTATGCCTTTGATGTTATACAACCTGGGCGATAGCTTTAGGCTAGATGCCATTTGAACAACAGTTTCAACAACACCGTGTTGTTCAAATCGTTGTCGAAATCGTCGTGCGGTGTTGTCGAAAGAGCCTCGACGGTTTCTGTTGCGATCCGAAATACGATTGCTACATTACTCAGATCCGCAGATTCGAGGATCGCTCATGCCCCACACGACGCCGCCCCACCCCTATGTGCAGCCGCCCGCTTGGTGGGGACTGGAGTGGCAGTCCGGGCAGCTGCACTACACGCGTGGCGGCATGCGGTACCGCAGCCGAGCCGTCCGGACGCCCGAGTGCCAGGAGGCGATGGCCGCGGGCGTGACTGATTTCTCAGCTCTCGGCCTCACGTGTGAGGGGCGTGACCTTTTGTTCTGGCAGGCGCCCGATCACGACCTGGACGCCGTCCAAATCGCAATCGACGGCATCCCGGCCCGGGTCGCCGCCAGGGAGGCGACCCGGGCCGCAGCGGCGGCCGCGGAACGGCAGAGGATCGCTGACCTTATCGACCGGGCACGGGACGAGGCGACGCGGTCCCTAAAAGATCGAAGGTGGTCTTGGGCCCGCCGGGTCGACGTCGATGAGGCTCAGGGCCTCCTCCAGCGCCCGGACCTGGACGTCGCCGACGCGATGCGACTGCTGTCCCTCGTCGAACGCGCGGGCAAGAACGTCGCGCGGTCCGAGGTCAAGTTAGCAACCGTGCACGAGGGGGAGCGGGCCCTGGCCGAGCGTCCCGAAGTGAGGTCCCTGGCTCTTGAAGGGGTCCGTCTCATTACCCGAGAGGACGCGGACTGGGCGACGACGCGCAACGATATTGGATGGTCGAAATCGACAACAATCGACGGGCACGTCCTCGACGCACTGCCGGAGCTCGACGTCGCTCAGGCGAGTCACGCGCTCCGGCTGCTCCGTGTGCATTACAAGCAACTGCCCCGGACGATGGTCGAGAGCATCTTCGCCACGGTCTGATTTGTCGATTGCGAGGCGACCCGGACAATCGAGATCGTCACCCCCCAGCACAGGACCACCGCCCATGAGCTTCCTCGCCCGTATCGCCGCCCTCGCCGCAGCCGCCATCGCCACCGTCTTCGCCCTCATCTTCGAGAGTGGCCGCTGGGTCCTCCGTGCGGTCCGGTCCGCGACGGGTGTCACGACCCCCGTCCTGCCCGCTACGGACGCGGCCGCGGCGTACCTCGATGCGCCTGCCCCTGCGGTTGCACCGGCTCCCTATCAGGGCCCCGCTCCCCGCCACCAGGTTGGCGTGCCTCTCGTTTCCTACGCCCGGCACCTCGTCGCTGGGGGGCCGGCCGCGGACACGTCCACCCTCCCCGAGCCCGTCCTGGCCTGGGCCCGGGGCCTGTCTCATGCCGAGCTCGTGACGCTCGCGGCATCGCTGCCGCACGAGGCTGAGGCCCACGTGTCGGGCACCCTGATCGACGGCCTGCCGTCCCTCACGGGACCCGCCCCCCGTGAAGTGGCCCCGGCCGCGAATGCGGATACATCCGCACCGGCTGCGGACACATCCGCAGAATGGACGTGGACGCGTCCGCTCTCGGACGACCCGGAAGACGTCGCCATCGCCGAGCTCGTAAATCTCGCGATGGAGAGGGACCGCCGCCGCAAGGTGGCCTGACCCCTGCCCCCTCAATGCGAAGGGCCCGCCGGTCATCCCGGCGGGCCCTTTTTTCGTGGTCCGCAAATGGTCCGCAAATAGGCCGAATCTGGCCCGCAGGGGAAAGGCACAACCCCCCCCACGGAATATTTCTCACTGACGGCGGGCGAGACGCAGGGCGCGGATTTCCGCTTGAGCCGCGGCGAGATCACGTGCGAGTTCCGCTTCCCGACGACGGGATGCCATGAGGGCCTGGCCCAGGCGGTGGACGGCGCTCTCCGCATCTGCGTCTGCCTGCGCCCAAGCCTGCGCCTCACGACGCGCACGCTGGCCCGCGACGAGAGCCACGCCGACCGCCATCATGCCGCTGTGCATGCCGTTGTGGAAGTTGTCGGTCTGCCTGCTCATCGTGGTCTCCCCGTCCGCCCAGGAACCCATAGATTCAGCTCCAGATCGCCCTGGCAAGACGATCGTCACGCCAGGGTTACCGTTTCCCTGGGCGTTGGTTGCCTGGGACGTGTCCGAGGATTGCTCAGGCAATAGGGGGGCGACGTACCCGTTACTCCTAGGCAATGCATCGAAAATCCAAGTGGACGCGGGCACCCGGTTTCGCGGCAGGCTCGTCGGTTTCACGCGGCGGTCCGAGCATGCCGGCATGCTGCAGGTAACCATCAAAATCGACCCCCCAGAACGCGACGAGCTCGGTCCGGCGGACATCCGAGCGGCGCTCGTGGACAGCGTGAACGCCCTGGCGGAGGCCGCCCGGCTTCACGTGACCGAAGCACTGCCCATCCACCTCGACAAGCCAACCCCATTCACGATGAAAGCGATCGGGGTGAGGAAGGCCCGCCCGGGGGGCCGGGACGTCGAGGCCGAGGTTGACGTCCTCCCGCTTCAGGCGCGGTACCTCGCCCTTGAGATATTCGGTGGGGTCCGGAAAGCCGGCGATTACGCGACGACCAAGCTCGGACCGTTGATCCCCGGGAAAGACGCTCCCCGGAATGCGTACGGAAACCTGCCCCGCGGATACGTCCAGCGCGTCATGCAGCAGCCCGGCGTGAGATGGGTGAAGCTCCGGCCGGACAAGCCCCCGGCCCTTATCCGACGGCGCAACGGCAAGACGCAGATCCTGGCGCTCATAGTCGAGGAGGCCCGGTACAAGCCGCGGTTGCCATTCTACGACCTCGTGGAGGAGGCCCTGTCCGGGGCCCCCGGGATCGTCTCGCGTCGCCTCGATGGACTGGGGAGCTAGGTCGGGAAAAGGGGGTGCATCCCCGCCCAAGAGGACATCTGAACGTTGACTGGGGGGCCTGTCCCGGCCCCATTATTGACCGACGTCGAGAACCACGTCTCGCCCTCGTCGCGCGTGGCCACGAACAGATAGAGCGCGTTGTTGGAATTCGGGATGCCCAACAGATTGTCGTGCGCCAGGTATATGAGCGTCCGGACGTCCTGGCTGCCGTCCGTGAGGATGACCACGTCGTGCTCGTCCACAAGGAGAGGCTGCGTGAAACCGAAGCGCTCGATTGCGGCTCCGATCTGGGAGATCTGACTGTCCGAGTGCGTACGCGCGTTGCGGTCGTAGCCGCGCAAGGTACGCACGGGTGCGGACTGGATCTCTGCGTACCTAAGACGGACGTCGGTGCGCACCCGTAACCCTCTGATCATCCAGGCGGTACGCGGGGTGCGTACCCAAAAATTTCCGGTGTATGCCGGGCCAGCCTACGGACCCGCGACTCCTGCTTTCGCCTCCCCCCCAGGAGGGACCCACTCCACCCCCCCTATCTCGCCCTTTGTCACCGGCTGTCCGGGAAGGGGATGCCCTCCCGTCGCCCCCCTAGGAGGGGTCAGGGAGGGCGACGCAGTACGGACCAGCGCACGGGAGGGATCCTGCCCCGGGGCCGTGCAACGGACGATCCCAGGCCCTCCGAGGCCTCCGGGTACGCAGGGCATCGAAACCGCCAACGGGCATGCCCCTGCATGAAATCGTGCAGGGGTGAGGGACGGAGTGCGGATCATCCCTTGGGCATAGGGATGCCCTTGGGCTACGCCCCTGACCCGTCTTGAGGGGGCGCGAGACGAGCCACCAAGGCCGCACGTATCGCCTCCGTCTGAAGGGGCACGCCACCGCTATCGCGTCCCCGGAGACCCCGTAGGGCGAGGCGGAGGACCTCCCTGGCATCCACGACGCTAGCCACCAGGGGCTCCCCCGGTCGGTTCCCGACCGAGTTGGCGCAGGCCAGGAGAACGTCCCGAAGGGCGTCGACGATAGCCGCATCGAGTTGGCGAGGGTCAGGCGCGCCTGCCTCGCGAAGGGCCTGACGGGCGGCGCGTTTCCTCGCCCGGTCCGCATCACGACGGGTCGCCTTCGAGGCAGGGAGGGATGGGTTCAAGGGGATGCCGGCGGACATGCTCATAGGGTGCGCTCGACCCTGGCAAGCCACAACGAGAAAC
This sequence comes from Methylobacterium sp. WCS2018Hpa-22, assembly GCF_031843785.1. Classification (NCBI taxonomy): domain Bacteria; kingdom Pseudomonadati; phylum Pseudomonadota; class Alphaproteobacteria; order Hyphomicrobiales; family Methylobacteriaceae; genus Methylobacterium; species Methylobacterium sp. WCS2018Hpa-22. Next base: position 18,479 of record NZ_JAVTJA010000004.1, read on the forward strand.
CCCGTCCTCCGTGGTGCGGGGGACGGGGTTTCGGGGGTTGAGGTGCAACGCCCGTCCCATGCGGAGACAGTTAAAAGATAGCGAATTCAGACGAATTGTACAAGGGGAGAAGCGACGTAACCTACGGTCCTGACAAGGAAAATGTCATCTCGGTTGGCTACCCCCCTGACAGCTTGGGAAGCTCTCCTGAGGCCTCCGGCCCCCGCAAGGTATAGGGTGACCCTAGAGGCTACGCCCCTATCCTACGAGGCTCTCCTAAGGCCTCCGGCCCCTATCCCTGAGGCTATCCTGAAGGCTACGCCCTGACCTCACTGAGGCATCCCCGAGGCCTCCGGCCCCTGACCGTGGAACCAGCTTTCCTCGGGCTACGCCCCCGCTTGAGGGAGGCTGTCTTGGGACCGATACGGTCGGGGACGATGTGCGTCGGGAAGGCACGAATTCCGGCTTCGTTCTCGTACGCACATACCGATTTCGCGATTGCACGAGCGTTAGCCTCTCGCCGCTCCCATGCCTCGAAAATCCCCTCACACCGCTCCTCAGACATCAAGATCCTCTCGGTCTTGATCTGGTACGCGATCATCGCCTCAAGCCTCTCCGCCGGGTCCCAGCGCAAGGGCCGAGGGGTAGGAGAAGCCACGGGCGAGACAGGAACGGAGACCGCCTCAGTCTTGACGACCTCAGGAGACGCGGAGGCGGAAGAACCCACGCAACACCCGGAACCAACCGCCCGCGCACCCCGCGCTCCCATATGTGGGGTGAATCCCCTCTTTCTTGAGGTCTGACAGGGGTTTATCTCGGCGCACGTCGCATCCATGACGTCGGCCATGATGGCGGTCACTCGGGGCCCCTTCGAGGCCTGCGTCACGAAAGAATCGTGCACCGGCAGTGCCGGTATGTTCTCCTTCTCGGACTTCTTGAGGACCTCGACGCACATCTCGCTCTCGATGTGCATCAGGCGGACCCCCATGTCGGCCCCGAGGAAATGGGCGATGGGCTCGTGCCGGTGCGTGACCGCTTTCATCAAGCCCTTCGTGTAGTCGAGGGAGTGCGGCCACTCGCCTGGGCTGTCCTCTTCCCGCTTCATGAGAGACAGGATGCCGCCGTAGGTCGTCCTCGTGTTCATGACGGTGAGGAGCGCCGCTTTGACGTGCCTCGGGTCGTACCCGTCCACGTCGTAGATCTCGCCGACGGGGACTTTCCCGGCCATGGCGTAGAGGAGCCTAGGGTGACAGGCGCTCCAGTCTTCCTCGAACGCCACCTCGCCATTGATGAGGAGCTCGATGCGTCGGGCCTGGGGGAGCTGCTGCCACCAGCCGTACAGGCGCCCGTGCATGTCCCACCGGCCGCGGCCGTAGATCCGGACCATGATGGGCGCTGGCGTGGGGCGAAGGCCAACCCAGCCGCCGGTCTTCTCGGACCGGGCGCGGACGTGCCCCGGCGTGTGGAGCCATCCGTCGCCCTCGGGCATCTCGATGCGGATGGCGCTGGCGGCCTCGTTGCGGGCTTCCATGACCTTGCGCAGGCGCCGGGTGTTGTCCGTGTCAGTGTACGCCATGCGCTCGCCGTCGACGTCCCGGAGCTCGATGACCTCCCTTGGCCCGACATGCTCGAAAGGGCAGTCGTTGAAGGCGGCGATGAGCCGGTCGGTAGCCCGCATGCGTGACTGCCAGCCGTGCGAGGCGGGCCCGGGGAGCGCACGCTCTTCTTCGATCAAGCCGAGGTCCAGGAGCTCCTGCACCGCCGCCTTGACCCGGTCGTACGTGTACGCGGTCCCTTCGTACCGGGACAGGGGCTCGTAGAACCTTTTTGACCGCGAGTATGAGACCCAGCCGCCCTGGCCCGCGAGGGCGGCGCGGACGAGGCTCGTCATTATAGAGTTCCGGGCCTCAAGGGCCCGGGGGTGGCCTATCAGGCTGACGCCGGCGGCGGCGATGAAGGCAGGCTTGGTCCTCCAATGGAAGTCCAAGGGGAAGTCATGCCCCTGGGGGGGGCGATTGGTTCGGGGGGGCATTTTATCCGCATGGTGTCGACCGTGCGCGGCCCGGCACCTCTGCGAGCCCGCACATTCGAAACGTGCCCCCAGCTTAGGCATTTAACCAGTGTTCACAGGGGCCTAGCCTTAACGCCTGAGGTTAACGCGAGACTTACCCTACCTCCTCCCATGTCTTGCCCATACGAAGTCCGTTTTCTCCCATGACACGCCCATGAGTTTCAGTCTGCCTTCACTCTGAGACCCAGGGTGTTCGGGTATGCCCTGGCGGTCATCCAGGAGCCTTGGCGGGGTATGCAAATAAATATGGGATGATGCCATGATCCTTGAGGGCTCCCATGGGAGGTCCATCAATCTCCACGGCTTACCCATGAACACCATCGGGGAAATACGAATCGAGCAAGCCGCCCAAGGAAGGGACCCCAAGGGGGGGGGGATTTCGACAGCTCATAAACCGGCCGTTGAAGCGTTCGATGGTCGCTAAGTCGTGACAAGACAGGCGATGCCGCCGCCCTGCAGGCATGGAAAAAGCCCGGCGAGCTTTACAGCTTGCCGGGCTTGCTCTTTTCAGTCGGCCGCCGCCGCCGCCGCGAGGCGGATCAGACGATTGCGCGCGTAGACTTCGCGTGCACGCTCAAGCTTCCTAGCCTTTGCGGCCTGCCGGGCTGCCTCTTTCTCGGCTTTGATCTGTTCTTCGACATTGGCGTAACTTAGCCCGTCGGGGTTGAACAGGTCGTCGGTAAAGCGGTCGCGCGGCCGTTGCACTGCGGGCTCACTTCCCATGCCCAGGGGTCCTCCTGGCCCGAATTTGGGCCTAGTTATGCTTTTCCGGCGCCTCCATGACCTGGATGAAACTTCGCCCTATGTATCAGATGCATCTAAAGAGCTTATGTCAGGTAACGTGTAAAAATCTATTGTTTTCTTTATGAGGTGCTAACCTTGTCATCTAGTCGCAGGCGGCGGCGTCCTGGTGGGGGCACGTAGTTAGGTTGGCAAACAAGGGTTAGAACGGCTTGTCTCAATATGGTGGAAAAAGTGCAACTATAGACCGACATAACTTTAGATTAGCTCTGTTCCTCTTCTGATCTGGATAAAATTAATCGAGATGTAAATGATTGACACCGAATTATTTGGCGTTAAGCTATCTGAGGTCGTGTGAGGTTGATTTTTGTTATATTGGCGCCACCATTCGTCGATGCTTTCGCGCTAATCCGTCAACGACAGGAACCACTAGGCGTTCAGACATTCTCCCCGTGGGCGGCCGTTGAACAACTCGATATAGGCGGTGTCGGTTGGCTTGCTCGGTAGGGCGGTTGATCTCGAATCCCTTCAGGTGAGAAAGGTGATGTGCCTTCAACCTGCCTGCTGCTCCAAAGCGGTATCAGCGCGGACAGAATGGCGTCTCCGTGCTAAGTGATGCCGGCAGCGACGCTCTCCGCCATGCAGACACCGCAGGTTTGCGCTTCATCCAGCCAGTGATCGAACCCTGTGACATCTGATTTTATCGACGGCTGCTAGAAACAGTGGCTCGGGACGATCTGGTAGAACAAGCGGCTGAGATCGATGACCCTGGCTACATCAGTATGCGCCCAGGTCAGCCGCCGACGTCAATAAAGGGTGTATGTTGGCGTCGACAGGCGGTTCTGACGATTCCATAGTGTGGGCACACGGCTCTTTGAAACTGGCCCTTAACCGCCCCCGCCGAGGATGCAGCACCATACCCTTCCGCCATTCGTGCGGGCACATCCAGACGACTTACAGACCTCGGTCGCCGTCCCCCTTCACCATCATCACCAACTGCCGGCTGCGGCGATGCGACCGACGTTCCAAAAACGAGCCTCCTGCCCGCCACGTAGGAGCCTCCCCAAAATTCACGGCGCGCAAATCGAGTGCAAGCCTACCTAGCGGAGGGCGGACCTTTACTCATGATCGTCGTCGCGGCTCTAAGGTTAAAGGGTGCCGTCATGGCGTGGCCCGACCTGATCGTGGCGGCGGTGATGGCCGAGATCTTCGTGACTTCCTCAATCCAAATTCTTCAGCAGGCCTGGACCGAGCACCAGAGAGACGCCGTCGCGACGCTCCCCGCACCGGCCAAGTGAGCCCCGGTCAAACCCGTTGAATGTCGAAGACCGCTACAGGACGACCATGACGACGAACGACGCACACGCCGGTCACGACCACGGGTCGCATGACCATGAGGCCCATGCGACCCATGACCATCCCGGGCATTCCCACGCCCCGGCGAGCTTCGGGAAGGCGTTCGCAATTGGCATCGCCCTCAATGTGGGCTTCGTCGCCATCGAGGCCACTTATGGGGTGCTGGCGAACTCGATGGCCCTGCTGGCCGATGCCGGACACAACCTCTCGGACGTGCTCGGTCTCGTCGTGGCGTGGATCGCGACGGTGCTGGCCAAGCGCGCCCCGAGCGCGCGGTACACCTACGGGATGAAGGGCTCCTCGATCCTGGCGGCCCTGTTCAACGCGGTGTTCCTGCTGGTGGCCGTTGGCGCCATCGCCTGGGAGGCGATCCAGCGCTTCGGCGAGCCCGCCCCGGTCGCCGGCAAGACCGTGATGATCGTCGCGGCGGTCGGCATCCTGGTGAACGGCATCACCGCCTGGCTGTTCGCCTCTGGTGCCAAGGGGGACATCAACATCAAGGGCGCGTTCCTGCACATGGTCGCCGACGCCGCCGTCTCGGCCGGGGTGGTCATTGCCGGCCTCGTGATCCTCTACACCGGATGGACCTGGCTCGATCCCGTCGTCAGCCTCGCCATCGTCTTCATTATCGTCTGGAGCACCTGGGGCCTCCTGCGCGACAGCCTCACGCTATCCCTCGCCGCCGTCCCGCCGGGCATCGACCCCGACGCCGTCCGCAGCCACCTCGAAGGACTTCCGGGGGTCGCGTCACTCCACGACCTGCATATCTGGGCGATGAGCACCACGGAGACATGCCTTACCGCCCATCTCCTAATGCCTGGCGGCCGGCCCGACGACGAGTTCCTCATGAAAACGGCCGTCGGCATCAAGGAACGGTTCGGCATCGGCCACACCACCCTGCAGGTGGAGACCAGCAGCGACACCGCCTGCATCCTCGCACCCGCCCACGTCGTTTGACCGGCATCGGGTGTATGAATGCCCCCGCGGACGGAACGGTGACGCCCATTGCAGGACGGAGGAATCGTTGATCCACGAAAACGGGGGCAACGCGGGTTCCGATGGTTCGGAACACGTCCTCCTCGTCGAGGATGACGACGGCCTGCGTCTGCTGGTCACCCGCCTTCTCCGCGAGGCGGGCTATCGTGTCACCGGTTGCAGAAGCGCCATTGAATTCTGGCGCCTCCTGCCTGCCGGTGGCGTCGACCTCGTCCTGCTTGACGTGATGCTGCCCGGGGCCTCGGGCCTTGACCTGCTCCGGGCGTTGCGCGCGAGGAGCACGGTGCCGGTGATCATGGTCAGCGCCCGCAACGAGGAGGCCGACCGGGTGCTTGGGTTGGAACTTGGGGCCGACGACTACGTGGCCAAGCCCTTCGGCCGGCCCGAGCTCCTGGCCCGTGTCCGTGCCGTCTTGCGCCGCGCCTCCATGGCACCCTCGTCGCCCTCGTCCCCGGTATCCGAGGTGCTCTCCTTCTCAGGCTGGAGGCTCGACATGCGCAGCCGCTCGCTCGTCGATCCCGAGGGGGCGGCCGTCGACCTCTCCGGCGCCGAGTACGACCTCCTCCTCGTCTTCCTCGAACACCCGGGGCGCGTGCTGGGCCGGGAGATGATCCTCGAACTGTCCCGTGCCAGGCTCGGGTCCCCCACGGATCGCAGCGTCGACACCCTGGTGAGCCGCCTGCGGCGCAAGCTCGAACCGCCCGAGGGCCTGCCTCCGGTCATCAAGACCGTGCGCGGGGCCGGCTACATGCTCGCCTCGAAGGTTGAGCGCGCTTGAGACGCCTGGCACCCTTGGCCCGCAGCCTGGAAGCCCGAACGGTCGCAGTCCTGCTCCTGGCCATCCTCGCCGTCCACGGCGGGGCACTGCTTCTCTATCGGCAATCCGCGACCGCCGCGGCGGACGATGCGTTCGCGCGGCAGGTCGCCAACCAGCTTACCCTGGCGCGCGAGGCGGTGCTCCGCCGCCCACAGACCGAACGCGACGCCGAGGCGAAGGCCCTGTCGTCCGCGCATTTCGAGCTGGGATGGTCGCCGACCTCGACCCTGCTCCCTGACAGGGCCGGCGACCCGGCGATGTGGTCGCTCAGGTCCCGGATGATCGCGTCGGAGCCGAGCCTCGAACCCGGTCTCGCACTCGCGATGGACAGTGGCCACGAGGCCCTTCATCAGGAGGACCTGGGCGGTGCGCTCGCCCTGGCGGACGGGAGTTTTTTGACCTTCCGCTCGGCCCATGCACCCGGCCTCGCACGGCTCGGATCGTGGGCCTACCTCGCGACGGCGATGGCCATCCTCGTCGGTGTCGCCGCCGTCGTTCTGATGCACCGGATCGCGGGACCGTTGCGCGACCTCACCCGCGCTACGGCCGAAATCGGGCACGGAAAGGTGGTCCCCGTGAGGGAAGCCGGCCCCGACGAGACCCGCGATATCGCCCGGGCCCTCAACGCGATGCAGGACCGCATCCATCGGCTGGTGACGGAACGGACCCAGGCCCTGGCGGCCGTCTCCCACGACCTGCGCACCCCCATCGCGCGGCTTCGCCTCCGCCTCGACGGGCTGCCCGAGGGCGGCGAGATCCGGGCGATGGGCTCGGACCTCGACGACATGCAGGCGATGGTCGATTCGACCCTGGCGTACCTTCGGGGCGACGCGGACCCGGAGCCGCGCCAGGTTGCCAACGTCGCGAGCGTCCTCATGAGCATCGCCGACACGTCCTCGGACGCTGGCCGCGAGGTCGCCTATGCGGGCCCTGGCCGCGCACTCGCGACGGTGCGCCCAGTTGCGCTGCGACGCGCGCTCGACAACGTCGTCGACAACGCCGTGCGTTACGGGACCCGCGCCTTTATTTCGCTCGACGTGGAGCCGGAAGAGCTGGTGCTCACCGTCGAGGACGATGGTCCAGGCATCCCGCCTGAAGAGGTCGCCCGCGCCTTCGAGCCGTTCACCCGCCTCGAAGCGTCGCGGAACCGCAACACCGGCGGCACCGGCCTCGGCCTGACCATCGCGCGCCGGATCGTCGAGGCGGAGGGAGGCGGCATCGCCCTATCCAATCGGTCGGGAGGCGGCCTTCGGGTCCGGATCTCCCTGCCGCGCGCCGGTCGCTGACACACTTCGTCACGAACCAGGCGTCCGGGTGTAAAACAGGGTCGCTATCTCAGGTCTCGAAGCGGCCGCACCGGCTGCCGAACCCCAGGGATCAGAATTATGAAGCGTACCATCGCCGCCCTTCTCACCCTCGGCCTACTAGCAGGCCTCTCGGCTCCCGCCTACGCCGCCGAGGACGGGCATGGGAACGCGAACAATCCCGAGCGCTCCGTGCCGAACACCGGCGGCGTGGCCGGTGGCCCGGCCCATCGCGACGACCCGCGCGAGAGCGAGGCCCGCGAGGTCGGCAAGGACGGCAAGCCCGTCCATTCCGACAAGGATGGGCACGCCCACGGTCACTCCCACGGCAAGAAGTGAGCGGACGACGCTGACCTCGGAAGGCCGGGAGGATGCACCGATGCGTACGCTTCCCCTCCTGGTCGTCTTCGCCTTCCTTGCCGTCGGCATAGGCTACGCCCTTGGCGGGGGATGACCGGTCCGCTCCCGCCCGACGGCTTCACGGTACGGTAGTGCCCTCCTCGGTACCGTGAACCGCCCGCCTCGGCCTCGTGCCGGGGCGGGCACCCCTCCCGTGGTCCTTCCAGTCTCCGCCCGACCACGAAGAGCTGTTGCGCTTCCATGCCGTAACCCGCGTGGGTGCCGCCCTGCAGGATCGTCGTTTCGCGCACACGATCCCGCGTCGCACGAACTCCCTTGCCAAATATTCCCGAATTTCACCGGGAGCATTCGGATCGGTTTTCTCGATCCGTACGTTCCTGCGCAGTATTCGAGAGAGGGAGCCTCAACATGAAGACCAAGTTCGGAGCCATCGCCGCCATCGTGACCCTGGCCTTTTCGCCGGTCGCGGCCCTTGCGCAGCACATCGATGTCGGCCCGGGCGGCGTCAGGGTCCATGGCGACGGTCATGGTGAGCGCCACGGCGAGGGGCATCACGGGGACCGCCATGAACACCGCGAGGTCGTGCGCGAGCATCACCACCATGACGACCACCACGATGACCATCACGGCGGCGAGCGTCGCACGACGATCATCGAGCGTCACTGAGTTCTGCCGATCCGGGATCTCGTGAACCTGTTTCACGGCGTCCCGGATATCTTCATCCACGCTTCCATGAACGGCTGTTTCAGGCTTCGTTCAACTCGGCGCGCCCATCTTGAGGCATACCCCTTTGAGGAACGAGCCATGCGAGTTCGCATTCCAGCCTTGGTCGCCGTCGGCCTGATCCTGGCCCCGGCCGCCGCGTCCGCCCAATACTATGGCGGCGACTTCGACCGGCGCGGCGGGGACGTCCACGTCGACCGCTACCATCATGGCGACCACGATGATGTCGTCATCCACCGTCCGCATCGGGATTACGGCGACCGGGCGTTCTATGGGGAACGTCGGTACTACGGCGAGCGCCGGCACCACCACCATCACCACGACGACTATTAAGGTTCGACCCTGCCAAAGGGCCATCCGGCATGTACGGGTGGCCCTGAATCGTTCATAAGGCGACCATGACCACGGGACCTCGGATCAGGGCCTACGAGACGATGCGCGGCTGGTGGGCGACCACCGTGCGAGTGCTCTCGCTCGTCTTGGTCCTGGCGCTCGTCGTCCCGGGCGCGATCCATTCCGCCGAGGCCCACCGGTCCGTTGGTCACGAACTGTCCGTGTCCGCACCAACCCTGGCAGCCGCCGTCGATCACTCCGATGCCTGCCCCGCCTGCCATGCCACCTGCGGCTGCCATCAGGCACTCAGCGTCGACGGGACGCCGGCCCTACCGCCCCGCGGGACGGGGCGTGCCTCCTACGCGACCGTGACCACACCCATCGGATCGGTCTCGCCCGACCGCCAACCCAGGCCGCCTCGCGCCTGAGGCGACGCCGCCACGTCCGTGGCGCGTCCCGGCCGGCCCCACACGGGTCACGGCTGCCTCTAATTCGCGAAATACCCAGTACGGGACCGTTTCCCGCCGCCTAAGCGGCCGTGCGACGTCCCGGTCGGAACCCGGCCCATTCCCATGCGTGCATTCCTTTCCGTGGCTTTCCTGGCCATCGGCATCGTCATCGGCGGTGCCTTCCCCCGTGTGTCCGAGGTCGTGCAGGGCGCCCTCGCGGCCGCCGGCCTCACGAACGCCCGGGCGACGCCCCCAACCAATGCGGCCGTTACCAGGCCGGTGACACCCGCAGCCGACGATGGGCACGGTCACGGCGACCATGGCCACGAGCATGCCGACGGCGAGCCCAAGCCTTCCGGCGAGCACAAGCACTCCGAGGGAGAGGCCAAGCCCGAAGCCGGTGGCCACAAGCACGCCGAGGGCGAGGCGAACGGCCACGACGAGGAGGGCGAGGGCAAGATCAAGATGACGGCCGAGCAGGCCGCCGAGCAGGACATCGAGCTGGCGATGGTCGAGGGCGGGATTCTCTCGCGCCATTTGCTGGTGCCCGGCACCATCGCGCAGGACGCCGACCGGATCGCACGCGTTCCCGTGCGGGTCGTCGGCACCGTGTCCGAAATGCGCAAGCGCCTCGGCGAGGAGGTCGCCAAGGGCGAGGTCGTGGCCGTACTCGACAGCCGCGAGGTCGCCGAGGCCAAGAGCGACTTCCTCACCGCGACGGTCAAGGCTGACCTGGAGAAGACGAACTTCGACCGCCAGCAGGCCCTCTGGGACAAGCGGATCTCCGCGGAATCGGCATTCCTGAACGCGAAGGCCGCCTACTCGGAGGCGACGCTCAGGGTCGATCTCGCGCGCCAGAAGCTGTCGGCCCTTGGCCTGAACGCCGCCGAGGTGGCGACGTCCGCCAGGAAGGACGAGACCACGCCGAACCTGTCGAGCCTACGCCGCTACGAATTGAAGTCACCCCTCGCCGGGCGGGTGGTCGAGCGCAAGGTCGACGTCGGCACCGCCGTGGGCAAGGAAGGCGACCCGGCCGACGTCTACACGGTCGCCGACCTGTCCTCGGTGTGGATCGAGCTCGCGGTTCCGACCACCGAACTCTCGAAGGTCCGCGAGGGTGCCAAGGTGACCATCGTCGGCGACGCCGCCGCCCGCGGCGAGGGCAAGGTGGTGTTCGTCAGTCCCATCCTCAACCCGGAGACGCGCTCGGCTCGGGTCATCGTCGCCCTGCCGAACAAGGACATGGCCTGGCGGCCCGGCACCTTCGTCACCACCGAGGTCGAGATCGCCCAGGACAAGGTCAAGGTGCGGCTGCCCAAGTCCGCCATCCAGACCATCGGCGGCGAGAAGGTCGCCTTCGTGCGGACCCCGGAGGGCTTCGAGCGCCGGGACGTGACTCTCGGCAGGGCCGACGATGACGCCTTCGAGATCCTTACCGGCCTCAATCCCGGGGAAGAGGTCGCTGTGGCCAACTCCTTTGTCCTGAAGGCCGAGCTCGGCAAGGCCGAAGCCGACCACGCGCACTGAGGGCGGCCATCATGATCTCGAAGATACTCGACTTCTCCGTCCACCAGCGCTGGTTGGTCGTCCTCCTGTCGCTGCTGGCGGCCGGCTTCGGCGTGTTCTCGCTGACGAAGCTGCCCATCGACGCGGTACCGGACATCACCAACAACCAAGTGCAGATCAACACCACGGCGCCGTCCCTCTCCCCGGTCGACGTCGAGAAGCAGGTGACCTACCCGGTCGAGACCGCGCTCGCCGGGATCAAGGGCCTGGAATACACCCGCTCGCTGTCGCGAAACGGCTTCTCCCAGGTTACGGCCGTTTTCTCGGAAAAGCTCGACATCTACTTTGCCCGCCAGCAGGTCGCCGAACGCATCGGCGAGGCGAAGTCGACCCTTCCGCCGGGGGCCGAGCCGCACATGGGCCCGATCTCAACGGGCCTCGGCGAGATCTACATGTGGTCGATCCACTACGCGAAGCCCGAGGAGCGCAAGGTCTCGCCGGATGGAAAGGCCGGGTGGCAATCGGACGGGAGCTACCTAACCCCAGAGGCCCAGCGGCTCACGACGGAACTTGAACGCACGGCCTACCTGCGCACGGTCCAGGACTGGATCATCCGCCCGCAGGTGAAGACCGTTCAGGGAGTGGCCGGCGTCGACAGCATCGGCGGCTTCGACAAGCAGTACCACGTCCAGCCCGACCCGATGAAGCTCACCGCCCTCGACCTGTCGTTCGCCGACATCGGCCGGGCGCTGGAGGCCAACAACGCCAACCAGGGCGCGCGCTACCTGGAGGACAACGGCGAGGGCTACGTCGTGCGCGCCGCCGGCCGCCTGGAGACCATGGAGGACATCGGCTCCGTCGTGGTTACCACCCGCGGGGGCGTGCCGGTGCGCATCTCCGACATCGCCGAGGTCCGGATCGGGCGCGACCTACGCACCGGGTCGGGCAGCGAGGACGGGCGCGAGGTCGTCATCGGGACCGCCCTGATGCTCATCGGAGAGAACAGCCGCACCGTCTCCGCCGCGGTCGACGCCCGCATGACCGAAATCCGACGCACGCTCCCGCCGGGCGTCGAGGTCCAGACGGTCCTCAACCGCACGGTCCTCGTCGAGGCCACCATCCGAACGGTGGCCAAGAACCTGGCCGAGGGCGCTGCCCTCGTCATCGTCGTGCTGTTCCTGCTGCTCGGCAACATCCGCGCAGCCATCGTCACGGCCCTCGTCATCCCGGTGGCGATGCTGATGACCACGACCGGCATGGTCCAGGGCCGCATTAGCGCCAACCTGATGAGCCTTGGAGCGCTCGACTTCGGCCTCATCGTCGACGGCGCCGTGATCATCACCGAGAACGCCCTGCGCCATCTCGCCGAGCGGCAAACCGAGCTCGGGCGCAAGCTCGAACTTGAGGAGCGCCTCGTCACCGTGCGGGCCTCCGCCGAGGAGATGATCAAGCCGTCGCTCTACGGGCAGGCCATCATCATCCTCGTCTACGTGCCGCTCCTCACCTTCACGGGGGTCGAGGGCAAGATGTTCGAGCCGATGGCGCTCACCGTCATCATCGCCCTCGTCTCGGCCTTCGTCCTGTCCCTCACCTTCGTGCCGGCGATGATCGCCATCGTCATCACCGGCAAGGTCACGGAGAAGGACAATTTCATCATCCGCGGGATCAAGGCCGCCTACCGCCCGGTCCTCGGCGCCGCCCTTCGCATCCCGATGACCTTCGTCGCGGTCGCGCTGGCGCTGCTCATAGGCGCCGGGTTCCTGTTCACCAAGCTCGGGCAGGAGTTCATCCCCCAGCTCGACGAGAAGAGCATCGCGCTCAACGCGCAGCGCATCCCGTCGACCTCCCTGACCCAGTCGCAGGCGATGCAGCTCAAGGTCGAGCAGGCGATCAGCCGCTTCCCCCAGGTCGCCTACGTCTTCTCCAAGACCGGCACCGCGGAGGTGGCCTCCGACCCGATGCCGCCGAGCTCGTCCGACACCTTCGTCATCCTCAAGTCGCAAGAAGAATGGCCCGACGCGAGCCTCTCAAAGGCCGACCTGCAGGAGCAGATCGAGAAGGCGCTCGGGTCCCTCGCGGGCAACGTCTACGAGTTCTCCCAGCCCATCCAGCTTCGCTTCAACGAGCTGCTGGCCGGCACCCGTGGTGACCTGGCCGTGAAGGTGTTCGGCGAGGAGTTCGAGCCCATGCTCAAGGCAGCCAACCAGGTCGCCACTATCCTGCGCGGGACCGAGGGCGCCGACGACGTCAAGGTCGAGCAGACCGCCGGCCTGCCTTTCCTGGAGATCAAGATCAACAAGACCGAGGCCGCGCGCCTCGGCCTAAGCACGTCCGCGATCCAGGACGTCATCGGCGCGGCCATCGGCGGTCGCGAGGCTGGAATGGTGTTCGAGGGCGACCGGCGTTTCCCCATCGTGGTGCGCCTCAACGATAAGGTTCGAGAGGATCGCGAGGCCCTGGAGAACATCCCGGTCCCACTACCACCCGGGCTCAACGGACGGGCTTCTTCGGTGCTCTTAAAGCAGGTCGCCAGCTTCTCGGTCACGGAGGGCCCGAACCAGATCTCGCGAGAGAACGGCCGGCGCCGGGTGGTGGTCACCGCCAACGTCCGTGGCCGGGATATCGGATCGCTCGTGGCCGAGGCTCAGGCCAAGGTGACGTCAGACGTATCGCTCCCGGCCGGGTACTACGTGACATGGGGCGGGCAGTTCGAGAACCTGGCCTCCGCACGACAGCGCCTGATGGTGGTCGTTCCCGTCTGCTTCTTCCTGATCTTCCTGCTGCTGTTCTCGGCCCTGAACTCGGCCCGCGACGCCCTCCTGGTCTTCAGCGCCGTCCCTCTTGCGCTCACCGGAGGCATCGCCGCCTTGTGGCTGCGGGGCATGCCGTTCTCGGTGCCGGCGGCCGTGGGGTTCATCGCCCTGTCCGGGGTGGCGGTGCTCAACGGACTTGTGATGCTGACCTACATTAAGCAGCTCATCGCCGAAGGGCGACCTCGGCGCGAGGCCATCCTGGAAGGCGCAATGACCCGGCTACGTCCGGTCGCCATGACCGCCCTGGTGGCGTCCCTTGGGTTCGTGCCAATGGCACTCGCGACCGAGACCGGTGCCGAGATCCAGCGTCCGCTGGCGACCGTCGTCATCGGTGGCCTTATCTCGGCGACCCTGCTGACCCTCGTCGTCCTGCCGGCCCTCTACGCCAGGTTCGCGGGGAAGGTCGTCGTATGGAAGGATGGGCCCTCACCGGTCCAACCGCACCTCCGGGCCGCCGAGTAGGAGGGCCGGATGAGCAAGAAGCTGGGCCGAGCCACGGCCCACTGGGGCGCTAAGGGCGGGCGTCGCAGACGTCACGTGAGGGCGCATGTCCGGAAAGCGTCCGGGCATACGTTCTGGCTCGTGATGCTGGGCGTCCCGGCGTGCGTCTACCTGCTGTACTGCCTCTGTCGCATCGGCGGGGAGACCCATTTCCACCTGATGCCGGTGGGATCGCCCCACATCGAGAACGGGTCGCCCTTGGGTGACAGGGCCTCGACGACGCGGCGACCGGCATCGGAACCGCATTAACCACGGCCGCAAACCTTGCCAGGGCGCATGCCACCGGGACCGGGATCCCGGCCGCGGGGCATTCGGGAACCGGGGATCCGATCCCATGATGGCCCCTATCCTGTCGAATCGTGGCCACGACAACCCGTTATCCCCCGTTCAAGCCCAGGCTCGAACATCGCCACCAGCGAGGCCGGCATGCTGAAGAAGATCACGCTCGGCCTAACACTCGTCCTGGCGCTATCCGCATGCCAGGACGGAAGGTACGCGGCCTCAACCCGCCACCTCGCGCCCATCCCGCCGGCGACCCTGGCCCTGATGTCGACCAAGGGGGTGTCTCCCGGCGACCCGATCCTGATGCGGGCCTACAAGAAGGAAGCCGAGATCGAGCTCTGGAAGCGCGGGGTGGACGGTAGGTACGCCTTGCTGAAGACGTATCCAATGTGCCGCTGGTCAGGGCAACTCGGGCCTAAGACCCGGGAGGGCGACCGCCAGGCCCCCGAGGGCTTCTACGCGATCTCGCCCGCATCCATGAACCCGAACTCCAGCCTCTATCTCTCGTTCGACCTCGGGTTCCCGAACGCGTACGACCGCTCCCTCGGGCGCACGGGTACGCACCTGATGGTCCACGGCTCCTGCTCGTCCCAGGGCTGCTTCGCGATGACCGACGAGGCGATCTCAGAGCTCTATGCCGTGGTCCGCAAGGCGTTCGCCGGCGGGCAGCGTGCCGTCCAGTTCCAGTCCTACCCGTTCCGCATGACCCCGGAGAACCTGGCCCGACACCGCCAGGACCCGAACCTTGCCTTCTGGAAGAACATCAAGGAAGGGGCCGACCGATTCGAGGTCACGAAGGCCGAACCGGTCGTCGACGTGGCGGGCGGGCACTACGTGTTCGACGCGGGCGCCGACGCCTCCACGGCCGATGAGGTTGCCCGGAAACAGGCGGACGACGATCGGCAGGTCGCCGCCCTCGTGGCGAACGGAACGCCGGCCATCCGCCTGGTGTACGACGACGGCGGCCAGCACCGGGCGTTCCGCGAGACCATGATGGCGGCCAGCGGCGGGCTCGGAGAGGTGAGCCGACCCGAAGCCCTGGCGTCAGGGCCGCGCGAGGTCGCGATGCCGGCTCCGGGGCCGGTCGCGCCCATCGGAGGGCATGGGTCGGTACGGAGCAAGGTTGCGACCAAACCGCCGGCGACAGGCGTGACCGAGGCGGAGCGCCGGCGTCTCCTTGAGACCTTCGCCGCGGCGGGGGACGGGCGGAAGTGACACGATTGTCGGGGGAGGGCGGCGGAATGTCCGAAAGGGCTCACCGATGCCCCGCGTCCATCAGGCCGCTGCGACCTCGTCCGCCCATCCCAAACGCGCCTTGAGGTCGTTCATGTGGCTGAAGGGGACGACGCGACGATGCTGCAGCATCCCGAGCACGATGCCCGGATGAAGCCCGACTTCGTCGGCGAATGCCACGACCTCCTGCTTGGTCCTGGGGCACGTGGTGGCGAAGGCGGCAATCCGCTCACGTCCGACCAGCATCTCCTCGGCCCAGGCATCCGCCTCGGCTTCGATGTCGTCGCCCTCGCCGTTGTGGTCGTCCACGAAGTTCTTTCCGCGATGCAGGGTGATGTGCGCCGCCTCGTGGAAGAAGGTCCACCAGAAATGGTCGTTGGTCTTCATGCGCAGCGACATCTGGATCAGGGGGCGCTCGTCGTTCAGCCACCGCGCCGAGCCGAAGACGCAGGTCTTGCTCAACGGCTTCTGGAACACTAGGGCGACGCCGGACGCGTGGCAGATCTCCCTCAGGCGCGGCTCGAAGAACTCGGCGCGGTGCACGGTGAGCGAACGGATCTCGGCGCATCCCTGCTTGAACCGTCGGGGATCGTAGGCCGGCAGGCTGAGTTGGCGCGCCTTCTCCTCGCCCAGCATCAGCCAGCAAAGCATATGGTGGGGCGAGGTGGTGCCGGTTCTGGCCTTGCGGTGATGCACGGCCAGGGACCCCAGCTTCGCATCATAGGCGTGAGGTCCCCCGATCCCCAGGAGGCCGAGCAGCCCATCCATGATCCTGCCGGGGTCATTGGTCTGTGGAAGGCGCCCGCAGGCCTTCAATTCCCGGACGGGGAGCCCCTTGAGCCATTCGGCCTCGCGCCCGGCTGCCTCCTGCTCGCGCCGCCGGGCCTGGAACAAGTCCCAGTTCGCCTGGAGGCCGGTCCAGATGTAGGCCTTGAGGCCGAGCACATGCTCCAGCTTGAGTGCCGTCTCGGGCGTGACCGGGTTTGAGCCGTTGATGATCGTGCTGACCAGCTTGGGCGTCATGTCGGCGATGCGGGCGAACTCGGCCTGGGACCAACCACGCTCTTGAATGTACTCTTCGAGGTGTTCGCCGGGATGGGTCGCCCATTGCGGGGTCCAGGCTTCCTGCGTCGTCATCCCCTTGGTCTCCGCCGTTCAGTTGCCGTGGTAGTCGACGATTTCGATGATCTCGACCGCCGTGACCTGACCCGTGTCGAGCCCGCCGTCAGGCAGGCATGGCACCGGGTCGTGGTCGGGCACGAAGACGATACGCCAGTTGTCCTTGATCGTGACCGAGAGTTGGCCTTCCCGGTTACCGCCGAGTTGATGCCGGTGATCGGGTGGCCCGGTCGGGACGTCCGAGAGGCAGGCCGCCTGCCCCAGGATGTCCAGCCGCCTCCGTATCGGTTTCGCCCTGTCCCCGTAGGCCTTCGCCATCTGTTTCAGGTCCGACAGCGCCTTCCCCAGGCGCCTAGACCGGAAACGGATCTGCATCGCACCAATCCGTTACCCGCAAGGTAATGCTCCGCACTCCGTTACCCAATAGGTAACACGGTCGCAGTCGCATGGCGACTCCTCCCGAACGCGGGACCTTTTCGCGGACGAGCACCGCTGACATCATGCTCAGCGGGATAAGCCTTCCTTATCCATGGCGACCGGGAGACTGAACATCCCCGGAACCCTATTCAAAGCGGAGCCGTTCCTCACCACTCCCATATGGCCATTCGATTCTAGATCGACACGGTGCCGATGCGAGCCACCAACAACCAAAGAGGAAGCCCCCATGAGGAAGTCCCTGTTCGCCGTCGCTGCCCTGGCAGCGCTCGGTGCCATCGGCATCGCCGCCCCTGCCTCCGCCGCTCCGGGCATGGTCGGCGCCGTCGATGCCCCGACCGCCGTGACCGAGGTCCGGATGGATGGCATGCACGGCCATCGCATGATGGGCCACGGGCACCATCGCGGCCATCGCATGATGCGTCACGGCCATGGTCATCGCATGATGGGTCACGGTCATCGTCGCGGCCACATGATGGGCCATCACCGCGGTCACCGCATGTAGCATTCCGCCGCCCCGGGTCGCGACGATCTGGGGCCGACCGGCGGGGAGACGCGGAACGCTTTTCGCGCTGCGCCTCGCCAATCTAGGCATGGACTTGGAAACCGCATGCTCTAAAGGCGCACCGCACGCAGTCGCAACGCATTCCCGATCACGCTGACGGACGATAGCGACATCGCCGCCGCCGCGATGATGGGGGAGAGGAGCAGCCCGAAGGTCGGGTAGAGTACCCCGGCGGCGATCGGGATGCCGGCGGCGTTGTAGGCGAAGGCGAAGAACAGGTTCTGCCGGATGTTGCCCATCACCGCGCGCGACAACCGCCGGGCCCGCACGATCCCCATCAGGTCCCCCTTGAGCAGCGTGATGCCGGCGCTTTCGATGGCCACGTCCGTGCCGGTTCCCATGGCAATGCCCACATCCGCGGAGGCGAGGGCCGGCGCGTCGTTGACCCCGTCCCCGGCCATGGCGACCACCTGACCCGCCGCCTTGTGGCGCTCGACGACGGCTGCCTTGCGGTCCGGTAGGACATCGGCCTCGACCTCGTCGATCCCAAGCTGCCGGGCGACGGCCTCGGCCGTGGTGCGGTTGTCCCCAGTCAGCATCACGACGCGGATGCCTTCTTCCTTCAGGCCGGCCAGGGCTTCGGCGGTCGTCGCCTTGACCGGGTCCGCGATGGCGATGACACCCGCCAGCCGCCCGTCGACAGCGGCATAGATCGCGGTGGCCCCGTCTCGGCGCAGCCCGTCCGCCGCCGCGTCGAGTTCCGCCGTCACGACGTTCTCGCCGGCGAGGAAGTTCGCGTTGCCGAGGAGGATGCGCTGTCCCTCGACAGTACCGAGGGCACCCTTGCCGGTGGGGGAGTCGAACTCGGTGACCTCCGGAATCGTGATGCCGCGTCTTTCCGCCGCCGCCACGATGGCGAGGGCGAGCGGATGC
Organism: Methylobacterium sp. WCS2018Hpa-22; assembly: GCF_031843785.1. Lineage (NCBI taxonomy): Bacteria > Pseudomonadati > Pseudomonadota > Alphaproteobacteria > Hyphomicrobiales > Methylobacteriaceae > Methylobacterium > Methylobacterium sp. WCS2018Hpa-22. Next base: position 36,935 of record NZ_JAVTJA010000004.1, read on the forward strand.
TCGCTCGACCGCTCGACGCCGGCCGACAGCCGCAGGATCTCCTCCTCCGAAAAGCCCTCCGCCGGGACGATGCGGGTCACAGTCGGCTTGCCCTCTGTGAGGGTGCCGGTCTTGTCGACGACGAGGGTCGTGACCTTCTCCATGCGCTCCAGGGCCTCAGCGCTCTTGATGAGCACCCCGACCCCCGCCCCGCGACCGACGCCGACCATGATCGACATCGGGGTGGCCAACCCCAGGGCGCAGGGACAGGCGATGATGAGGACCGCGACCGCGGCCACCAGCGCATAGGTGAACCGGGGCTCCGGACCCAAGGCCATCCAGGCGGCGAAGGCGAGGACCGACACCCCGATGACGACGGGAACGAACCAGCCCGCGACCCGGTCGGCGAGGCGCTGGATCGGGGCGCGGCTGCGCTGGGCCTCGGCCACCATCTGGACGATGCGGGCCAGCATGGTGTCGCGGCCGACCTTGCGGGCCTCGATCACGAGCGACCCGGACTGGTTGATGCTGCCGCCGACGACGCTCGCGCCGGCCTCTTTGGTCACCGGCATCGACTCCCCCGTGATCAGGGACTCGTCCACCGAGCTCCGCCCCTCCACCACGGCACCGTCGACCGGCACCTTCTCCCCGGGACGCACGCGCAGGCGGTCGCCGACCGCGATGTCCTCAAGCCGAACCTCGTCGTCCGTGCCGTCCTCGTGGAGCCGGCGTGCGGTCTTCGGCGCCAGGTCGAGGAGCGTACGCAACGCTCCCCCGGTGCTCTCGCGCGCCCTGAGCTCCAGGACCTGCCCGAGGAGGACGAGAACGGTGATGACGGCGGCCGCCTCGAAGTAGGCGGGCACGGCCCCGCCATGTCCACGCAGCGCGTCCGGAAAGAGGCTCGGCGCGAGGGTGGCCACCACCGAGTAGGCCCACGCCACCCCCGTGCCGATGGCGATCAGGGTGAACATGTTGAGCGAGCGCGAAACCACCGACTGGTAGCCGCGCACGAAGAACGGCCACCCGCCCCAGAGCACCACGGGCGTGGCGAGCGCGAACTGGATCCAGTTGGAGTTCTGCTGCCCGATCCGTTCCGTCAGGCCCGTCAGATGACCGCCCATCTCCAGGGCGAACACCGGCAGCGTTAGGACGAGCCCGACCCAGAACCGCCGGGTCATGTCGACGAGCTCCTCGTTCGGGCCGTCGTCCAGGCTGACCGTCGCCGGCTCCAGGGCCATGCCGCAGATCGGACAGGACCCGGGGCCGACCTGACGGATCTGAGGGTGCATGGGACAGGTGTAGACGGCACCCTCCGGGGCGGTCTCGGCCTTCGCCACCGCGCCTGCCGGGTCAAGGTAGCGGAAGGGCTCCGCCTCGAACTTGGTCCGGCAGCCGTTGGAGCAGAAATAGTACGGGCGGCCGCCATGCTCCGCACGGTGTTTCGCAGTGTGCGGATCGACCGTCATCCCGCAGACGGGGTCCTTGACCGACCCGTCTTCGGGAGGTGGCGCGGCGTGGTGGCCGTGCGCGTGGTCATGCCCGGCATGCTCGCCGTGGTCGTTCGCTGCGGTGCCGTGGACCATGATCGTGTTCCCGTCTGTCGGTGTTGCCTATCGGTATGCGGCTTCCCATCATGGGAAGGTCAACAGTGAGGGTAGCCATGAACATCGGGCAAGCAGCGGAGGCGTCGGGCGTCTCGGCTAAGATGATCCGGCACTACGAGAGCATCGGCTTGGTGCCCCGTGCCGACCGTCGGGACAGCGGCTACCGCGACTACGACCCGGAGGATGTCCACCGGCTCCGCTTCGTCCGACGGGCCCGGGACCTCGGCTTCTCCCTGGAACGCATCCGGGCGCTCCTCGGGCTTTGGAGCGACCCCGGTCGCAGTAGCTCTGAGGTGAAGGCCCTCGCCTTGACCCATATCAAGGAGCTCGAAGGGAAGGCCCTCCACCTGCAGGAGATGGCGGACGTCCTACGGGGCCTCAGCCGCGCCTGCGACGGCGACGAGCGCCCGGACTGTCCCATCATCGCGGGCCTGGAAGCCGGTCCCGTACCGACCTCCAGGCCTTCCGCCGAGTGGCCTACTTCGCGTTCTTCTTCAGCCAAGCCTCCATCTCACCGACCTCCTTTTCCTGGTCGTCGATGATCTTCTGAGCCATCTCCTTGGTCGCCGGGTCCTTGGCATGCTTCAGGGCGACCTTGGCCATCGCCACAGCACCCTTGTGGTGGGGGATCATGTGGGTGCGGAAGTCGACGTCAGGGTTGCCCGTGTAGGCGACGTCCATGTCCTTCATCATGGCCATGTCGGCGGCCTTGAAGTCCTTGGTCGAGGCGTTGTCCTTCGGGTCCGGCTTCATGGACTCCATCGAACCCATGTCCTTGCCGGGCATCGCGCCGTGATCGTGCGTGGCCTGGGCGAGGGCCGGGCCGGCCAGTCCGAGACCGAGGGCGGCGGCGAGGGCGATCTTGCTGACGTTTTTCATGGTTGCCTTCCTGGCGTGATGTCGATGGATGCCTGCGTAGGTGGGCGACTGCCCCCTCGGCCGCTTCAGCGGCCGCGAGCGTTCTGCGGGGCCGTTTCCGTGGAATGCCGGCCGTCATGGCCCGTGCGCTCGCCGGAGCGCACCGTTCCGGCCTCGCCAGGACGGACGTCGTGGGCCGGACCGCCCGAGGTGCCGCCGCGGTTCGGCGTCGGCTGGGTCTGCTGCTCGGCGTTGGCGTTGCCCTGGTCGTCGGCAAGGGCCGGGGCAGCCGCCGAGAGGGCAATCAGCAGGGCGGTGATGGTCGTGATCTTCATGGGTTCGATCTCCTTGGTTCGTCGAGATGGACAGGCCGGCAAGCGTCTGCTTCCGGGTCGGTGACTTGGACAGGAGGGACGAGCCACTGAGCGGTCTCCCCTGCATCCCTGCGTGGGATCGGTCGGTCCCCTCCGGCCCGCGTTCGGGGCCGGAGGGCCGTTGATCAGTTGAACTTGCCGCTGGTCGTCGCGCCGTCGGGGGCGGTTAGCTGGACGGCGCCCTTCGGGCTCTCGCCGACGCTGACGGCGGCTTTGCCCGAGAGGCGGTTGCCGTCGGTCGGTTCGAGCGGCACACGGGCGGGCTTGCCGCCGACGACGAGGATGGCGGTGCCCTTGAAGCCGGTCGCCGGCACCGGCTTCTGGCTGCCGTCCGTGAGGAACACGTCGATGGTCTCGCCCTTGGCGACGAGCTCGACGTGATACTTTCCGGCGTCCGTCACACGGCCGCCGTGCTGGCCGGACACCTCGTGCGCATGGACCGGCAGGGCGAGCAGCATGCCGGCGGCCAGGGCCATTCTCCAGGGAATCATCAGGCTTCTCCTTTTTGGGATCGGTCGGCTCAGAACGCCTCGGCCGGACGCGGCTTGGCGCCGTCGGGACGAGGGGTGTCGGAGGTCTCAGCCTGTGTCGCGCGCAGGCGCTCCAGTGGGGCCTTGCCGAAGCGCAGGAACAGGACCGGCGTCAGGACCGTGTCGAGCAGGGTCGCGCTGATCAGGCCGCCGAAGATGGTCACCGCGACCGGGTGTAGGATCTCCTTGCCCGGGTTCGCGGCGTCGTAGAGCAGCGGTACCAGGGCGACGCCGGCCGACAGCGCCGTCATCAGCACCGGGGTCAGCCGCTCCAAGCTGCCCCGCACCACGAGGTCGCGTCCGAATGGCATGCCTTCGTGCAGCGACAGGTTCAGGTAGTGGCTGATCTTAAGGATGCCGTTGCGGGCGCTGATGCCGGTCAGGGTGATGAACCCAATCATCGACGCCACCGAGAGCGGCTGCCCGACCAGCCAGAGCGCGATCACGCTGCCGATGAGGGCGAGCGGCACGTTGCCCATGATGATCAGCGCCAGGACGGCCGAGCGGTAGCGGCTGTAGAGGATGGCGAAGACCAGGGCGAGGGAGAGCCCGGACAGGGCCGCGATGGTCCGGCTCGCTTCCTCCTGCGCCTGGAAGGTCCCCTCCAGGCTGGCGAAGAAGCCGGGCGGGAGCTTGGCGTCCGACACCTGCTGCCGGATGGCCGCCACGATGGTGGCCATGTCGCTCTGGCCGTTGGTGTTGGCCTGGACAACCAGGCGTCGCCGGCTGTTCTCCCGAAGGATCTGGTTCGGCCCGTCGGTCTCGCGGATGTCCGCGACCTGGCGAGCGGGCACCCATCCGGAAGGGGTCTCGATCAACAGGTCCTTTAACCCCTGCGTCGTGCGCTGCCGCTCGGGCAGGCGTAGGACCACGTCGAAGCGCTTGTAGCCGTCGGCCACGGTCGAGACGACACGCCCGTTCGAGAGGCGGCTGAGCTGCTCGACCACCGCCGAAGGCTGCACCCCGTAGAGGGCAGCCCTTGTGTAGTCGACCCGGATCTCAAGCTGGGGGATGCGGACCTGCTTCTCGACCTGGAGGTCGGCCAAGCCAGGGATTTTCGCCATGCGGTCCCGCATGTCGTTGGCCACGCTCCGAAGCGCGTCGAGGTCCTCACCAAAGATCTTCAGGGCGAGTTCCGCCCGAACCCCGGAGAGCATGTGGTCGAGCCGGTGCGAGATTGGCTGGCCGACGTTGACCGACAGGGGTAGGGCAGAGAGACGCTGGCGGATGTCGGCGACCACCGCATCCTTCCCCCGCCCGGCGCCCTTGAGCTCAACCTCGATCTCGGAGGAGTGGACGCCCTCGGCGTGTTCGTCGAGCTCGGCGCGTCCGGTACGGCGGCCGACCGCGGCGACCTCGGGGATGTCGAGTAGCAGGCGCTCGGCGATAAGACCGACGCGGTTGCTCTCTGAGAGGGAGATGCCTGGGTTGAAGGTCGTGTTGACGGTGAACGAGCCCTCGTTGAACGGCGGCAGGAAGGCCCGCGGCAGGTTCCAGGCGGCGATGCCGGCTGCCACGACTGCGATCGCCACTGTGGCGACGAGCACCCGCTGGTGCCGGAATGCGACCCCGAGCAGGCGAGCGTTGCCGCGCTTGAGCCAACGCAAAAGAGCGCTGTCGTGCTCGGCCAGGCTCTTGAGGCCGGGCAGCAGGTAGTACGCCAGCACCGGCGTCAAGGTCACCGATACGAGCAGGCTCGCCAGGATCGAGATGATGTAAGCCTGCCCCAAGGGCGCGAAGAGACGCCCCTCGATGCCGGACAGGGCAAACAGTGGTACGAATACGAGGACGATGATCATCGTCGCGTAGACGATGCCCGAGCGGACCTCGGATGAGGCCGAAACCACCACGTCGAAGGTCGAGCGCGGCGAGCCAGCCGCCCGGTTCTCGCCGAGCCTGCGGAAGATGTTCTCGACGTCGACCACCGCGTCGTCGACGAGCTCACCGATAGCGATGGCAAGGCCGCCCAGGGTCATCGTGTTGATGGACAGGCCGGCGAGGTGGAAGGCGATTGCGGTCGCTAGGATCGAGACCGGGATGGCGGTGAGCGAGATCACCGTGGTGCGCACGTTCAGGAGGAACGCGAACAGCACGATGGCCACCACTACGATGGCCTCGACGAGGACACGCTCGACGTTAGCAATGGAGGTCTCGATGAAGTTCGCCTGGCGGAACAGGACCTGGTCGGCCTTGATCCCATTCGGAAGGGTCGCGGTGACCTCCTTCAGAGCCGCCTCGATCTCGCGGGTGAGCTTCACGGTGTCGACGTCGGGTTGCTTCTCGACCGAGACGATGACCGCCGGCTTGCCCATGAAGCCGCCGTCGCCCCGCTTCACCCTTGGGGCGAACGAGACGTCCGCCACCTGGCGCAGGTAGACTGGCGCGTCGCCGACGTTGGCAACCACGACACTGCGCAGGTCGTCGAGGCTCATGGTCCGGCCGATGTTCCGGATGAGGTACTCGCGGGCGTACTGGTCAGTGAACCCACCGCCGGCGTTGGTGCCGAACTGGGTAAGGGACGCCTCAAGCTGTGCGTTGGTGACGCCAAGCGCTCGCATGGCCGCCACGTTCGGGCTGACCCGAAACTGACGCACCTCGCCGCCGATGGGGATCACCTGAGCGACGCCGGGAATGGTCAGGAGGCGCGGCCGCAGGATGAAGTCGGCAGCCTCGCGGATCTCCATCGGAGTGGCATTGTCTCCGGTGACCGCCACCAGCAGGATCTGGCCCATGATCGACGAGATCGGACCCATCTGAGGTGTGACGTTCGCGGGGAGCTGGTCACGGACAAGGGTCAGGCGCTCGGCGATCTGCTGCCGATTCCGGTAGATGTCGGTGCCCCAGTCGAACTCGACGTAGACGATGGAAAGCCCGACGCCGGAGACCGAGCGCACCCGGCTGACGCTGGGCAGGCCGTTCATCCGGGTTTCGATGGGATAGGTGACGAGTTGCTCCACCTCGGGCGGGGCGAGCCCCTCGGCCTCGGTCATGATGGTGACCGTCGGCTTGTTGAGGTCTGGGAACACGTCGACCGGGAGCTTGGTCGCCGTGAAGGCGCCGTACAGGATCAGGACGGCGGCGACCGCGAGCACGATCAGCCGGTTGCGCAGGGACTGCGTGACGAGGAAATTGAACATAGGCTTGCTTCCTCACCGGACCTGATCGAGGAGCTCAGCGCCCTCGGTGACGATGCGCTTGCCGGCACCGACGCCCTCGGCGACGAGCACGTTGGTCCCATCGAGGGGCTCGACCCGGACCTGCCGCGCCTCGAAGCGTTCGGCGGCGACGTGCTCGTAGACGATGGCCTGCCCATTGCCGGAGCGGACCACGGCCGCGCGCGGCAGGGCGAGGCCGGACTGTTCGGCGTCCGTGCCGGCGAGCACCGTGACGAACTGCCCGACCCGCAGGCCGCTGGTGTTGCCTTTCACCGCGAACTGGACCGGAATGGCCTGGTTGCGATCGGCGAGCCCGGCGCCCTGGTACACGAGGGACAGGGTGCGCCCATCGGCGAAGCGGGCCGTGGCATTTTCGGCTGGCGTAAGGGCATCGAAGCTCAGGGCCTCGACCCATAGCCGGGTCGGGTCGACGATCTGGAACACCATACCGCCGGCAGCCGCCATCTGGCCCGCCACGGCGGTCGCTTGCGCGATCACGCCGTCGACGGGTGCCACGAGGGCCTCCGGCTGCTGGCGCGCCTTGTCGAGGGCCGTGCGGCGGTCCTGCAGGCCCTTCAACTCTGACAGGGCGTCGTCGAGCTGGGTCTGGGCGACGGCACCGGTGACCGCGAGCTTGCGATAGCGCTCGACCCGGCGCTCGACGACATCGATCTGCTGGTCGAGCTCGCCCTGGCGCTGGCGCATGTCGGAGACGTCGATGGCCTGGACCGGCGGGGTGACGTAAGCGAGCACGTCACCCTTCTTGACCGTCGTGCCAAGCCTGGGAAACAGGCCCGAGGCTGGCGGCGAGAGGCGGCCGCCCACGGAGGATTGCACGACGCCACTGGCGTTCGGGTCAGGGATCACGCGCCCCGGCAATTCGACCGTCCGGTGGAACGTCGCCTGCTCCGTCATCGTGGTGCGCAGGACGAGCAGGCGCTGGGTGGGCTTGGGCACGAACACCGAGCCGTCGGGCAGACGCTGGGCCAGGTCTGAGGAGGGCTGAGCAGGGTCGAGCAGGGCCGCGCCTTGTACGGGCGCATCCTTGGTTGCGGCGCCGTGGTCCTCGTCGCCGTGCGCGAAGGCGGCCGTCCCAAGTGCCAAGGTGACGACTACGGCCATGACGGCCACGGCCGGCAGGCTGCGCCGCCCCCGCGTGAGCACGGTGATCAGCATGCCGAGGAGGAAGGCGGCCGCCGCGGTCAGCATCAGGACCGGGTCCTTGGCGGCGAGACGCGCCTTCAGGTCCGCGACCGCATCGGACACCTTCCCCATGGCTGTCACGCTCGGCACCGTCGCCGGAGTGGCCCCAGACGCTACCGTTTCCGGAATCGACAGTGGGACGGTAAGGACGTCGACCGCGTCCCCGGCGGTGACGGTCACCAGCAGGTCGTGCGACCCCGCCTTCGCGAGCCAGGGCGCGGCGAGCACGTAGGCTGCCTCATCGGTCTCGGTCGCCGTCATCTGGCCCTCGGGCGTCTCCACCTCCAGGACGGCGCCATGGACTGGCTCGTTCGTCCGGAAGCGGTCGAGGTAGAACATCACCTTCCCGTCCCGCGGGATGGCGGTCAGCTCGAAAGCGTCGGACGCGGCCTCGCCACGCGGGGCGACGGACTTCGAGACCGGCGGGGTCGGCGCACCGTGGTCGTGCCCCTCATGGGCACGTGCGGGACCCGCCGGCAAAGAGACGGCCAGCCACGCCGCACCAAGGGCGGCGGCAATGCGAAAAGACATGGAAGGGCATCCTCACGTTCGAACACCGGACGCACACCTGGAAAAACCAGACGGAATCCGACCGTTGCGCGCCTCGGGCGCGCCGTTCGTTACGCGAGGGTTCTTGGGGGCCTGGGCAGGGCCTCGGGGCCGATGCCGGTAAGGCCGTCGACGTCGTGCGCGATCAGCGCGACATGCCCGAAGGCGAGCGTCGGCAGGGACACGGAACCGCCCAGGATGCCGGGCACGCAGCAGGACATCGTCCCGCAGCAGGCGCCCTTGCACGGGCCGGGGCAGCATCCGCGACCCTGTTCGTCGGATTGGATCGAACCGGGGGTGGCGGAGCCAACGATGGTCTCGAAGGTGGCGGCTGGAATGACGGCCAAGGCAACCTTCGTCACCGCCACCGGGGCCACTTGAACGACCGGCGGCGAAGGTGCCACATCCACCGAGGCGGCCTGGCGGTGACCATGGTGGGCATGGCCCTCGTGAGCCTGGACGGCAGACGGCGAGACGTAGGCGACGATCATCACGATCATCGCCGCCATCAAGCGCGCGAGTTGCCGGTCGAGGTTCATGATACCCGCGTACACCAAATGAGAGCTGGGAGGAATGGCCAGTTCGAAGGAAGCAATCCTCGAACCGCGCCTTCGGTTTCAGATCTTTGTCGGTTCAGGCCGCAAGGGCTACGGCGTCCGCGCCATAGCCGGCGGCACGGACCGCGTCGACGAACCGTCCGGCCGGGGTCCCGGCGAGGCTCGTGATGGCGACCTTGCCGGTCGGGAGATCGACCGAGACCGTGGCGCCGGCATCCACGTCGTGGATCGCGCGGGTGACTGACTTGGCGCAGCCGGCGCAGTTCATCCTGGTGACCTTGATTTCGAACATGACGACTCTCCGTTCGGGTGACGTCACACCCAGATGGTGCTTCCCACCGTGGGAAGGTCAAGGTCCATCGGTCATTTGGGCGACGGGAGCCGCTTTGCCGGATCGGTTGAACTTTTGGGTCGCATCAGTTTCCATCGCAGCAGGCCGAAGGGGTCCCGCTCCGTATGGCCTCCTGGATCGGGGGGCACGGCACGTCGCCGTAGGAGCAGAACACGCAGCAATCCCCGGTCTTGGGTTGGAGAAGGGTCCCGCACCCGGTGCAGTCATAGAAGAACCGGCAAGCGTCGGTGGGCATCGTTTCCAAGGCCTGCCGACCGCAGTGCGGGCAGGTGAGCGTCGATTGAAGCTGCATCGTCAGCCTCGCATCGCCCGCAGGACGACCGGCTCGATATATGGCTCCCATATCGCCGCCAGGCCGACGAGGATGCTGCCGGACCCGAGCAGGGTCGCCGTCCGCCATCGGCCCCGTTTCCCCGCACACGGACCTGACGGCGCGCATGCGCGCGCACGGTGCCGGAACATCACGCCCCAGCCGATGAGCAGCGCGAGGGTGGCGCCGCCCAGCAGGAACGGGCGCAGTTCCACCAGGAGATGCAAGCCACCGAACACTGCCCCCGTCGCACCGAGGCCTGCTAGGGCGACCGGCAGGGCACAGCACGAGGACGCCGCGAGAGCCCCCATTCCGGCCACGGTACCCAGGCTCGCGAGCACGCCGGGCGAAAGTGCGGGCGGGTCCGCGCTCGCGATTGGTTCGGCCAAGGCTCGAACGCTCATGTGTGGTGCTCCCGATGATCGCGTGGCACCTTGCACCCCGTAGCCGCTACGGGTTCAAGCACAAAGTGGTCGCATCACCGCAAGGCATCACCATCGGACGGCTGGCCGAGGCGGCTGGCGTCAACCTTGAGACCATCCGGTACTACGAGCGCATCGGGCTCATGCCCCCGCCGCCAAGGACCGCCGGAGGCCATCGCGTCTACGACAATACCCATGTCCGGCGTCTGGCCTTCATCCGCCATGCCCGGGAACTCGGTTTCGGCATCGAGGATATCCGGGCCTTGCTGAGGCTCTCGGAACCGGGCCATCGTTCCTGTGCCGAGGTGCGGGACATCGCGAGCGTGCACCTGGCGGCGGTGCGGGATAAGCTCACCCGCCTGATGGCACTTGAGCGCGTCCTCGATGAGACCGTCCATCGATGCACGGGTGAGCCGGTTCCCGCATGCCCGGTCCTCGACATGCTGGGCGCGGTGAGTTGAGGGGGTCCCTCTTCTTGACGCGGTTCAAGCCACCACGCCTCCGCGGTATCGCGCGAATGTTTCGCGGCCTGCCGGTCCGAACAGGACGACGTCGTAGGTGTCGGGTTCCATGCCCTCGACCTCCATGCCGGGGGAGCCGGCGGGCATGCCGGGGACGGCCAGCCCCGTGCCCTCGGGCTTCTCGGCCAGGAGCCGCCTGATCGCCCCGGCCGGCACGTGCCCCTCCACCACGTAGCCGCCGACCTGGGCGGTGTGGCAGGAAGCGAGGTCCCGTGGCACCCCGAGGCGCACCTTCAGCGGGTTCACCGGGCCCTCCGTCACGGTTACCGCGAAACCTTGCTCCCGCAGGTGGGCGACCCACTTCTCGCAGCAGCCGCAGCTCGGGTCCTTCGTCACGGCCACGGTGGGCAGGGCCTGCGCCAGGGCGTGATGGCCAAGGGTGACCGACGCCGCCAGGCCCAGCACCAGGGCGCGTCGCGTCGGTCTCGTCGTCTCGTTCATCATCTGGTCTTTTCCTCTCATTCAACGGCCAAGGGCATCGTGGGCTCTTCGACGGATACCGGTCGCATATCGGATTTCGGCAGTCCCCATCCCTTTACCAGCCCGTAGACCGCCGGGATCACGACCAAGGTCAGGACGGTCGACGACACCATGCCGCCGATCATGGGGACCGCGATCCGCTGCATGACCTCCGAGCCCGATCCGGTGCTCCACAGGATTGGCACTAGCCCGGCCATGATGGCGACGACCGTCATCATCTTCGGGCGAACCCTCTCGACCGCGCCGACCATGATGGCCCGCCGCAGATCCTCACGGGCGAGGGGCCGCCCATCGCGGTTACACGCGGCCCGGACCTCGTCGAGGGCATGGTCGAGGTAGACCAGCATGATCACCCCGGTCTCGGCCGCCACGCCGGCGAGCGCGATGAAGCCGACCGCCACCGCCACCGACATGTTGAAGCCCATCCACCACATCAGCCAGATGCCGCCGACGAGGGCGAAGGGCAGCGACAGCATCACGATGAGGGTCTCGGTCATGCGGCGGAAATTGAGGTAGAGGAGCAGGAACACGATCAGCAGCGTCAGCGGGACCACGACCTTGAGCCGGGCCGTCGCCCGGTCAAGATACTCGACCTGCCCGCTCCACTGCACGAGGGTACCCTGCGGCAGGCTGACCTCGTTGGCCACCGCCGCCCTGGCCTCGGCGACGTAGCCTCCGAGGTCGCGACCGGCGACGTCGACGTAGATGAATACCGCGAGCTGGCCGTTCTCGGTCCGGATCTGGGTCGGACCGCGCGTGAGGGCGACCTTGGCGACCTCGCCGAGCGGTACCGTCCCCCCGCCAGGGATCGGCACCTGGACCTCGGAGGCGATGGATCGCGGGTCGGAGCGGAAGGCGCGCGGGTAGCGCACGTTGACGGTGTAGCGCTCGCGGCCCTCGACGGTGTTGGTGACGCTCTCGCCGCCGAGCGCCATGGCGATGACGTCCTGCACGTCGCCGATCGTCAGCCCGTACCGGCCCAGCACCTCGCGGTCGGGGGTGATGTCGAGGAAGTAGCCGCCCTGGACGCGCTCGGCATAGGCGCTCGACGTACCCGGGACCGCCTTCGCCACGGCCTCGACCTGGCGGGCGACCTTTTCCATCTCGGTGAGGTCCGTCCCCAATACCTTGATCCCGACGGGCGTGCGGATGCCGGTCGAGAGCATGTCGATCCGGGCACGGATCGGCTGGGTCCAGGCATTCGAGACCCCGGGGAACTGGAGCGCGGCGTCCATCTCGGACTTGAGGCTCGCCATCGTGACCCCGGGTCGCCACTCCGCCTTCGGCTTCAGGTTGACGATGGTCTCGAACATTTCGGACGGCGCCGGGTCCGTCGCGGTGTTGGCCCGTCCGGCCTTGCCGTAGACCGAGGCGACCTCGGGGAACGACTTGATGATCCTGTCCTGGGTCGCCAGCAGGTCCCCGGCCTTGGTCACCGAGATGCCCGGCAGGGTGGTGGGCATGTACATCAGGGTGCCCTCGTCGAGATCGGGCATGAATTCCGAGCCGAGTCGGCTCGCCGGCCACGCCGTCGCCGCCAGGACGACGAGGGCCAGCAGGATGGTAAGCACCCGCGCCCGCAGGACGCCCGCGATGAGCGGTCGGTAGATCCAGATCAGGAGTCTGTTCACCGGGTTACGATGCTCGGGGATGATCCGGCCACGGACGAAGAGGATCATCAGGGCCGGCACGAGGGTCAGGGACAGCACCGCTGCCGCCGCCATCGCGAACGTCTTGGTGAAGGCCAGGGGCCCGAACAGGCGCCCTTCCTGGCTCTCCAAGGTGAAGATCGGCAGGAAGCTCACGGTGATGATGAGGAGCGAGAAGAACAGCGACGGCCCAACCTCGCTTGCGGCCTCGATGAGGATCTCGACGCGACGCTTGCCTGGGTCTGCCCGTTCCAGGTGCTTGTGGGCGTTCTCGATCATCACGATGGCGGCGTCGATCATGGCACCCACCGCGATGGCGATGCCGCCCAGGCTCATGATGTTGGCCCCGAGCCCCAAGGCCTTCATGCCCGCGAACGCCATCAGGATGCCGACCGGCAGCATCAGGATCGCGACCAGCGCGCTGCGGACGTGGAGCAGGAACACGACGCAGACGAGGGCGACGATGGCACTCTCCTCGATCAGCGTGCCCTTGAGGGTCTCGATGGCCGCCTCGATCAGGTGCGAGCGGTCATAGACCGGAAGGATCTCCGTGCCCTTGGGCAGGTTGGCGGCGACCTCGGAAAGCCGGGCCTTCACGTTCTCGATCACGTTCAGGGCGTTGGCACCGAACCGTTGCAGGATGATCCCGCCGGCGACCTCGCCCTCGCCGTTCATCTCGGTGATGCCTCGCCGCTCGTCGGGGCCAAGCTCGACCCGCGCCACGTCCTTCACCCGCAACGGGGTGCCCGCCTCGGTCTTCAAGACGATGCTCTCGATGTCGGCGACGCTCTTCAGGTAGCCGCGGCCCCGAACCACGAACTCGAACTCGGAGAGTTCGACGGTGCGGCCGCCGACGTCGGCGTTGCTCGCCCGGATCGCCTCCCTCAGCTTGGACAGGGTGATGCCCTGCGCCCGTAGGCGGTTCGGATCGACCACCACGTTGTACTGCTTGACGAAGCCGCCGACCCCCGCGACCTCCGCCACGCCTTCGGCGCGGGACGCCCCGAAGCGGACGACCCAGTCCTGGAGCGAGCGGAGCTCGGCCAGCGTCCGTTCCTTGGCGACCACGACGTACTGGTAGACCCAGCCCACGCCGGTCGCGTCCGGTCCCAGCGTCGGGGTGACGCCGGCCGGCAGGCGCTTGGCCACGGTGTTCAGGTATTCGAGCACCCGGCTGCGAGCCCAGTACGGGTCCGTGCCGTCCTCGAAGATCACGTAGACGAACGAGACGCCGAAGAACGAGAACCCGCGCACGACCTTCGACCGGGGCACCGTCAGCATGGCGGTGGTCAGCGGGTAGGTAACCTGGTCCTCGATGACCTGGGGCGCCTGCCCGGGGTATTCGGTGTAGACGATGGTCTGGACGTCCGAGAGGTCCGGGATCGCGTCGAGCGGCAGGGTTTTGAGGGCGTAGAGCCCGGCTCCCACCGCAAAAATGGTCCCGATCAGGACCAGCACCAGATTCCGGGCCGACCAGGCGATGAGGCGGGCAATCATGGCGCCTTCCCTTCGGCCGCGGCCTGCGTGCCGGGATCGGGCTTGGGTTCGGAAAGACCTTGGAGGGCCGCCTTCAGGTTGCTCTCGGCGTCGATGAGGAAGTTGGCCGAGGTTACTACGCGGTCGCCCGCGGCGATGCCGTCGCGGATCTCGACGTAGCCGTCGCCCCGGGTGCCGAGCCTGACAGGCCGCGGTTCGAAGCGGCCTTCGCCCTTGTCCAGCAGAACGACCTGCCTGGTGCCGGTGTCGATGACCGCGTCGTCGGGCACCGCGACCACCGGACTGTCGCTGCCGGTGGCGATGGCGACGTCGGCGAACATGCCCGGGCGCAGGTCGCCGTTCGGGTTGGGCAATTCGATGCGCAGGCGGGCGGTCCGGGTCCCCATGGCAAGGTGCGGGTAGATCCGGGTCACCGCGCCGGTGAAGACGCGATCCGGAAAGGTCCGGGCGCGCACGGTCGCCGTCTGGCCTTCGGCCACCGCCGCGAGGTCGCGTTCGGTCACGTCGGCCAGGACCCAGACCCTGGAATGGTCGACGAGCTTGAACAGTGTGTCGCCGGACTTGGCGCGCATGCCGTCCGAGACGTTGCGCTCGACCACGACGCCGTCGCGGGGCGCCGACCACGTGATGGTGGAAGGCACTTTTCGGGATCGCTCGATCTCGTCGATGACCTCGGGCGGAATGCCGAGGTTCTCCAGGCGGCGCCGGGCGCCCTCGTAGCCGATGCCGGTGAGGTACTGCGCGGCGGCCGCGTTCATCTCCGGCGAGAACAGCCGCAGGAGCGGCTGCCCCTTGCGGACGTGGTCGCCGGTGGTGACGGCCTCGACCTTCTCGATGAAGGCGTCGGTGCGCATCGCGATGACCGAGATCCGGCGCTCGTCCTCCTCGATGGCGCCGGGCGCGCGCACCGGCATCGACAGGACTTGTCGCTCGGCTACCGCCGTCCGAACCCCGGTGCGCTGGAGCTTGCCGGGCGAGATTTTCACGGTGCCGTCGTCAGTGTCCTCGCCCTCGTAGACGGGGAGGTAGTCCATCCCCATCGAGTCCTTTTTCGGAATCGGCGAGGTGTCCGGCAGGCCCATCGGGTTGCGGTAGAAGCGCACTTTGCGGGCGCTCCCAGGCATTGTGGCCTGACCCATGGCCATGTCGCCGTGCCCGGCGTCGGGCATCGCCTCCGCCTCATCGGGTTCGTCGAAGCGGACGTCCTCGCTGGCGTGGACGGCGCGATAGTCGCGACCGTCCGCCGTGCGCTTGCGCTCCGCGGCGTAGTCCGGCTTCCCGTCCGGGTCCTGGTAGTAGACGACTGGTCCCGTCGCCTTGGCCGGGACCCGAGCGGGCACCGGGGATGCCTGCCGGGCGCCCGGCAGCCAATGGGCGAACCCAATCCGCGCCTGCTGGACGAATGCCGGCACGGGGCTGCCCTCATGCCCCGCGCCATACCCCAAAACCCCCGCCGCGAGCGCGGCGAGGGTCCCGGCTGTCCAAGCCGTCCGGCTCACTTGGTGGCCTTGAACACCAGCCTGTTCTCGACGGTGCCGGTCTCGCCCTGCACCTTGGCCCCGAGCGAGAGGCGCCAGCCGCCGGCCATCGTCAGCTTCGCCTTGAAGCGGTAGATGCCCGGCTCCGGCGACGGCACCTGTTCGATCTTCGAGGTCATCTCCTCCATGCTGTCGGGCGCCATGTCGATGCGCTTGGCGAAGATGACGGCGTTCGGCACGGGCTTGGACGTGCGCTTGTCGACGAGGCGGACGTCGAGGATGGCCTCGCCCTGCTTGGCCTCGTCTTTCACGAGTTGGAACTCGTAGTCCTTGGTATCGGCCCGGGCCGCGGCGGTCAGGGCGAGGCCGAGCAGCGCAGCCGTGAAGGCGCGCGAAAAAAATGTCTTGGACACGGTCGATGATCTCCTGAAAACGATGGGACCCGGGCGTTTTAGGCGCGCGGGATCGGCCGGCGCAGCCGCCGGCGGCATCGGGTTCAGGCTCGGGGAGGCTCGGAGGGTGGCCCTTGCGAGAGGCTGTCGAAGGAGGCCGTGACGGCCCAAATAGTTCCCTCGACGACGGCGCGGCGGACAGGCATCCGCACGCCGCAGGGGAGGCCGGTCGCCACCTTCGCCAGGCAAAGCGCCATCAACGGACAGCCCTTCGAGCAGTCGGGAAGGTCCGGCTGATTCTTGGGACAGCACGGCATGTCATCCATGGCCATCCCGGTCATGTCATCCATGGCCTCGTCGAGCATCGCCATGGCGTGCCCCTGAACGGCCGTCGGTGCGTGCATGCCCGCAGCGGCCGCAGATGCGGTCACCGGCGCAAGGGCGAGGCTGAGCGCCGCCAGGAGCGGGAGCAGCCGCCGAAGGGCGAGCCAGAAGGTCACGAACGGACGATGCCACATCGAGTGTCGGCGCGGAAGGGACAGGGACTGCCTGATGAAAGCCCCACCGGCGGAGAGACCAAACCCGCGACGAGGAAGCCGAGGGACAGGCCCCCGATGACCCATCACAGAGGCCACCCCGTGTCCTCCGATATCAGGTTGTCGAGCACGGACAGCAGGTAGAACGAGCCCCCCAGGTCAGGATTTGGATCGAGCCAAGGGCCGAGATCACCACGAGACGGTGGCGATGCGGGATCACGGGTACGCTTTGCCGTCTCATCGGGGTCGACCTAGACGGCCGGGACTGGCGACGCCGCCGTTGGGCCGAGCCTGGGCATGAGGCGGACGTAAGCGAGTTCGCTCAGGAGCTCAATCAGTGTCTGGGTGACGATGACGGCGGGCAGGAGCGGGACGGCGCCCGGAATGGCGAAGGCCAGCGGCAGAACCACCAGGGAGTTGCGGGTGGCGGCGCTGAAGGCCAACGTCCGCACCGTGGGGGCGTCGAGGCGGAACGCGCGCCCAACCGCCCAGCCCAGCAAGGGGGCCGCCACGGCGAAGGCGACGTACACGGGGACCACCCGCAGGGCATCGTCGAGCGCGGGCCCGAGTTGGGGAAGGACGGACGCGATCACCACGAACAGGACCAGCGCCGTCGCCGGCACCGGCAGGAGCCCGAGGCCCCTGGTCACCCGTTGCCCGGCCGGGCGGCGTCCGGCCCAGAGCTGCACCGCCGCGGCAAGCCCGAGCGGGACCGCGATGAGCCAGACGAACGCATGCACGAACGGTCCGACCTGGACGAACCTAGCGGCGTCCTCGCCAAGGAAGACGTTCAGGTAGACCGGCAGCAGCAGCATCTGCGCGATCAGCAACGCCGGGGTGGAGGCCAGTAACACCTTGGCGTCGGCCCGTCCGAGATGGGCGAAGGTCACGACGTAATCGATGCACGGCGTGAGAAGCACCATTAGGACGCCCAGGCGCAGCATGGGATTGGCGGGCAGGAATTGGATCAGGCCTGCGACCAGCACCGGCAAGACGACGAAGTTCGTGACGAGCAATGCCGCGAGGAAGCGGACGCGTGCGAAGGACCGCCCGAGTTCGGCCAACGGCACCTGGAGGAAGGTAACGAACAGCATCAGCCCAAGGGCAGGGTTGATCCCAGGCTCAAGCGCAGTGGTGCCGGGAACCGTTAGCGCCACGATGATGGCGATGCCGATTGCAGCGAAGTAGATCGCGATCTGATGGCCTTCGAGGGTGTCGCGCAGCGTGGTCATGCTTCCTCGCAGGCGATCGTTGGGGATGGCCCGACACGTTGCGGCCTCCCGGTGCATTTGGCGAACAGGTCGATGGCGCGGTCGCAGACCTCGCAGTGGCCCTCGCAGCAATCGCGCATCAGGAAGGCGACGAGGTCGGATAGGGCTGGGAAGATCGCGCTGTAGATGATCGAGCGCCCCTCGCGGCGGCTCTCGACAAGGCCGGCATTCTCAAGGTGGTTGAGGTGGAACGAGATGCGCGGCGCGGAGGCCCCGGCGATCGCCTCGGTGATGGCGCCGGCCGCCAAGCCCTTCGCGCCGGCCGTGACAAGGAGGCGGATGATGCGAAGGCGGGTCTCCTGCGCAATGGCCGCGAAGCCGTCGAGTGCTTGTTTCTCTTGCACGACACTTAAACCGTTATGGAACCGTTTAAGCGTCAGTAGGCTGGCAGGGGGTCGAGGGCAAGGTCAGATCGAGGCTGGATCGCGGCAACCGCCGGCTTGCTAGCTTTGCGGCCGGACACGCCAGAGGGATAAGGCAAGCGCGACGTTCGCCACGGCGAGGACGCTGAGCAGGGCGTAGGTGGCGTTCGCGCCACCTTGGGCGAGGACCACGGCCCCGACGGAGGGGGCAAGCGCCTGCGCCACCAGCCCCGGACGGGCGAGCCGGCCGACGAGCGCGGCGTAGCGCTCGGGACCGAACAAGGCCAGGGGGACCGTACCCCGTGCGATCGAGTAGATCCCGTTTCCAGCCCCGTAGAGGATCAGCGCCAGCCCAACCAAGGGTAGGCCGGTGGTTAGCATCGCGACCCCCAGGGCCACCAGGACCATGGCCGCGGTGAGGGTCCAGAGGGGATGGTGCCGACCCCTTCCGGCCATCTCGACGATGCGGGCCCCCACCTGTGCCGGTCCGATTATTGCCCCGTATGCAACGGCCGAGGTGAGAGCCACGCCACGGGCTTGAAGCAGGGTGATGAGGTGCACCGAGACCATGGCCATCACCGTGCCCCCGAGGGTCAGCACCCCTGCCATGAGGAGGAATGCACGACGCTCTCGTCCCTCAAGCTGGATGGTAGGGATCGCGCCTTCCAATCGTGTGACGATACGTATGGGCGGCTTGGGGATCACGAGCAGGACGAGGGGCAACGTGACCGAGAGGTGCAGGCCTGCATAGGCGAGACAGGTCCCCCGCCAGCCCACCTGCTCGATCAGGAACGCCGAGAGAGGCCAGCATACCGTGCTGGCGAAACCGCCCCACAGGGTTAGCGTGGTGATGGCTGGCCTGGCCTCGGCACCGTAGAGACGCCCGAGGGTGGCGAAGGCGGGGTCGTACAGTCCGGTGCCCATGCCGAGGCCGATAAGGAGCCAGGCCGCCAGGTAAGCCGTGAGGTTCGGGGCCAGGGCAAGGCCCGCGAGGCCCAGCGCCAGGGTGATGGCGGCGAAGGCCAGCACCGGCCGGCCGCCATGCTCCCCGATGAAGGCTCCCACCCGCGGCGAGACGAGGCCCGCGACGAGAAGGCCTGCCGACAGCCCTCCGATGACCCAGCCGAGGGGCCATCCCGTATCCTTCGACATCGGCGCGGCCAGAACCGACAGGAGATAAAACGAGGAGCCCCAGGTCAGGATCTGGATCACGCCCAGGGCCGAGATCACGGGCCAGCGGCGCGCCGGGGTCATCGGTTCGCTACCGCGCCCCAAGAACGGGTAGCCACACTGTAAGGGCCGCCAGGGTGACGAGGAGCACCGGCGGCGTGATGACCAGACCCACCCGCATGTACTGGCCCCACGTGATGTGCTGGCCCTTGGTGTCGAGGACGTGGAGCCAGAGCAGGGTCGCCAGGCTCCCGATGGGGGTGAATTTCGGGCCGAGGTCGCAGCCGATGACGTTGGCGTAGATCATGAGCTCGCGCGTCAGGGGTGAGAGATTTGGGGCCTGCTGGATTGAGAGTGCACCCACCAGCACGCTCGGCATGTTGTTCATGACCGAGGACAGGATGGCGGCGGCGAACCCGGTCCCGATGGTGGCGACGAACGGGCCAAAGCCCGAGAGCCATACGAGCCCCTGCGCCAGGTAGCCGGTCAGCCCGGCATTCTTCAGGCCGTAGACCACGAGGTACATGCCGAGGCTGAACAGCACGATCTGCCAGGGGGCGCCGGTCAGGACCTTGCGAATGGGGATGACGCGGCTGCGGTTGGCCAGCGCCAGGAGGATCAGTGCGCCGGCACAGGTGACCACCGAGACCGGCACGCCGAACGGTGCGGTCACAAAGTAGGCGACCAGAAGCAGACCGAGGAGCGGGAAGGCCGCCCGGAAGACCAGCGGGTCCTTGATCGCGTGGCGCGGCGCTTCGAGCTCGGCTACCGGGTACGTGGCCGGAAGGTCGCGCCGGTAGAACAGCCACAGCACCACCAGGGTCGCTGCCAACGAGACCAGGTTCACCGGCACCATCACGGCCGCGTAGCGGCTAAAGGAGATGTCGAAGAAGTTCGCCGAGACGATGTTGACGAGGTTCGAGATCACCAGCGGCAGGCTCGTCGAGTCTGCCACGAACCCGCAGGCAACAATGAAGGCCAGCGCGGCCGCCGGCTTGAAGTTCAGCCGGAGCAGGATGGCGAGCACAATGGGGGTGAGCAGGAGGGCCGCCCCGTCATTGGCGAACACCGCCGCGATGGCTGCACCCAGGAGGATGAGCAGCGGGAAGAGCAGGCGTCCCCGGCCGCCGCCCCAGCGGGCGATGTGGAGCGCCGCCCAATGGAAGAAGCCGGCTTCGTCGAGGAGCAGCGAGATGATGATCAGCGCCACGAAGGTGAAGGTCGCGTCCCAGACGATGTGCCAGACCACCGGGATGTCGCCGGGGCTGATGACCCCGGTGGCCAGCGCCACGGCGGCCCCGATGAGGGCGCTCCACCCGATGCCGAGCCCCTTCGGCTGCCAGATGACGAAGACGAGGGTGACCACGAAGATGGCAAGGGCGAGCATCGGGACCGTTTCTTGTTCTTGTGTACGTGGAGCGGATCAGGCGGTGGCGACGCGGCGCCCGTGCTCGTCGACGACGCGCTCGCCGTCTTCCTTCACGAACTCGCCCTGCTGGGCCGGGAGGAGGTCGAGGACCGCCTCGGAGGGCCGGCACAGGGCAACGCCCTTCGGGCTCACCACCAGGGGGCGGTTCAGCAGGATCGGGTGCTCGGCGATGGCGTCGAGAAGCTGGTCGTCCGTCAGGCTCGGGTCCGAGAGCCCGAGTTCGGCGTAGGGCGTGACCTTCTCGCGGAGCAGAGCGCGGACGGTGACGCCAGCCCTGTCGGCGAGTTGGCGCACCAGGATCCGGTTCGGTGGCGTCTTGAGGTACTCGACCACATGCGGCTCGATGCCGGCGTTGCGGATCAGGGCCAGGGTGTTGCGGGACGTGCCGCAATCCGGGTTGTGGTAGATGACGACGTCCATCACGCGACCTCCGGGCGGGGCGAGGTGGCGCCGGCCCGCTGGCCGATCTCGCGCACCTTGGACGAGAGCGCCACGCCACTAAGGCTGTCGAGCGGCAGAGCGACGAAGGCTCCGATCCGGTTCTTCAGGTAGCGTTGGGCGGTGATGAACGCCGCCTTGCGCTGCATGTCGCTGCCTTCGACGGCTGCAGGGTCCTCGATGCCCCAGTGCGCCGTCACCGGCTGGCCGGGCCAGTAGGGGCAAGCCTCGCCGGCGGCGTTGTCACAGACCGTGAAGACGAAATCCATGACCGGCGCGTCGGGGCCGGCGAACGCGTCCCACGACTTCGAGCGCAGCCCCTCGGTCGGGTACTCCGTCTCGCGCAGAACCTGAACGGCGAGCGGGTTCACGTCCGCCTTCGGCTGGCTGCCGGCGGAAAAGGCCCGGAAACGACCCTGGCCCTCCTTGTTGAGCATGGCCTCCGCCAGGATCGAGCGAGCGGAGTTACCGGTGCAGAGGAACAGGACGTTGTAGACGCGGTCAGGCATGAGCGGTGTCTCCGGTGGGCAGGCAGCAGGCGGCGAGCGCGGCGACGGCGGGGGCGCAGACCTCGGGTCGCCCTTGGCAGCAATCGCGCATCAGAAATTGGATGAGCTCGGACAGGTCCGGGTAGGCGGCGCTGTAGATGATCGAGCGTCCCTCGCGCCGCGAGGTGACCAGCCCGGCATGGCTGAGCTCCTTCAGGTGAAATGACAGGTTGGTGCCCGAGACGCCGACCGCCTCGGCCAGCATGCCGGCCGCCATGCCTTCAGGGCCGGCGGTGACGAGCTGGCGCACGATGCGTAGGCGATGCTCCTGCCCAAGGGCCGCGAAGGCGGCGACGGCTTGCCGTTCGTCCATCATGATGTCAATATCTCAACCATCGTTGAAACGTAAAGGAACGAAGCGTCTTGGACAAGCCCCAACAGCCTTTCGCCGATGGATTGCCCAACCTCAGCGAGGAGCACTTCGTGGTCCCGGCGGCGACCGACCTTCAGGTGCAGGCACCGTTCACCCACGCCCCACGCTTCCTGATCCTGTACGGCTCGCTCCGGGAGCGTTCCTTCAGCCGCTTCCTGGCCTACGAGGCCGCGCGTCTCCTGGAGGCGATGGGAGGCGAGGTGCGGATCTACGACGCGCACGGCCTGCCGCTGCCCGACGACGCCACGGCCGATCACCCCAAGGTCGAGGAACTCCGGAACCTCTCGATCTGGTCCGAGGGCCACGTCTGGGTCAGCCCCGAGCGCCACGGCGCCATGACCGGGGTGATCAAGAGCCAGATCGACTGGCTCCCCCTGTCGGAAGGGTCGGTGCGCCCGACGCAGGGCCGGACCCTGGCCGTGATGCAGGTCTCGGGCGGCTCGCAGTCCTTCAACGCGGTCAACGGCCTGCGTGTGCTCGGGCGCTGGATGCGGATGATCACCATCCCGAACCAGTCTTCGGTCCCGATGGCCTATAAGGAATTTGACGAGGCCGGCCGGATGAGGCCTGGGCCGCTCTACGATCGGGTGGTCGACGTCTGCGAGGAATTGGTCAGGTTCACGCTCCTGACCCGCGAGCGCTCCTCCTATCTCGTTGACCGCTACTCCGAACGGAAAGAGCGAGAGCCTGAGCGCCTCAAGGCCGTCGCCGTCGACATCGGGTTCGTCAAGCGCTGAACCACTGCCCGTGGGGTGTTGGATCAAAGCCGAGTGGCCGCGAGTTGCGTTAGACAGCCCTTCGACGTCACAGCGATATTCGGTTCAGGATGGCATCCGAAGGCAAGATCGGCGGATGATCTCGCTGCCTCCGGCCGTCACATCCCCGGTTGGGGTGTGTCGTCCTCATCATCGGTCAGGTCGAGATCGACGGCCAGCCTGAGACGCGGCTCCATTCTGTCGGGCAGCACTCGGAGGATGACGACCTCAGCGTGCCCATGCCCGTCCCCCTGCACCCGATAGTACAGGACATGGGACGGCCCTCCCTTCCGTCCGGTCGCGAGTGCAACGTGGAGGGAACGCGTTTCGGGACCGAGGTTGGGCCTGGCTTTCGACGAAGGTGTATCTGATGCGTCGGCGACCATGCCAATCGCCCGGTCTATGTAGCCCACGTTAGCTTCGAGTTGGCGGGTACCGAACTCCTGGTGGGTTTCGACGAGTATGCGTTCGATATCGCTTTTCGCGGCGCTCCAGGGGTCAGAGTCGAGGGTGGCGGTCCCTGATTTTCATCGTGTGAGCGCTTCTTGAGGCGGCGGTGATCGCATCGCGGGCCCAAATCCCGCAAGCTCGGAGCGGGAGAGATCCACAGCGCAGGATGAGCGCAGGACGACTGGAACAAAACGTGTTCAGACGACATTATTCCTGAACTTGGCCGCCGCCTGGGGGGCTCATTGCGCACGAAATCCGGGCCAGGGGCCAGGAAGGCTACACCACCCAAGACGAAAGGGGCGGCGGTCGCGTGCGCCTCCAGTCCGCCAAAGCCGAGCGCACCAAAGGCGAAGACGAAGAAGCCAACGGTTCGGATCTTCGTGTCCTACAGCCACGCGAACTCAGCACAGCAGGCAAAGCTGCAGGTCCACCTGGCGCAACTGAAGCGCGACGAGGTCGAGACCTGGTTCGATGGCGACATGGAAGCCGGTGACGCACTGAACAGCAAGATCTCCCGTAAGCTTCGGGAGGCCCACGTCTTCGTGGCGTTGATGAGCCCCGAGTACATCCACAGCCACTGGTGCCAACTGGAGTACCGCCGTGCGATGGGCCGCCGGGCCAGGGGCGCAATGCGTGTGGTGGTCGTCGTGCTCCGCCATTGCGACTGGAAGGATACCGGCGCTTCGGCGCTAAAGGTGTTGCCGCGAGACGGCCGGGTGGTGAGCAACTGGCGAACCGCGGACGAGGCTTTTCACGACGTGACCCAGGGCATCCGCGGGGCGGTCAGGACGGTGCGCGCCTCGCTGGCCGAGGATGCCAAAGCGAGGCCTGCCAGGGCGGCCAGGAGCAAGGCATCCACAGGGAACGCCAAGACCGCCGGCGCTCGACGGATGAAGGGGGCCACGGGCCCGAAGCGGACCAAGGACGGTCCGCCGACGCGAAGTCGGGTTTCCGGTTGAACCATATAATTCGGGGGGCGGCCCGTGGGGTCGGAATGGGCATGCCGAAGAACATTGTCGTCTTTTCGGACGGGACCGGCCAGGAGGGCGGGCTGCGCGAGGAGCAGCGCCTCAGCAACGTCTACAAACTCTATCGCGTCTGCCGGGTTGGCCCGGACAGCGGCATCGACCCGAAGGATCAGGTGGCGTTCTACGACCCCGGGTTGGGGACCGACGGCTCAGCCACCGGGTTGCTGAGCGCCTACCGAAGGCTGCAGAAGCTCCTGTCCTCGGTGACGGGCCTCGGCATCACGAAGAACATCGCCGACTGCTACGCCTTCATCATCGACCACTACGAGCCGGGCGACCGTATCTTCCTCGTGGGCTTCAGCCGAGGAGCCTACACGGCCCGTTGCGTGGCAAACGTGCTCTTCCTGTGTGGCGTCCCGACGATTGCGCCCGGGGGCGAGTGCAAGGCCCCAAGCCTTTGGGCGGCGGTTGGCCAATGGATGAAGGAGAAGCTTCCAGGCCGGAAGCACGCGCTCCCGCCGCCGGCCGAGGCACTACCCCCCGGCAGTTACCTTCCACGGTTTCGGAAGACGACCCGCGACATCGCCAACGAGGCGGTGATGGGAGTCTACGAGTATGGCGCCGGGTCCCCTCGGGGCGACTACGACCGGGAGCGCCAGGAGCTGGCGCGTCGGTTCCGGCACCGATACGGGTCAGGCGACGACCTGAGGTCGAACGTGGCTCCTCATTTCGTAGGCGTGTTCGACACCGTCGCATCCCTCGGATCGGTCGGCGTACGGCGTTGGGGCCTCGCGGCAGGGCTGTTCGCGCTGGCCGCCGTGCTCGCCGCCGGGCCGTCGGTCGTGCTCGACCTTGCATTCCATACGGGGTTCTGGAAGCCGTTCGCGGTCGTCGCGATCCTCGGCGCGGCTTTCGTCCTGTGGCGCTGGCTTCCTACCACCATCAAGTTCATCGTGAACTCCCCCGTCAACGGCAAGACGCGCTTCAACCTCGCGCAATGGCGGTCCGGGAACTACGACAGGTTCCTCAGCGGCCACGTCGGCTACGGTCGGCACGCCCTGGCAATCGACGAGACCCGCGCCGACTTCCCCCGTGTCGAATGGGCGAAGAAGGACGCCATTCGCCAAAGGGTCGGCGACGAGCCCGATCCGCTGATCCAGATGTGGTTCGCAGGCAACCATTCCGACGTGGGCGGGAGTTATCCCGAGGTCGAAAGCCGGCTCTCCGACATCGCGCTGGACTGGATGGTCGAGGAGGCCACGACCATTCCGTATCCGCTCCTGGTCGACGGGATGGAACCGGGCAAGACGGGTACCGGGCGATTGCACCTGCACCCGGCCTTCGACGGCATGCAGCACTGCGAGGTCGCCGGGATGCGCGACACCATCGCGGGCATCGTCCCCGGCTGGCTCCTGCCATTGGCCGGCAGGCTGGGCTGGGCGGTGAAGCCACGCTACGTGCCGCCCGGGGCGCCTGTCCATGAGACCGTCTACCGGCGCTTCCGGTTGGCCGAGGTGACGCAATGCACCGGCAGGGGCCCCTACCGACCGGAGGCGCTGGCCACCCACGGGGATTTCAACGACGGATCTCCGGCCGCCCCTGCACCCGCGCAGGCTTCGGCTCCGGGCACGCCCTAACCATCATCCTTTCACATGCAGGCCTCCGCCGAGGCCGACCGGACAACGAGGTCTCGGATGAAGCTCGACAGTTTCAGGGTCACGAATTTTCGCAGCGTCGAGGATTCCGGCGAGATCACCCTCGGCGACATGGCCTGCCTCGTCGGCAAGAACGAGGCAGGCAAGACGGCACTGCTTCACGCGCTCGCCGGCCTGAAACCTCATGCGTCGACGCCTATCACGTTCGACCGTGAGCGGGACTACCCGCGGCGTTACCTGAACGAATACGAGAGGCGTCACGCGGACGACGACGCCATGGTCATCGCGACCCGGTGGACCTTGTCCGACGCCGAGATGAACGACCTCGCCGCATCTTTCGGGCCCGGCTGCCTCGCGTCGTCCCAGGTGACCCTCAGCCGGCGCTACGGTGGCGGGATCGGAGTGACCGTGCACCTCGACGAGGCCGCCTGCATGGCCTTCCTCACCGACAGGCATGGGCTAACCGAGGATGAGCGACGCGCCTTTGCGGCCTCCGGTTCGGCGGCAGCGGTCCGGAAGGCCCTGGAGGGCCTGGAGGAAATATCCGCAGCCCAACAGGCGCTACTGGATGCCCTGGAAGCCTTGCCAGGCAAATCGGTGCTCAACGCTATTGCGAGCCACGTTCGCTCGGCCTGCCCAAGCTTCATGTACTTCTCGCACTACGACCGCATGGCCGGCCAGATCCGCGTCGACGACATCGAGAGGGACGAGGATGGCGGCGTCCATCGATTTGGTCGCCGCCCGCATAGGTCGAGCGAGCCTCTCGAAGTCCCCGAGCTGGTTTTCCTCGATTTCCTGGAGTTCGCCGGGACCTCGGTCGAGGAGATCCGCGAGTCGAAGACCTACGAGTCGCTGAACGCGAAATGCGAATCCGCGTCGAACGCGATCACCGACCAACTGCGGGAATACTGGACCCAGAACCCGTTCCTGGAGATCGAGGTCAGGGTCACAAAGGCGGAGCCGAACGACCCCGCGCCGTTTGACGAGGGCGTGATCGCGCGCGCCCGCGTCAAAAACATCCTGCATCGCGTCTCGGTCCCCTTCTCGGAGCGGAGCGCCGGTTTCATCTGGTTCTTCTCGTTCCTGGTGAAGTTCGCCCAGGTCAGCAAGCAGGGCGGCAGCCTGGTGCTCCTGCTCGACGAGCCAGGGCTGACCCTTCACGGAAAGGCCCAGGCCGACCTGTTGAGGTACTTCGGCGACAAGCTGGTGCCCCACCACCAGGTGGTGTTCTCGACCCATTCGCCGTTCATGATTCCACCCGACGACCTGACGCTCTCGCGCATCGTCGAGGACCAGATCGAACAGCGGCCGAACGGCTTCCCGACGACGAAGGGCACCAAGGTGCGCGATGACGTCCTGGCGACCGATCCGGACACGCTGTTCCCGCTCCAGGCGGCGCTGGGCTACGACGTGACCCAGGCCCTGTTTATCGGCAAGCACACCTTGCTGGTCGAGGGGCCCGGCGACCTCGTCTTCCTCAATGCGCTCTCGGCCCAGTTGAAGCGCCGCAAGCGTATCGCGCTCGATCCGCGCTGGACGATCTGCCCGGCCGGCGGCCTCGACAAGATCCAGTCGTTCGTCTCGCTGTTCAAGGGCGCGAAGCTGCACATCGCGGTGATGTCCGACAGGGCTCAGGGCGACAAGCGCAAGCTGGAGCAACTCCGGGCCGCAGGTGCGATCCCCGAGAACCGCATCATGAACTACCCCGACGTGCTCGGCCTGCCAGAGGGGGATGTCGAGGACATCTTCGACCCGGAAGTCTACCTCGCCATTGTCAACGGAGCCTACGGCCTGAAGGGCCGCGGTGTGCTGACGACCGCCAAGCTCGACAAGGAGGCGGGGGGTATTGTGCGACTGGTCAAGCGGGTGGAGGCGGCCTTCAAGCTGCTGCCTCCCGACACGCCAGAGTTCGATCACTTCACGCCGGCGGACTGGCTTATTCGCAATCCCGCCGTTCTGGACGAAAAGACCCCCGCCATCGAGGCCACCCTGGACAATGCGGAGAAGGTGATCCGGGCGATCAACGGCGCCCTGCCTACGTAGTCCACCCCTACCGTCCGTGGCATCCCTTCGCGGACGGCGGGTGCATGAACCGCCTCTATCGCGGGAGACGGGTTTTCCCCACTCCACCATCGGCGGGACCTCATCGAATTGTGGCTTCGCACCCAAGCGTAGCCGCTATACGGAACCGGCCAAACGTGTTCTGCTTTTGTTCCTGGACTCTTGGAGGAGCACCATGCAGATCACTGGCATAAACATCGGCTTTTCCATGCCGGTGTCCCTTCTCGCCAAGCCTGTCCAGGCCGGCTTCCCGAGTCCGGCCGACGACTTCATCGAGGAAGAGATCGACCTCCAGCGCCTACTGATCGTCAACCGCCCGGCCACCTTCCTGGTCCGGGTCGCCGGCGACAGCATGATCCTAGCCCGCCTGTTCGACGGCGACCTCGCCGTCGTCGACCGCTCGCTCACCCCGCGCAACGGCGACATCGTCGTTGTCGACATCGACGGCGAGCGATCCTTCAAGGTCTGGAAGCGCCAAGGGCCGCGCATCTCGCTGCACTTCGCCAACCCTCGCTTCCCCGAGTTCCAACTCTCCCCCGACGCTGTCATTGAGGTCTGGGGCGTCGTCTCCGGGTCCGTCTGTGCGAAGCGCCGCTGCGAATGAGCGCCCGGGCCTACGCGCTCTCCGACGGCAACTCGTTCTACTGCTCGTGCGAGCGGGTCTTCGATGCTCGGCTGGCGAAGGTGCCGGTGATCGTGCTGTCCAACAACGATGGCTGCGCGATTGCCCGGACCAACGAGGCCAAGGCGCTCGGCATCCGGATGGGCGAGCCCTGGTTCAAGATCCGGGACATGTGCCGGCAGCAGGGTGTCCAAGTCTACTCCTCGAACTACGCCCTTTATGGAGACATGTCGGCCCGGGTGAACGCGGTCTACCGGGACTTCTCGCCCCGCATCGAGATTTACTCCATCGACGAGAGTTTTCTCGACATCTCCGACGTGCGCAACCAGGACCGGGCGTCCTTATGCAGGGACATGCGGGCGACCGTACGGGCCTGGACGGGCATCCCCACCTGCGTCGGCATCGGGTCGACCAAGACGTTGGCCAAGCTCGCCAACCACATCGCCAAGAAGGTACCCGAGCTCGAAGGGGTCTGCGACCTGACCGACCCGGAGCAGTACGACCACTGGATCATCCGCATCCCGGTGGGCGACATCTGGGGTGTGGGGCCGGCAAACGCCCGGCGCCTGGAAGCCCTGGGATGCGACAGCGCCGCCGATGTCCGCGACTTCGACCCACGCGTCGCCCGCAAGGCCATGACAGTCGTGGGCGAGCGCCTCGTCCACGAGCTGCGGGGTATGGCCTGCCTAGACCTGGAGACGGTAGCCGCCACCCGTAAGGGATGCGCCGTCACCCGGTCGTTCTCCGAGCGCGTCGAGGATCGCGCCACCATGGAGCAGGCCGTCGCCACCCATGCCTCCAGACTCGGCGAGAAGCTCCGCCGCGAGGGGTTGGCGACCAACCACGTGACGGTCTTCTTCCACACCTCGGAGCATGACCGCGACCGGCCTCAACGCTCGGTCTCGACCGTCGTGACGCTCCCCGAGGCGACCAGCGACACTCTCGCCCTGGTGAAGGCCGCCACCCACGGCGTCCGGAAGACCAGGCGGGACGGGTTCCGCTATTCCAAGGCCGGGGTGGTCACCACCGACCTGATGCCGCTGGCCGCATCGCAGCGTGCGATGCCGGGCTTGGGCCAACTCGACCGCGAGATGGGAGCCGCCCTGATGGAGGCGCTCGACGCCTGCAATCGCCGCTTCGGACGAGGCGCCGTCGTCCCGGGCGCCGCCGGGTTCGCCCCGAACCGCGAATGGTCGACCAAGTTCAAGATGCGGTCGCCCCGTTACACGACCCGCCTCGACGAGATTCCGATAGTCGCCGCGGCCTGACAAGCTTCTCACGCCCCTTGCGTTCGGGGACCGGCCAGGCGATCACGCGGAAGCTTCAAGGATAGTAACGATGAAACGCATGGCGCCGCCCCCGACCGACTAATCCCGGAGAGCGATGCCGCGCGCGAAGCCTCCGCAATTGCGAGAGGCTAAAATGCCAAAGGTACATTTTACGGCCGACAGCCACGTTGGCCATCAAGCTCTCATCCTCAGCCCGAGGATGCAGACCCAGCGACCGTTCGCTTCGCTTCACGAGCACGACGAGACCCTGGTCGAACGTTGGAACGCCGTCGTCCACCCGGATGACACGGTCTGGCACCTGGGCGACTTCGCATACCGGTGCACCGAGACTTATGCGCTCGCGATTTTCCTACGCCTTAACGGTCGCAAGCTCCTGATCCGTGGCAACCACGAGCGGATCGGTGAACGCCTCCCCTGGGCCGAGCCCGTCCGGGACGTGGCGATGATCGCCCTGCCGGACCCGGCGGGCGTGATGCGCTCCATATGGCTGAGCCATTACCCTCATGTGAGCTACCCTCGCTCCCACCGGGGTGGCCTTCACCTGCATGGGCATTCCCATGGTTCGGTCCCGGGCACGGCGACGCGTGCCGATGTCGGCGTGGATTGCTGGGACTGGGCCCCGGTGACGTTGGACCGGATCCTGGCGCGCTTGGCGACGAACGGAGCGGGGTCATGACTGCCCCTGGCCTTCGCCTATGGGTGTTCTCGGACCTGCATCAGGACTGGAAGGAGAATGCTTGGGACCCTGCCGCGCATGCGCCGGCGGGTGGTTTCGACGTGGCCGTCGTGGCCGGTGACGTGCACATGCCCCTGGTTCGGGCGCTGGACTGGCTCGGCGACCACTTGTCCGGCGTGCCGGTGGTCTACGTGCCAGGCAATCACGATTTTTGGTGGGACCGGGGTGAGGAACGCTACACGATTCACGACCAGTTGACCCGGGGGCGTGAGCGGGCGGACGCGCTCGGCATCCATCTCCTGCTCGACGACGCGGTCATCATCGACGGCGTTCGGTTCGCCGGCGGTACCCTATGGACGGACTTCCGCCTGGGGTCGTTCAACCTGAACCACGGTATCCGGACCGCCCAGGGGCGTGGTGGGATGGTCGATTACCGCCGGATCCGCACGGGTCCGAGGTCGCGCAATCGCATCAAGCCCGAGGAGGTGCTTGCGATGCACCGGGTCACCCGTGGCTTTATCGAGAACACCCTGGCCGTCAGCCACCCCGGTCCCACGGTGGTGGTGACCCATCACGCCCCGCACCCGGCGAGCCTTCCACGGAGCGACGCGGACCTACGGTGGTGCGATGCTTCCGACCTGACTGACGTCATCCTGGACCAAGGACCGGACGTCTGGGTCCACGGTCATGTCCATTATGCCTCCGATTACCGGGTGGGCCGGACGCGGGTGGTCTGCAACGCAAGGGGGCATTCAGATGAGCGAACCAGGTTCAGACATGGGCTCGTTGTTGAGGTCGCCCATTACATTCCTTGACCAGCCCCCTCGACGGATCCCAGGACAGGCCACAGTAGCCTCTCAGTCGGCTCGGTCCAAAATAACGGTCAGGTCACGGCATTCCGGACCTAAAAAATTCCCGAACGGGATACGGGCCTTGCGTTAACCGGGAGGCGCGGGGGGGGGGCTGTATCAAGGTGACCCAAACGGCCTGTCGACCCGGGGGCGCCCAGGCATTTTGCCGCCAGCGACCCTCGGAATAGGTAATTTGCCGTCCGCCCAGGCGTTTTGCCGCCCGCCCGCCTCCCGACAGGCGTTTTGCCACCACCGCCCCGGCCGGGCCGTTAACGCTTGGGCTACATAAGGTCCACGTTCGCGCATCCCTCCGGGTCCTGGCACCGGCCGAGGCGGACCAGCCCAGTCGAGTAGCAGTACGCCCATCCCGCCGCCGCATCGAAAGCCTGGACGGTCGACGTCGTTAGGCCCGTCCCGTCGGGGAACTTGTCATGCCCGTAGACCGTCCCGGTGAGCACGGTGCCATCCGCGGACCGGTTGTCGGGCTGTATGATCCAGTCGTGAAACAGGGGACGGTCGCCGAGCTCAGTCAGGTCGAAGCGGCTGCCTGGGTACCGGTTTCGCTGTGCCATGCCCTGCCGTCCTCGTCGAAGAAAATTGAGGCGGCCGCCACGACGGGCCGACCGCATTCGTCAGTGAAATGACCGGCAAGGAACGGCCGGTAATAGAATCTGACGGCCCTCGCGGGGACGCCTGCATGCGGGACGAGGGTGCCCTTGATCCACGCGTGAACCTCGCGATTGCCGGTGGGGATAACCCGGGCCCGCGACCCTGGCCGGACGACCATCACGGCGTCGGCCAGGGTTACGGTTTGGGCGTGGGCGACGACGCGGCCGCGTTCACGGACGGACCAGCAGCCGCGGGTCAGATTCCGGTAGACGTCTGTCATCGCGCTTCAAGGCGATCCTCAGGGATCGGGATGAGGCGGCCGCATGCCACGACGGCCGCGTTGGCGGCGGCGAGGCCCTCAGACAAGGTGACCTGGCGTGTCGCGACACAGCGGGCCATATGTCCGACGTACTCATCAAGCACGACCCCGACGCGGTGATCGACCGTGCCGGCGAGGCGATGGGCTCGGATGGACGAGCGGAGGTAGTCCCAGACGGGGGCGTGCGTGGTCATCGTCACCCTCTTCAATGCCGGGCCGCGAGGGTCTCGCGACCGGCGAGGACGGTGTCGACGAGACGCTGGAGACGTCGGACGCTACCCCCACTCCAGTGCTCCGCGATGAGCCCGAGCTCGTCGCCGTCGAGGTCCGGGAGCCACGACGCATCCGTCCCCCTCTCGCGCCGGGCGTCCCCCACGATCCCCCGTGCGAGGGCAGGTAGGTCGGCAAGCGTGGGCTCGGGCATCTGGAAAACTCGGAAGCGGTCCAGCAGGGGCCGGGGCATGCCCCTAGTCCCGTTAGCCGTCGCCAGGAACGTGATGCCCGAGAGATCGGTCGCGCACTCCAGGTAGGGGTCCCTGTAGTCCTCGGCATGATCCAGCATGGGCAGGAGCCCGTCGAGGAGATTGCCGTTCGTCATGCTGGTGCCGGCCTTCTCGATCTCGTCGAGGACCACCGCCACCGTCGCGAGGCTCTCTTGCCGGATCGTCTGAAGCGGCACCGAGGCCCTGCCGGATGACCACTGCCGGGAGGTCCCGATGAACGAGGCGTCCGCCACACCCGAGCACGAGTAGACCGTGCTTGGGAGGCCCAGCGCGGTGGCCAGGCTGGTGGCCAGTCGCGTCTTGCCGGAGCCCGGGGGCCCGACGAGCAGGATGGGTGGAAGCCGGGCGAATGACCTACCGACGAGTTGGTTCAGGATGCGCTCGATGAGCGATGCCGCGTGCGGGTACTGATCGACGAGATCCCGACGCGCGGCCGCGAGATCGGGCACCGGCCGGCACGGGAGAGTCACCCCCGCGATAGGCGCCCACTCCGCGCGGGGCGTGGTCCCGCCGCTGCTACGTGCGCCGTCCTTCGCGGACCCCGGCAGGTGCTCGACGCTGCGCACGACGAGGAGCCCGGCGCCCGCTGCCTCCGGCAGATCGTCCTCGTCTTGATCGCGGGGATCGAAGCCGGTGTCGTCCCGGACGGGGCCGCGCTTGACGTTGTTGGGCCACTCTACCTTCACGACCGACCGGGCAATGATCTGTAAGGCGGTCAAACCGTCCCCCTGGCGGCGGGCCGACCGGGGCTCGCGCCTGGGTGCCCACTGCTCTCCATCGCAGTACGCGGCGATGCTCATCATCTCGGCATGCGTTCGGAGGAGATTTCCCAGTCGTAGGTCGGTATGCCCGCCCGCCATGGCGATCTGCCAGACCCTGACGGCACACCGCAGGGCACAGACGTGGTCGCCCAAAAAAGCTTGGTAATAGACGCACCTCGTCGACCAATCGGCATACGTGTCGCGGTCGTTCTGCCCCAGCTTGAGGTCCTCCGAGGCATCGTCGCACACGCTCTCAGCATGCGAGAGCGACGAGAGCGACACGCGGCACGACGACAGCTTCTCAAGCGCGGCACGCACGGGGGGGGGCAGGTCCGGCAGGTCGAGCAGGATGCCGGTCGACCAGTGGATCGTATCCGCGAGCGGGTCGCAGTCGAGGAAATCCAGGCCCTGATCGAGCCAGTCTACGGACGGGGGATGATTGGGTGCGAACGGATCGCTGGCAGGCGCACGGGGGCGCGCACCCCGAGGGGGGGTCTTCGTCATGGCCGGGTTTCTCCAGACGCCCTGTCAGAGACAGGGCTTCAGGGTGCCAGCCATACACACGAATCGTTAACGGAGCGTTGCCTTGAGCGCGGCCGTCCGGGCCCGGGCCGCGGCCGTCTCCCCCTGCATCGTGGCGACCATCCCGAGCGCACGGTCGAGGATCTCCTCACAGCGCTGCCCGAGGGCCTCGCGACCCTGGGCGGAGAGCGGCCCTGGGCCGGTCTCGCCCATTCCATGGGAGATGACGTGCTCGTCCCAAAGGTACGCGACTGCTTGGAGCATATACCCGGTGGCCCTCGGGTGTGCGGTTGCGGCCGCCCGGCCGAGCATGTCCAGGAGGGGCGCCGGGAGACCATGGGAGATGAGGCGGCCGCGTGCCAGGGAGCGCACGTTTAGGCCCGAGGCCAGGCTCAGGGGCCCCACGAAATCAGGTCCGAAGACCCTTTTGGCCACTCGCTCGATCTCGGCGTGGAGGGCCTCCGAGATCTCCGCATGATCCACCGGCTGGCCATCGATCAGGGCCTGCCGGCCATCGTAGGACAGCAAAGGCCCCGCCGGGGGGGCGGCCCCCGCGAGGTTGGAGAGCGGCGAGCCCGAGACGTACCCGACGGCGTGCCCAACGGCGGGGGTCCCAGCCGGGACGGGGTAGAGCGTTATGCGCACGGGAGAAGGTCCTGGGTGGGGCCGGCCAGGTAGATCACGTCAACGCAGAACCGGCCGGGATGGTCATTCGCGACGGGCCACATGCCAAGGCGCTGCCCCCATGTGTACCCCCTGATGATGATGGTGGTGCCCCTCATGACGCCACCCGCTTCAGGCAACGCGGGCAGGTCGCAGGGACGCCTTCGACGTCGCCCCATCCGACGGAACGCCGGCCCGGCGTGGCACCGCACAGCGCGCTCCCGGCCCCGCCCATCGGGCCGCAGCCGTCCTCGGAGACGATATGGTACAGGCGGCCGCGGTCGCGCTCACCGCCGTTGCTCAGGCGTCCGAGCATCTGTGCCGAGCGCCACGCGGAGCCGTCGGGGAGGACATACCGGGGGGCGGCCGTGAGGAATGCCTGGCGCTCCTCGGCCTGGCGGACCTGCCTGGCTTTCTCCTCAGCCTGGTACTGGGCAGCGGCCGCAGCCCGTTCCTCCGGCGAGGGGCCGGGGCCGGCGCGCACCATCGCCACCATTCGGTCGATAATCAACATGTGGGGTTCCCTGCTGTACCGGGCAGCTTGTGGGCAAGCCGCTTCTGGTATTGTCCTATCTATACTGACAATCATTACTCTTCAAGGGTAGCGCGTCGTCAACGGCTAGTAGTGTCGGTGAGCGTCATGAGTCTGCGGATCATCCTGTCCTGGGCCGCGCCACGGCCGTCGCACCAGCCGTCGAAGGTAGACCGTGAGACCTGCAGGGCGTCGGCCGCGGCGTCGCGCCCGCCGCGTGTCTTGGCCCATGCCTTTAGACACTCCGACAGGGGGCGGGCGTCCTTTTCCCAGTCCGGTGCGGCCTTGGGCTTGGACGCCGGCGCGGGGGAGTACACTGCGCTTTTCGCATCGTATGCGTTAGCCCAAGGGTCAAGCCGGGGGTCGTCGGGACCGATGCGGCCCGCCCCGAGAGGCTTGTCGAACCGCGAGAACCACGTCGCGGCGTTCCCGTCGCCGGTCGCATCCCGGGGAGGCTTGAACACCGCGGCGACCGGTTGCCCGATGAGGTCCTCGCGCCCGAGCAGGAGGCGATAGGCGTCAATGGCTGCGTCGGGCGAGCCGTAGCTCGCCCTCTCCAGAAGCTCGCCGCCATCGTGTGCGCGTAGTCGGACCATCCAGGTCATGAGCGGATACTCTCCAGGATGTCTTTGACCATGTCGTTGGCGTTGCAGCGCTTGTTGCCGCTGTTGCAGAACCCGCCGTACGCCCAGAAGGCCTCGCCGGCATCCGTCTCGGTGTACGTGCCGTGTCCGGTTCCCTTGCGCAGGATGAAGAGTTTGATTGGACCCTTGCGGTCGTCAGACCACATGCCGCTCGTCTCCATCTTGATGTAGTCGCGGACCTGCGCGCCGTCGGGCGAGGTCCAGCGCTCGACGGAGACGATGGTGTAGAGGGCCTCACCACCCGCAAGCGCAAGGGAGGCGGTCTTGCCGACGAGGGCCTTGGCGAGGCCCTCGGTGGTGGTGAGGTCGGCCGGCGCGACGGCCTGGGCCTGCTGCTGCTGGACGGGCTGGGCGACCATGCGGGCCTCGGCCCAAGCCTGCCGGAACGCGGCGCCGAGCGCGGCACGGACGGCGGTGCCGGCGGAGGCCGCGGCTTCGCGGGCGATCCGCCAAGCATTCCTCAGGAGGGCGGAACGGTCGATTTTGGTGGTGGTCATCGGGTGGCTCCATCATCGGCCCGGATCGCCCCGGGAGGCCTCGGCTTGCGCCGGTGATCTAAATGTACCGCAATTTGCGGTAGTCGCAAGGCCTCCACGAGAGAATTCTTTACGCCCGATGAGGCCGTGTCGCGCGTCGTAAACCGCGATGGCGTTCTCGATGGGCCATCCGGACGGCCCGTCCGGTTTCCCTCTAGGCGAATCTGCGGGAGCTGCTTCGATCGTCTCTGAAGCGATCTCGCGAACGCGAGACAGGGACCCGGACCAGCATGCCCACAGAGATCGAGATCCGAGAGTTCGCCCGGCTGTATGCCGGCATGACACCCGAGCAAGTGGCGGCCCATGAAACGTGGGTCGCCAAGTACCGGCTGGAGATGGCCGAGGAGATTGCGCAGCGAGCGGTCGCGGCACAGGAGCGCCGTGACGCCCTCCGGGCAATGAGCGATGCCGACGTCGTCGAGCAGACCGTCAACGCTTACAGCGACGCCGACTTCGACCCGGCGCCCGCCCTGCAGGTCCTGCAGTATGCCGGGTTCATCCGCCGGCGAGATCTCCACGAGGCCGTCTCGCGTGTGAAGACCGTCATCAAGGAGTTCGATCTCGCGACCGCAGGGCATCATCTCTACGGCGTCCCCGGGATCCGCCATGACCTGTATCGGGTCCTCGATTTCCTGACCGGCGAGGACCACTCGGGCTGCACCCCGAACCCCGCTCCATTTCGGGGGGCCCAGTCATGAGGCGGTCCACAATCGACGAGATCGCCCTCGGGGCTGCTCGTGGGGTCGAGCGGATCATCGCAGAGGAGCACCCCGGCGGGGCCCCCCAGCGGCAGGCCAAGGTGCAGGTCATGTTCGCGGACTGGATCAGGCACGCCGTCCTCCGCGAGGTCAGGAATGACCGGCGCCGTGTTTCGAGGAGGTCCTCATGATCAGGACCTCCTCGCCTCGCGACGGGTTCGACCTCTGGTTCCTGTTCATCGGCATTGCCATCGCCGCGGCCGTCCTGCTCACGATCCTGCAGGCCCTCTCGCAGGCAGCGGATCCCGCGTGGTCCAACCAAGGCGGCGTCCGGGTCTGGACGGACCCGGCGACCGGGTGCCGGTACACCCAAGCCGAGACTGGCATGCAGCCGCTCGTGGGACCGGACGGGCGCCCCGATTGCCTGAGGAGGCCGCAGTGAACGGTCGGGGCATGCAGAGCTACCGGGTCAAGGCAACCGACTGGCGCCGCATGCCCGGACAGGGGACCGTCGTCCTGATCAGGGCACCTTTCGACCGCCACGCCGTCGGCGACGTCATCACGATCTATACCGAGGGCGTTGGGGAAGATGCCGGTCGGGAGACCGCCGGGCACTGGAAGGTCACGGGCAAGGAGGGATCGGTCGGGTTCGCCATGAGCGCCCTGATAGTCCGGCTGGCGAAGCTTGAGGAGGTTCACTCGCCCGAGCCGGACCCGACGACCATGTCCGAGGCCGACCGTCTGAAGGAGGCGGCGCGCCAGATCTACGCCATCACCGGCCACCTGGCCGGGTGCATCGGTCTGGAACGGAACGGCGTCAACGAACTCCGGGACAAACTCTACCGCCTCAAGGCCACCATCGTCGGTATCGAGTTCGAACCTGATTGCGAACATCGCTGGGACTGGCCGGACGGCACCACTCGGCACGGGCGGCCGCCGGAAGGAGACAGGGCATGATCGAGCGCATGATGAACCCGACCATCACCCTCACCCGCAAGCACTTCGCGACCGAGGAGGACTGGCAGCGCGCCATCCGCGAGGGAGGCACCTTCACGCTCGCCGGCGGCATCAGGGTTCACCTCACCCTGGGCGAGGAGATGGACCTCGATGACGACTGGGGCGTGAACCTTGGCGAGCCAGTCGCGAAAGTTTCCATCTCTGGCAGCCATGACGTGGAGGTGACCACCTACACCGAGGAGGTCACCTTCCATCCCGATGGCAGCTATTCGCGGAGGCTGGGATGACCGAGTCTGACGAAGTCATGCAGCAGACCTGGTGCTGCCTCACGTGCTCCGCGAAGTTCCGGTGGGGGGAGGTCCGGATGGCGGCGGGCGGCCTGCACTGCCCGCGATGCGATGCCGTCTCGCTCCACCCGGCCGGGGGCGAGGTCCGGGTGCTCGATGGGTACGACGGCGAGATCGGGACCCTGAACTGATGGCCCGCCCCGAACGTGTAAAACGATTCCCAAATCGCGTTTGTGGAATCGTTTTACACGTTCGGGGCGGCCCAAAGCGAAAGGGCCCGGGTTCTTCGATCAAGGCAGGAGCGCTGCACGAGCCTCGGCCACCAGGGCGTTCCACCGCTCGACCTCCGGGCGGACCGGATCACCGGCGCTACGGGGCGTCCATCCCACGCGGCCGCGCCGGACGATGCCCCTGGCACCACAATCCGTGCAGCGCACGAACCGGGAAAGGCTGCCAACGGCGATGAGGTCGTGAACCGGATCAGGGTGGCGGTCGTAGAGGCGGGCCGGGGTGTGGGTGCAGCGGGGCATGGCGATCTCTTTCGATCACCATCATTCGTGCGAGCGGGTCCGAGTTCGACAAGGAAACTTGCGCCCGATACCGATTCGTCTGCGGTATCCATGCGGTATCCACCGCCCAGGCAAACAGCCACTGGATACCGCGCCCCTGCCCTATCGGGCTGAGGTTGCTAGTCTTTTCGGGAAGGGGGGAGTGGAGCGGGTACCGGGAATCGAACCCGGGTATTCAGCTTGGAAGGCTGCTGCTCTACCATTGAGCTACACCCGCATATGGCGCCCGATAGCATGGAGACGCGGTCTTGAGAAGGTGATCCCTTCATCGGCCGTGCTGCCAGCGTGTCGGTATGGATTGGTGGGGGAAGTAGGACTCGAACCTACGAAGCTTACGCAGCGGATTTACAGTCCGCCCCCTTTGCCGCTCGGGACATTCCCCCAAACCACCGCCTTTCGGCAGCGCGCGGGCCCTTATGGTGAGGGCTTGCGCGGGTGTCAACACATCCTGCGCATGCGGGCGCGCAAAGTTCAGGGTGTGGCGAGATCACCGATGCGCAATTGCACCCGCTCGCCGCCGCGCCAGGTATCGATGGCGAGGGTGCCGGCCACGTGGAACTCCTGCCCGATCCCGCCGAGGAGCGCCTGCCCCAACGGCCCCTGCGCGGAACGAAAGGCGATGGCGCCGATGGCCTGGCCATCCCGGCTCCTGAAGCGCGCGCGCACATGGCCGTTGCCGACGATGCCCGCATCGACGAGCCGGTGATGCGACAGGGCGAAGACGGGCTCCGGCGCCCCGGCACCGAACGGCCCGGCGCGCTGGACGAGGCGAACCACCTCCGCCGTCGCACCGCCCGCGCTCACCGTACCGTCAATGAGGAGCGCTTCCACCGCCCTCGCCACCGCCACCGCTGCTGCGAGGGCGGTGGCGAGAAACTCGCCGAAGAGCCTGGGATCGTGGCCCGGCAGCGTTGCGCCAGCCGCCATGGCGTGCCCGCCGCCCTTGACGAGAAGGCCCGCATTCACCGCCTCCCGCACCGCAAATCCGAGATCGACCCCGGCTACGGAGCGGCCCGACCCCGTCGCCGTCCCGTCCGGCCGTAGGGCGAACGCGAAAGCCGGTCGGCCGAACCGTTCCTTCAGGCGGGCCGCCACGAGGCCGACCACGCCGGGATGCCAAGTGGCGGAGGCGGTCACCAGGACCGGCTTGTCCGGATCCAGGGTCAGGGCGCGATCCATCTCGGCCTCGGCTTCGAGAACGGCCTGCGCCTCGATGCCCTGGCGTTCGCGGTTGAGGAGATCGAGTTCGGTGGCGATGCGGTTCGCCTCGACCGGATCGGTGCTGGTGAGAAGGGCTGCACCGAGCCCCGCATGGCCGATGCGCCCGCCGGCATTGATGCGCGGACCGAGGAGATAGCCGAGGTGCCAGGATTCCGGCGGCTCGCTCAAGGATGCCGCGTCGAACAGGGCGGCGAGGCCGATCCGACCCCGGCCGCGCATTACTTTCAGTCCCTGGACGACGAAGGCGCGGTTGAGGCCGGTCAGTGGCACCACGTCGGCCACCGTCGCCAGCGCCACCAGATCCAGGGATTCGGCGAGATCGGGCAGATCCTCCCTCCCTCCTCGCCTCAGGCGGCGGTTGAGAGCCACGAGAGTGAGGAAGACGATCCCCGCCGCGCAGAGATGGCCGAGGCCAGACACATCGTCGAGACGGTTGGGATTCACCAAGGCGTGCACCGAGGGCAGGACCTCCGGTGCGCCGTGATGATCGAGGACGATCACATCGAGGCCGAGCTCGGCCGCGGCTGCGAGGGGCTCGTGGCCGCTCGTGCCGCAATCGACGCAGACGAGGAGCTTTGCCCCGCCCTCCGCCAGCGACGTGACCGCTGCCACGTTGGGGCCGTACCCTTCCGTGATCCGGTCCGGAATGTGGATGTCCACCGTCAGGCCGAGAGAACGTAGGTAGCCGGCGATCAGCGCCGCGCTCGCCGCGCCATCGACGTCGTAATCGCCGAACACCGCCACATGCTCGTGGCTCTCGACCGCACGGGCGAGCCGTTCGGCCGCGCCCTCCATGTCCACCAGGCGGGACGGGTCCGGCATCAGGTCGCGTAGTCGCGGCTGGAGATAGGCCTCCGCTTCGTCAGGCCGGACGCCACGGGAGGCGAGGACACGGGCGAGAAGGTCGGGCAGGCCATGGGCCTGAACCATCGTCGCGGCATAGGCCTGGGCGGCCGCCTCGCCGCAGCGGTCACGCCAGGGCCGCCCCATGATGGAGCGGGTGACGCCGAGGAAGGCGCGGGTTGGGGCGAGGGCTGAGGCGGCTGACACGCAATTAGTCTACCCGGCCGGGACTACCCGGCGCTACTGCGCTGCCGGCTTCGCGGTGACGCGTGGGGCAAGACCGGAACTCGCTCTTACCCAGACAAGAAAAGGGCCGGCGCATGGCGCCGACCCTTCGCAGTCGAGACTGACGGGGCGGAAGGCCGCCCCGCGTCGCTCAGAGGTTCTTGACGATCGAGTCCACGACCTTCTTGGCATCGCCGAAGAGCATCATGGTGTTGTCGCGGAAGAAGACCTCGTTCTCCACGCCGGCATAGCCAGAGCCCATTCCGCGCTTGATGAAGAGGACCGTCTTGGCCTTCTCCACGTCGAGGATCGGCATGCCGTAGATCGGCGAGGTCTTGTCGGTCTTGGCGGCCGGGTTGGTGAC
The DNA here is from genome assembly GCF_031843785.1 of Methylobacterium sp. WCS2018Hpa-22. NCBI lineage: Bacteria > Pseudomonadati > Pseudomonadota > Alphaproteobacteria > Hyphomicrobiales > Methylobacteriaceae > Methylobacterium > Methylobacterium sp. WCS2018Hpa-22. The sequence goes on from NZ_JAVTJA010000004.1 coordinate 78,552, forward strand.
GTCGTTGGCGCCGATGACGAAGGCCACGTCCGCCTGCGGGAAGTCGCCGTTGATGTCCTCGAGCTCGTGGACCTCGTCGTAGGGCACATTGGCTTCCGCCAGCAGCACGTTCATGTGCCCGGGCATGCGGCCGGCGACGGGGTGGATGGCGTATTTCACGTCGACGCCTTCCTTCTTAAGCAGGTCCACCATCTCGCGGAGCGAGTGTTGGGCCTGCGCCACCGCCATGCCGTAGCCGGGGACGATGATGACGCGCTCGGCATTCTTCATGATGTAGGCCGCATCGTCGGCCGATCCCTGCTTCACGGGGCGCGTCTCGACAGCCCCACCCGCACCGGCCGCAGCGGCGTCGCCGCCGAAGCCGCCGAGGATCACGGAGATGAACGAGCGGTTCATCGCCTTGCACATGATGTAGGACAGGATCGCACCGGAGGAGCCGACGAGGGCGCCGGTGATGATGAGCGCGAGGTTGCCCAGGGTGAAGCCGATGCCGGCCGCCGCCCAACCCGAATAGGAATTGAGCATCGACACGACGACGGGCATGTCCGCGCCGCCGATCGGGATGATCAGCAGTCCGCCGAGCACGAAGGACAGCACCACGATCAGCCAGAAGATCGCCTTGCTCTCGGTGCCGATGAACACGGCGATCAGGCCGACCAGGGCGATGCCCAGGGCGATGTTGATCGCGTGCCGCTGCGGCAGCATGATCGGCTTGCCGGACATGCGTCCGTCGAGCTTGGCGAAGGCGATGACCGAACCGGTGAAGGTGATCGCCCCGATGGCGACGCCGAGCGCCATCTCGAACAGCGATTCCTTATGGATATGGCCGTTCTCGAGGATGCCCACCGCCTGCGGGGCATAGAGCGTGCCGGCCGCACCCGCCACGGCGGCGAGACCCACGAGGGAGTGGAACGCGGCCACGAGCTGCGGCATGGCGGTCATCGGCACCCGCTTGGCGATCACCGCGCCCGCGCCGCCGCCGATGGCGAGGCCGAGGAGGACGATGATCCAGGCGCCGAACCCGGCCGGCGGATGGCCGACCAGGGTGGTCAGGACCGCGAGGCCCATGCCGACCATGCCGTACAGGTTACCCTGCCGCGACGTAGTCGGGTGCGAGAGCCCCCGCAGCGCCATGATGAACAGGACGCCGGAGACGATGTAGAGAAGGGCGGAGACGTTCTGGGACATCGTCTCAAGCCTTCTTCTTGTACATGGCGAGCATGCGCTGTGTGACGAGGAACCCGCCGAAGATGTTGACGCTGGCGAGCACGATGCCCACGAAGCCGAAGAAGCGAGCCCAGCCGGTTCCCTTCTCGATCAACGGTACGCCCGCCGCCAGCAGCGCGCCGACGATGATGACAGAGGAAATCGCGTTGGTGACCGACATCAGGGGGGTGTGGAGCGCCGGGGTCACCGACCACACCACGTAGTAGCCGACGAAGATCGCGAGCACGAAGATCGCGAGCTGGAAGACGGTGGGATCGACCGCGCCATGGGTGACGACGGAGATGCCATGGCTGAGGCCTTGGCTGAGGCTGTCGGCGATGCTCTGCGCCTGGTCGGCGGAGGCGCGGGCGGCGGCAGCGGCGGCGCGCGCCTGCTCGGCGGCCTGTTCGGGGGGAAGGGTGGCCATCTGTCTCTCCGCCGGGGTCAGGCTGCTTTGGGCTGGAAGGCGGGGTGGACTACCTGTCCGTCCCGGGTGAGGTTCGTCGCCTTCACGAGCTCGTCATCCCATTTGATGGCGAGGGCCTTGGCTTCCTTGTCGATCAGTGTCTCGACGAACGCGAACAGGTTTCTGGCGTAGAGGCTGGACGCCGTGGCCGCGAGGCGGCCGGCGACGTTCACGTGGCCGACGATCTTGACGCCGTTCTCCGTGGTGACGATCTCGCCCGCCTCGGCACCGGCGACGTTGCCGCCGCGCTCGACGGCGAGGTCGATGAGCACCGAACCCGGCTTCATGGACGCGACCATGGATTCCGACACGAGCTTCGGGGCCGGCCGACCGGGGATCAGCGCCGTGGTGATGACGATGTCCTGCTTGGCGATATGCGTCGCCACGAGCTCGGCCTGCTTCTTCTGGTATTCGGCAGACATTTCCTTGGCATAGCCACCGGACGTCTCGGCCTGCTTGAACTCGTCGTCCTCCACGGCCACGAACTTGGCCCCGAGGGATTCGACCTGTTCCTTGGTGGCGGGCCGCACATCCGTGGCCGTCACTACCGCTCCCATGCGCCTTGCAGTGGCGATGGCCTGGAGACCGGCGACACCGACACCCATGACGAAGACGCGGGCGGCCGGCACGGTGCCGGCGGCGGTCATCATCATCGGCATGGCGCGCCCGTACTCGGCGGCGCCATCGACCACGGCGCGGTAGCCCGCGAGATTGGCTTGGGAGGACAAGACGTCCATCACCTGGGCGCGGGTGATGCGGGGCATCAGCTCCATCGAGAAAGCGCTGATGCCGGCATCCGCCATGGCCTGCAGCGCGGTCTCGTTCCCGTAGGGATCCATGATGGCGACGACGGTGGCGCCGCTCTTCAGAAGCTTCAGCTCGTCCTCGTTGGGACGCCTGACCTTGAGGACGAGATCGGCGTCCTTCGCCGTCTCCTCGGCCGTGGCGGCGATGCTGGCGCCCACCGCCTCGTATTCCGCGTCCGGAACACCGGCCTTCAGGCCCGCGCCGGACTGGACCGTGACGTCGACGCCGAGTCCTCTGAATTTCTTGATCGTATCGGGCACCGCCGCCACCCGCGGCTCAGCGGGATCCGACTCTGTCAGGACAGCGATGCGCATTCAAAGACCTCCTTCGGCAATCATGCTCGATTGCCGCGGCTTAGCAGGAATATAGAGCCGCGGATCGCTGGTATACCAGCGATCCTGGGCTACGTCACGCGAAGAAGAGGTACAGCGCCAGCAGGAGCGCCACCGCGAACGGTGCCTTCCAGCCGATGCTGGGTACGAATGCACCCACGGCGCCGGCGGCTCCCGACAGGAGAACACCGAAGATGGCGGTGAGCCAGGCCTCGTGAATACCGCCCACGGCCAGGGCGAGCACCCAGCAGATCACCACGCCCGTGCCGATTTCCACAAACCGGACAAAGCCGCGATAGGTCTGTTCGTGGGTCTTCTCGTCCATCGCCGGGCTGTAATGCACGCCGGTCACGCTCTTCGCATCAGCCATCTTGCGCTCGTCCCCTTGGTCATCATCTTGATTGGTTCCAAGCGGATTTAGCGCAAGCCTCGATCGCTCGCAATCGAGATACCGACTGGCGAAAATATGGGAAGCGGGATTTATCCAATGGAATGACAGTTCATCCCCGCCTGTCATGGGCGAGCTTACCCGCAGGCGGTCGTGCCCGCCCTACGGTGCTTCCCGGTGGCGAACAAGACTCGTGGGAACGGGCCGAAGCGGACCCGCCCGGTCTTCGACGGATCGCCGGTGTTCGAAGGCGGGTTCGCTGAAAGCCGCTTCGCGATCTACCTAGACCGGAAGCGGAAGGCCTGCCGCCATCAGGGCTGTGCCCTGCCGCTCGGTCAGGGTCTCGAGAGAGAAGCGCTCGATCTCGGCCTCGAACAGCCGATGGTAATTCAGCTCCGAACGCAGGTGCAGGAACACCGCGCCGAGCCCCACCGCCGCCCGGTCCATGAAGACGAATTCCTGTGGCACCGTCACGGGGCCGCGCTGCTTCAGGGCCTGATGCACCTCGAAGGCCTGCCGCCGCCCGTATTCTCCGGGCTTGACCCCATCGGCCACGGTCCTCGTGCGGTCCTCCAGGATTGGGCCATAGATGAACCGCGCCCAGATGTTGAGGATCTCGATCAGCTCCTTGGTGAGGTTCTTGAACCCCCAGACCTCGTAGGCGTGGACGATCCGGGCATTGTCGTCTTCGAGGAGGCCGCGATAGAGATCGACCACCCCGCCGACGAAGCGGGGGTGGAAGATGCGAACGCAGCCGTAATCCAGAAGATTGATGCCGCGCGCCTCACCGTCCTCTGAGAACACGGTATAATTGCCGAGATGCGGGTCGCCATGGATGACGGCGGCTCGGCTGAAAGGGTGCCACCACGCCTTGAACATCGCCTGCGCGAGGCGGTTGCGGATCTCGATCGGCTCCTCGGTGAAGTCGAGGATCCTGTCCCCCTCGAGCCAGCCCAGGGTGAGGAGGCGCTTCGTCGACAGATCCGTGTGGATCGCCGGCACCCTCACATCCGCGATGTCCTGCAATACCGCCCCGTAGAGGGCGGCATGTTTCGCCTCGCGCTCGTAATCGAGTTCCTCCCTAACTCGGGCGCCGATCTCCTTGGCAATCTCGCGGGTATCGAGCCACGAGCTGAGGCGGCGATGGAGGGCAAAGGCGATTTCCAACTGCTTCAGATCGGCCTCCACGGCCGATTGCATGTCGGGATACTGAAGCTTGCAGGCGAAGGGTGTCCCATCCAGGCCGGTCGCGCGATGGACCTGGCCGAGGGAGGCGGCGGCGGCGGGCCTGAGATCGAAGGAGCCGAACCTTTTCTGCCAATCGGGTCCGAGCTCGGCCATCATCCGGCGCTTGACGAAGGCCGCTCCCATGGGCGGCGCGTCGGATTGCAGTTTCTGTAGCTCGGTCGCGTATTCCGGTGGCAGCAGATCCGGCACGGTGGCGAGCAGCTGCGCCACCTTCATGATTGGACCCTTCAGCCCGCCGAGGGCCTGCGCCAACGCCGCCGCGTTGGTCGGGGTCTCGCCCTTACCGAAGAACTTGGCGCCGGCCATGCGCGCGGCGACGCCGCCCACATTCGCACCCACCCGGGCATAGCGGCTGGCGCGCGCCGAGAAGCGGTTGGCTTCGTTGTCGTGATCGGCCATCGAATCCATTCTGCGCGACGAAAGAGTGTCACCACGAGATAGGCTCCTTCCCGAAGGGTACCAGGGCCATGGGCCCATGGGTCGCGGAACTTGCGTCGCGGAAGGGGCTACGCCGTTGGCCAGTTGTCGCGGATCCAGCGCATGAGGCCGTCCTCGTCGATCTCGCTCGCGGCGAGACCGAAAATCATTCGAGTCGCCTCGGCCTGATCCGGGCGGAAAGCAACGTGGTTGAGCCGTAGGAACAATGTCATCGCCACGAAGGCGATGCGCTTGTTGCCATCGATGAAGGCATGATTGCGCGCGAGACCGAATGCATAGGCCGCAGCCAGTATCGCTAAATCGCCGTCTTCGTACCGCCAGCGATTCACAGGCCGCGCCAAAGCGGATTCGAGTGCGTTCTCGTCTCTGAGACCAGGAGGACCACCAAACCGGACGAGCTGGCGCTCGTGGGCGACTTTGACCTCTTCAGAGGTCAACCAACGGGGCTCGGTCACTGCGCCAGCGCCCGCAAGGTATCCTTATACTCCTCCATGATGTCGTCGACGATCGCCATCGCCTTGTCGAAATCAGGATCGTAAGGGGTCAGCCGCACTCCACCATCGGGCATCTCGGTGATGTGGAGCCACTGGCCCTGCCGCAGATTGAGCTTGGTGATCAATTCCCGTGGCAGGATGAGCCCAGTGGAATTTCCGATCTTTTTTACTTCGAGCTTCATGGCAATTCATCTTTCCGTTGTACGTTCTGTACAACGGAAAGACCGCAGCGCAAAGGCCCCTATCCCTCCATCGCTTCCAACTCCACGATCATCCCCTCGATCATGTTGAGGCCGATCTGCCAGAAGGCGGGGTCGCTGGCGTTGAGGCCGAAGGGGGCCAGGAGCTCACCGTAGGGCTTCGACCCACCGGCAGAGAGCAGCGCGAAGTAGCGGTCGACGAAGCCTTCCTCCGCATTGGCGTAGACGCCGTAGAGCGAGTTCACGAGGCAATCGCCGAACGCGTAGGCGTAGACGTAGAACGGCGAGTGGATGAAGTGTGGAATATACGCCCAGAACGGCTCGTAGCCCGCATCGAGTGAGATCGCCGGGCCGAAGCTCTCGGCCTGCACCGACATCCAGAGGCCGTTGATCTGCTCGGCCGTGAGTTCTCCCTCGGCGCGGGCGAGATGGACCTTCCGCTCGAAGAGATAGAACGCGATCTGGCGCACGACCGTGTTGATCATGTCCTCGACCTTGGCCGCCAGCATGGCCCTGCGCTGGACCGTGTCGGTCGTGGAGGCGAGCAGGCGCCGGAACGTCAGCATCTCGCCGAACACGCTCGCGGTCTCGGCCAGCGTCAGCGGCGTCGGTGCCATCAGCGCCCCGTTGCGCGAGGCCAGAACCTGATGCACCCCGTGGCCGAGTTCGTGCGCGAGGGTCATCACGTCCCGCGGCTTGCCCTGGTAATTCACCAGCACATAGGGATGCGCCGAGGGCACTGTGGGATGAGCGAACGCGCCCGGTGCCTTGCCCGGACGTGTCGGCGCATCGATCCAGCGGCGGTCGAAGAAGGTCTTGGCGATGTCTGCCATGCGCGGTGAGAAGGCCCCGTAGGCGTCGAGCACCATGTCGCGCGCTTCGGCCCAGGGAATCGTGCGCTGCTCCACTCGCGGCAGCGGTGCGTTGCGGTCCCAATAGGGCAGGACGTCGACGCCGAACCACTTCGCCTTCAGCTTGTAATAGCGGTGCGAGAGGCGTGGATAGGCCGCCTGCACGGCGTCTACCATGGCCGCCACCACCTCGGGTTCGACCCGGTTCGACAGGTGGCGGTCGTCGGCCACATCCTTGAACCCGCGCCAGCGGTCGGAAATCTCCTTGTCCTTGGCCAGGGTGTTGGTGATGAGGGCGAAGGTCCGCAGATTGGCGCGGAACACGTCGCCCAGGGCTCCGGCCGCCTCCTTCCGCACCGCCCCGTCCGGGTCCTGCAGCTTGTTGAGCGTCGGCTCCAGGGTGAACATCTCGCCCTGGAGGGGGAAGCGCAGTGAGGCGATCGTGCCATCGAACAGCCGGTTCCAGGCGGAACGTCCGGTCACCGACTTCTCGAGAAACAGTTTCTCGGTGCGGTCGTCGAGTTGGAACGGCTTCTCGCGGCGCAGATCCTCGACCCAGGGGCGGTAATGCGCCAGGGGGCCTTCCGCCATGGCGGCGTCCATCAGGGCGTCGTCGACCCGGTTGATCTCCAGGGCGAAGAACAGGAGGTGACCGGAGGCCGTGGTCAGGCGTTCTTGGGTGTCACCGTAGAACTTCTGGCGCCGCTCGTCCGTGGTGTCGCCCGAATAGACGAGGCCGGCGAATGACATCAGGCGGCCGAGGCGGTCCTCGATCGCCTCATAGGCGGCTACCGCCTCGGCGAGTCGCGAGGACGCATCGGGCCCCTCAGCGATCTCGGCGATGACGCCGCTCCAGCGCTCCGAGAAGTCGCTGCATTCGCGCTCCGCCCGCGCGATGTCGCTACGGAAGTCCGGCGAATCGATTCCGGAATAGAGGTCGCTCAGATCCCATTCGGGAAGCGAGCCGAGGTCGAGAGCAAGAGCGGCAGCCCTCGCGACGTTGGTCCCTTCCGATCGTTGGCCGGCCGGCATCCGGGCGGCGCTGGGCAGGCTGGCATGAACGACGGCTCGGCTCGACATGGTGACTTTGATCCTGAAGCGGCGTTCCCGCGCCGTCGGGGTTGATATCGAGCGCCAGGGCCGCGTGATCAACCGAGTCGGTGCATTCCGCCGCAACGAATCTCCGGCAGAGCCTCCGCCGGCCCAACCCGCCCGGGGAGTGGACCATCAGGAAAGAAAGTGGGATCGTCGTTAAGCACAGCTTTACGCTCTTCGCTCACCCTACGGATCGAAACGAAACACCGGTGGCTGGTTCGCAGGGCGATATCCTGGGGGCGATCACCTTTCACAGCACACGGTCGAGGCTTTCCGCATGTCGACAACGGTCCTCATCGTCGACGACGATCCCGTCCAGCGCCGGCTCGCCGAAGCGATGGTGCGTCGCCTCGGTTTCGAAGTGAAGGTCGCCGAGAGCGGTGAGGACGGGCTGTCCGTGTTGCGGTCCGGCGAGCCTATCGACGTCGTGCTCCTCGATCTGGTGATGCCAGGCGGGCTCGACGGTCTCGCCGTCATGGCCCAGATGCGCCAATCGGGCCTCGACACGCCCGTCATCGTCCAGACGTCCAACGGCTCCATCGACGCCGTCGTCAACGCCATGCGGGCCGGCGCCACCGATTTCGTGGTGAAGCCGGCCGGTGCCGAGCGGCTTCAGGTGTCGATCAAGAACGCGCTCAAGGTCGATCAGCTGGAAGAAGAGGTGCGTCGCATGCGGCGGCGCGCCTCCGGCTCGCTCACCTTCAAGGACCTGTCCTCGCGCAGTCCCGACATGGAGCGTGTGATCCGGCTGGCCGAGCGTTCGGCTAAGTCCAACATCCCGGTCCTCATCGAGGGCGAGTCCGGCGTCGGCAAGGAAGTTCTGGCCCGTGCGATCCAGGGGTCGGGCGATCGGCGCGGCAAGGCTTTCGTCACGGTCAATTGCGGGGCGATCCCCGACAATCTCGTGGAATCGACCTTGTTCGGGCATGAGAAGGGCGCGTTCACGGGCGCAACCGAGCGTCATATGGGCAAGTTCGTCGAAGCCTCGGGCGGAACGCTGTTCCTCGACGAGATCGGCGAGTTGCCGCTCGATGCCCAGGTGAAGCTCCTGCGCGCGCTGCAGGAGGGCGAAGTCGATCCGGTGGGCGCCAAGCGCAGCGTTCGGATCGACATCCGGCTGATCTCGGCCACGAACCGTTCGCTCCTCGACCTCGTCAAGCAGGGTCGTTTCCGCGAGGACCTGTATTACCGCCTCAACGTTTTCCCGATGACCCTGCCCCCGCTCCGGGCGCGCCGCGAGGACATCCCGGACTTGGTGCGCTCGTTCTGTGCGCGCTTCGCGGCCGAGGAAGGAAAGCGCGTCCGTGCGATCACGCCGGAGGCCATGTCGCTGCTCTGCCGCTACGGGTGGCCCGGCAATGTCCGCCAGCTCGAGAACGCCCTGTTCCGCGCCGTGGTGCTCGCCGATAGCGACGAGCTCACCGTGTCCGAGTTCCCGCAGATCGCCGCGCAGGTGGAAGGGTTCGACGTGCGCATTCCGGCCGCCCCGGTCCAGCCCATGGTTCAGGCCGGCATGCCCGAGCCGGTGCGCGAAATCGTCCGCGTCGAAGTCCGCGACCCCCATGCGATGACCCTCGTCACCGAGGAGACCGGCGAGATGAAGCCGATGGACGAGCTGGAGGCGGAGATCATCCGCTACGCCCTGCAATATTACCGGGGCCGCATGTCGGAAGTGTCGAGGCGCCTCGGCATCGGCCGGTCGACGCTCTATCGCAAGCTGAAGGATCTCGGTCTCGACGACGACGAGAAGAGCGACGAAGCCGCCGCCTGAGACTGGGGCAGCGTTTCCGTCGCGGCCCGTCTGGCCGGGATGTGCGTCAAGGCACTGCGTTTCGGGCCGGGAGATCCCGGCAAGCCTCCACTGTTGCCCGCGCGCCGTTGCAAGCGGTTGCGCAAGCAGCGATTGTTTGACCGCAAACACGGCCGATACGGCCGGTCCCGGGAGTTTCATCATGGGCGCTTCGCGCTCCGCCTCCGTCGCACTGGCCGCCCTCATGGTCGGTTGTGTCGGCTACGCGGCAAGGGCCGAGCCTCGGCTCGACCAGACTCCGTCCGTTGTGCAGAGCGCCGCCACGCCCTCGGTCTCATCCGATCAGGGACAGGGCGATACGGCGGCGACCGGGGCGATCTCCTCGCCCGTATCTCCCTCCCCCAACCCGGCAGAGCCCGCCGTGGCGGGGGATTCCGCGCAGGTTCCATCCGATGCCCCCCGGGAAGGCGCGTCGGAGACCAGAAGCGTCGAGGATTCACCCTCGAAGGCTGAAACGGGCTCCGAGCCCGCCGCCGCGGTGGCCGCCGCTCCGGTGCCGACCGATCCGATGGGGGCGGCCCTGGCCGCTCGTCTCGCCGATCCGGCCCCCCTTCTCGCCCGCCTGAGCACGAAGGACCGGGAGGCGATGCAGGCCTTCTACGGGCTCGGTGCCTTCAAGCCGGTCTGGGTGGTCGATGGAGCCTTCACGGCTGCCGCCAAGGCCGCCGCGTCGCGGCTCGCCCTCGCGGCCGAGGATGGTCTCAACGTTCAGGCCTATCCGGTACCGGTCATCGGCACGCAGGGATTGACCGAGGCCCAGACCGCCGAGATCGAGCTGAAACTCTCGGCCGCCATCGTGCTCTACGCCAAGGATGCGCGCGGCGCGCGCGTCAATCTGGCCGCCGTCTCGCGCCTGATCACGCCCACCCTCGACATTCCCGGAGCGGATGCGGTTCTGGCGCGCGTCGCCAGCGCCGGCCCGCAGGCCGGTGCCGCGCTGCAGGGCTACAACCCGGCGCAGGCCGGCTACCTCGCCCTGAAAGCCCGGCTCGCCAGCCTGCGCAATCTTCACGGCGCGCCCATGGCGACGTCGCCCGTGTCGATTCCCGCCGGACCAGTCCTGAAGGTTGGGATGCACGATCCCCGTGTCCCTGCCCTGCGCAGGCATTTCGGTCTGCCGACCCGCACCGCCGGTACCCTCGACGCCGCGTCGGGCGAGCCGGATGCGTTCGACGGGGCCGTGTCCGCCGCGGTGGCGAAGTTTCAGCGGGGCCGTGGTCTGCCGGCCACCGGTACGCTCACGCCACAGACCGTCGCCGCCCTCGGCCGGTCCGAGCCGTCGGCACGCGCGAGCGACGAGGAATCGACGGTCCTCGTCAACATGGAGCGCTGGCGCTGGCTGCCGAGCGATCTCGGACGCGACTACGTTCTGGTCAACATTCCCGAATTTCGCCTGCGCGTGATCCGCAATGGGTCGGTGCGCGACGAGACCCGCGTCATCGTCGGTAAGACCGAGACGCCGACGCCGGTCTTTTCGGGGATGATGGAATACGCCGTCGTCAACCCATCCTGGAACGTGCCGCCCTCGATCCTGAAGAACGAGTTCCTGCCCGCTCTGGCCCGCGACCCGAATTACGCGGCTCGTCGCGGCTACGAGGTCGTCTATCGCAACGGCAACATCTCGGTGCGCCAGCCGCCGGGCGAGCGGAATGCGCTCGGCTTCATCAAGTTCCTGTTTCCCAACAACCATGCCGTCTACCTGCACGACACCCCCAACCGCTCGCTGTTCTCCGCCTCTCAGCGGGCGATGAGCCATGGCTGCGTGCGCGTGGACGATCCCTTCCGTTTCGCCGATTCGGTGCTTCCCGAAGCCTGGTCGAGCGAGCGCTTGAAGAAGCTCATCGGCAAGGGCGAGCGCACCATCCGCCTGCCGGAGAAGCTGCCGGTCCATCTCGCGTATTTCACCCTCGCGGCGGACGATCACGGGGCTTTGCGCACCTATTCCGATCTCTACGGCCACGACGCGCGTATGAAGATCGCGCTCGGCCTCGCGCCGGGAAGCCTGCTCGTCGCCAAAGCTCCGACCAAGGCACCCGCAAAGCCTCCGGCCAAGGTCGCGGTGCGACCGGCGCCATCTGCACCGGGTGCGAATGCTCCGTCGACAGAGGCTCGTCGTACGGTGTCGCGCCCTGCCGTGTCAGCCGGAGCCGCTCCCGTCCGCGCCTCCCGGTCCGCCGAAGCCGCAGGCGTCGATCCATGGGGAGCCCCCCCAGCCCCTGCCCCGGCCCCGGTCTCCCGCGGCTGGTGGTAGCGCGCCTCCTCTTGTTGCGTGAATGTCACGCGACCCAGAATGTGTGATGCCGCTCTTGCGGCGTCTTGATCGTGCCGGCGCGCCGGCACGATTTCGCCACGGTTCAAACCTAGCCGTTTTGTAGACCGGCGAATGGCTGAGGACCCGATAACCGTCCATTTACGGTTTTCGGCAACCTTGCGTTCACCATGATCCGCGCGACAACGCGCGGTCTGGCAGAGGTGAGGACGATCGTGGGCAGTTCGCTACGAGAAGAGGCCCAGCCGGCCGATCGATCCACCCAGCCTGCCTCGCGCCTGCTCGTCTATCTCCGCAACGCCTGTTCCCATCCTCGCCTACGCCGCTCGATCATCGTGGCGTCGGGCATCGCCCTGGCGCTCGGCGCGGGCACGCGGGGGACGCAGGATGCGGTCGCCAATGGCGATACCCGCACCCTCTCGATCTACCATACCCATACGAAAGAGAGCGCCACGATCACGTTCAAACGTGACGGTCGCTACGACCGGGCCGCGCTGGAACAGCTCAACTGGATGCTGCGCGACTGGCGCATGGACGAGCCAACCAAGATGGACCCGCGCCTGTTCGACACGGTGTGGGAGGCCTACCGGTCGGTGGGCTCGCAGGAGCCGATCACCGTGGTCTCGGCCTATCGGTCACCGGGCACCAACGCCATGCTGCGCCGCCGGTCGCGCGCCGTGGCCGAGTTCAGCCAACACATGCTCGGCAAGGCGATGGATTTCTACCTGCCGGATGTCTCCATCGACCAGCTTCGTGCGGTGGGTATGCGGATGCAGCGCGGCGGCGTCGGCTGGTATCCCCATGCCGGCTCGCCCTTCGTCCATCTCGATGTCGGGTCGGTCCGTTCCTGGCCGCGCATGAGCCATGACCAGCTGGCGCGCCTGTTCCCCGACGGCAAGACCGTGCACCTGCCCGCCGACAACCGGCCCCTGCCGGGTTACGAGCTTGCCCGTGCCGAAGTGCTCGCCCGTGGCGGCACCGTGCTCGGTGTGACCCAGGTCGCGACGGTGGAGGAGGATGACGGCCCGAGCATCAAGGGCTTCTTCGCCAGCCTCTTCGGCGGCGGCTCCAAGACCCCTGCGCCGCCGCCCGAAGCTCCGGCCAGGGCTCGGGCAAAGCCCACCGTTCTCGTAGCCAGTGCCGATCCTGACGACCAGTCCGGCACCCGCGAGGCCCTGGCTTACGCCGCCCCGGCCGCGTCCGATGCCCTCAAAGGTGCTCTCCTGCGCCGTGACGAACGCGATGCGCAGAGCCTCCTCACCCAGGAGGTCGCCAAACCGACCGCTGCCGCCGATGCAGAATCGAGCCTGATCGACGTGCCGCTGCCGCCACGCCGGCCCTCGGAACTCGCCGCCGTCACCGCTGCGCTCACCATGCCTCTGCCGCCGCCGCGGCCTTCCATCCAGGTGGCGAGCCTCGGCCCCACCGGGATGGCCGCGACCCCGACCGTTCCTACCGCACCCGCCCGCCTGGCCCGGCCCGTGCCGGCCGATGCCGACGCGAAGACGCAGTTGCGCGCCCTGTTCGAGGTGGCCGCAGCTTCGACCGCGCCGGCTAGCCGCGCCTCGCCCGTTCATGTCGCCCCGTCGCGTGCTCGCACCGATGCCGCGCCGGCCGGCTTCGTCGCTCAGGCGGAAAGCGGCGTGCGCAGCCGTTTCTCGGGACGTAGCCCCGGCGACGACCTCACCGCCGCGCGCTTCACCGGATCGTCCACCCGCGCTGTGGCTGCCGGTCGCTGAACGTCGCGACGGCGAGGGTCGCCCACCAGCGTCGATGCCGAAACCGGGGCGGCGGTGATGGGCTGCGCATCGTTGGGTACGGGGAGCCGCCCCGGCTTGACGCGCTGCCGGCCACGGGACACGAAGGCCCTGGCAATGGATTCTGCCGGGCGTAAGCCGAACCGCCACAAGGGCTGATGATTCCTACCCTTTTGCCATTCAGCAAGACGGTGGAGCCATGCTCGCCTTCCTCAAAGATCGGTTTGCCGGGCTCAAGCGCGCCACGAGGCGATGCGCGGCTTGGGTGGTGGCGTTCGCGCGCTGGGCGGTGATCCTCGTGCCGCTGGCGGCCGTCGTCGGCACGCTTTGCGCAGCGTTTCTCTGGAGTCTCGACGTCGCGACGAAAGCCCGGTTCTCGCATCCGTGGCTGCTGTTCCTGCTGCCTGTCGGGGGCTTCGCCATCGGCCTGCTCTACCACCGTGTCGGGCGCAGCGTGGAGGGCGGCAACAACCTCATCGTCGATCAGATCCATGAGCCCGGGGGCGGCGTTCCGCTGCGCATGGCACCGCTGATCTTTCTCGGCACCGTGGTCACACACCTCTTCGGCGGCTCGGCCGGGCGGGAAGGTACGGCGGTGCAACTCGGCGGCAGCCTCGCCAGCGGCATCGGGCGGCTGGCGAAGCTCGATCCGGCGGCCACCCGCATCGTGCTGATGGCAGGCGTGGCCGCAGGGTTCGGGGCGGTGTTCGGCACCCCTATCGCCGGAGCCGTCTTCGCTCTCGAAGTCCTGGCGATCGGCCGGGTGGAATATGGCGCGCTCATTCCCTGCCTACTGGCGTCTGTCATCGGCGATTGGGCATGCCAGGCCTGGGGCATCCATCATTCGCTCTTTCGAATCGCCTATCTGGCGGACGTGACCGGCCCGATCGCCCTCGATCCAAGCCTGCTGGCCAAGGCGGCGGTCGCCGGCATCGCCTTCGGGCTCGTGGCGCTCGTCTTCGCGGAAGCCAACCACCTCCTCGGCGGCTGGCTGAAGCGCTTGATTCCCTACGGACCCCTGCGCCCCGTCCTGGGTGGAATGGCCGTGATCGGCCTCGTCTATGCGCTGGGCACCCGTGACTATCTCGGCCTCGGCGTCACGGCGCCGGATCCGGGAGGCCTGAGCATCGCGAGCTTCTTCGGGCCGGAGATCCATCCCTGGTCCTGGGCCTGGAAGATCCTCTTCACCGTCGTCACTCTGGCCTCGGGCTTCAAGGGTGGGGAAGTCACACCACTCTTCTTCATCGGCGCCGCCCTCGGCAATGCGCTGGGTGGCCTGATGGGGGCACCCCTCGACCTGATGGCGGCTCTCGGTTTCGTGGCGGTTTTCGCGGGAGCGGCTAACACCCCCCTTGCCTGTACGCTGATGGGGATCGAACTGTTCGGGGCGACACACGGCGTCGCCATCGCGGTCGCTTGCTTCACCGCCTATGCCTGTTCGGGCCATCGCGGCATCTACCTGTCGCAGCGCATCGCCGTCTCCAAGGGTGGTGCCGTCGAGGCCGGGGCCACCCTGCGCGGCGAACGGACGCGGCTCTGAAGCGGCGGGAGGCACCGAGCACCTCCCGCCCGGTCCTCATTTCTTGTCGTGAGGAAGGAGGTCTGCCGTGTCGCATGCCTGTCCGTGCCGCCGCGCGGAGGCGAGCCCGCCGGGCTCAGTGCGACGTGGCGTGAGCACGGTCAGCATCAGCTCGACCCGTCTTCCGCCCAGTCGGTCAGGGGAAGACGGCCGCCTTCGGCCTCGATGGAGCGCCGCGCGATGTCGGGCTACACCATGCCGAGGGCCTGCATGTAGAGCTCCAGGATGGCTTCTTCCTCCTGCCGCTCGGCATGGTCCTTCTTGCGCAGGGAGATGATCTTGCGCAGGGCCTTCACGTCGAAGCCGGTGCCTTTGGCTTCGGCATAGACGTCCTTGATATCGCCGGCGAGGCCGGCCTTTTCCTCCTCCAGGCGCTCGATGCGCTCGATGAAGCTCTTGAGCTGGTCGGCGGCAACCGAGGAGGCATCGACGGCGGGTGCGGCGGAAGCGGCCATGAGCGTCTCAATTCCTGATCTGAGGCGCATCGGGTGGGATGCGCCGGAGGAGGCTGGTTAAGCGATCACGCTTACCGGAAGCTTAGTGCGGCTCGGCTTGCGCCTTCGAGAAGGCCGACTGTTGCTCGGGCGTGGCCTCGGCCTGGTTCAGCCGCTTCCATTCCTCGTAGGGCATTCCGTAGACGCGCTCGCGAGTCTCGTCCTTGCTGAGGCCCAGGCCGCGCTCGTCGGCGGCGTCCTTCATCCAGTTCGACAGGCAGTTGCGGCAGAAGCCGGCCATGTTCATGAGGTCGATATTCTGGACGTCGCTGCGCGTCTGCAGATGCACCACGAGGCGGCGGAACACCGCGGCTTCCAATTCGGTCTGCGTGGCGGTGTCGATCTCGGTCATGGCAGTTTCCTCATCCTTCGGCTCGCGGGCGGTCACCGCTTTCGCGCGAGGATATACCATCGCTGACGCGCGGTCCCGTTCTCGGGCGCATGGCTTTCGGACGCATGGCTTTCCCGGCGTTCCTGCGCGCGCATGACCTCCCGCGAGAATGCGGGAGGCGCCGGACATTTCTCTTCGCTCCCTTGCGCCTGACGCATCGCAAGGCCTCAAATCAGCGCTCGCCCGGCGTCTCGCGCATGCAGGTGCCAAACCGCACGACGTTGCGGCAGGGTTCGTCCTACATCGGGGCTACACAAGAACTCACGGCCCACCGCCCTCTGACGGAGACCGCGACATTCAATAGGACATAGTCATGAACACTCGTCTCGCTTCCGCCGTCGCCGCTGTTGCTTTGAGCCTCGGCATCGTTGCTTCGCCTGCTCTCGCTCAGAGCTATAATGCGCCCGCCGGTATCTCGGCCTATGCGGCTCCCGGAAGTGCAGGCCGTCAGGTCCTCGCCGATGACGACTTGACCACCGGGTCGGTCGTCAGCCGCCGCAGCGTCGATTCCGCCCAGGAAGGCAACGCCGAGCAGAACAGCTTCCCGGTCTGGCAGTACGGCCGCACCTCGGGCGGCCCCCGCTAAACAGAGGCTGAGGGAATGACGGAAACGGCGGGGCCTGAGCCCCGCCGCTTTCGTATGTGCTGTCTGTTCATCGCGGAATGAAAGTCAGCCGGCTTTCGGCATCAGCGGTCGGAGGAGCTTGGCGAAACGCGCCGCCCATTCGATCTGGCCCGGCTCCAGGGCGATGAGATCCTGCCGGATCTCCACGAGGGCGTTGGGAAGGCCGCGTGCGATGGCGTGGCGATCGATCGTGTCACCCGGCAGGCCGCCGCCATAAGGCTCGTTATCGCCCACCGTCAGCCCGGCCGGGTCGGTGCGGAGCCCGGCGATGAGGGGCGCGCTCATACGGTCGTCCCTGTCCCACAGGATGCCCACATGCCAGGGCCGCATATAGCCGCGCCACGAGGCCGTGAAACTGTGCATCGTGACGATGGAGGGCGGCACGCCTGCCTCCCTGGCCTGCGCGACGGCCGTATCCACTGCTTCGTCGAAGGGCACATAGAAGCGGCGGATGCGCTCCTCCTTTCCGGCTTCGTCGATCCTGGCATTGCCCGGCACCACGGCGCCGTCCGACAGACGCATGACCAGCGTCGGGTCCTCGCGTCCCCGGTTGGGGTCGATGATCAGGCGTGAGAACCGCGTGAGGATGGCCGGAGCGCCGAGATGGGACGCAAGCCGCCGGGTGACCTCGGCCGCGCCGATATCGTAGGCGATGTGGCGCGCGAATTCCCGCTCGGGCACCCCGAGCTGCGCCAGATCCTCCGGAACGTGATTCGAGGCATGCTCGCAGATAAGGAGGAGTCCCGAGGCGGGATCGCCGGGAATCGTCTCGACGGGATGCGGCGGAAACATGAGGCGGGCACGGTCCTTCGGGGCCGATCGGGAGGAAATCCCCCTCTTCAGGCATGAAACACGCCGCCGGTCGGGTCATCGCACGCTTGCCGAGGCGGCAGGGCTCGGGCACAGCACGTATAGGCGATCGCGCCGCCACGGCAATAATCCGGCGGACAAGCAATCCGGCCCGCGCGATCGGACCTTGATGAGACACGGACACGCCATGACCGCGCCTTCACACACTTCGCCCGCTCCCTCCCCTTCCTCCCACGACGCCGCTCGCGGCCTGCTTCTCGGCTTCCTCGACGAGGCGATCGCCGCCGCGCATCCCTCCCGCTGCCTGGTGCCGCATCTGCCCGCCCCCGGCACGGGTCGGCTGATCATCCTCGGTGCCGGCAAGGCCGGCGGAAGCATGGCCGCGGTCGCGAGCCGGTTCTACCGGGAGCAGCACGGCGTCGACGAGAGCCGCATCGTCGGTCTGGCGGTGGCCCGCCACGGCTACGGCGAAGAAGCCCCGATGATCCGCATGGTCGAGGCCGGACACCCGGTACCGGACCAGGCCGGCATCGACGCCACTATCGACGCCCTGAAGATCGCCGCCGATGCCGGTCCGGAAGACGATGTGCTGGTGCTGCTTTCGGGTGGCGGATCGGCGAATTGGATCGCGCCGGCCGGCGATCTCACCCTCGGCGAGAAACAGGCGATCACCAAGGCGTTGCTGCGCTCCGGCGCGCCGATCAACGAGATCAACGCGGTGCGCAAGCACCTGTCCCGGATCAAGGGCGGCCGGCTGGCCATGATGGCCCGCAACGCGCGCTCGATCCTGACGCTGGCGATTTCCGACGTGCCGCATGACGATCCGGCGGTGATCGCCTCGGGCCCGACCGTGCCCGACCCCTCGACGCTCGCCGACGCGCGCGAGATCTGCGAGCGCCGCAACATTCCCCTGCCGGAGACCGCCAAGGCGCTCCTCAACGACCCGGCCAACGAGACGCCGAAGGCGGGCGACCCTTCCTTCGCCCGCGCCGAATACCGCATCATCGCCCGTCCCATCAACGCCCTGGATGCGGCGGCGGAGGCCGCGAAGCGCGCCGGCTACGAGGTCGTGATGCTCGGCCCCGATGTGGAGGGGGAAGCCCGTGAGGTCGCGGCGGAACACGCCGCCCTCGCCAAGGAGATGAAGGCGGCCGGCCGCAAGGTGGCGATCATCTCCGGCGGCGAACTCACCGTGACCATCGTCGGTGAGGGCCATGGCGGCCCGAACCAGGAATACGCCCTCGCCCTCGCGATCGGCCTCGATGGCGAATCCGGCATCCTCGGCATCGCCGCCGATACCGACGGGACCGATGGCGGACGTGGCGCGGCCACCGATCCAGCCGGCGGGCTTGTCGACCCGACCACGCTGGAGCGCGCCCGCGCCGCCGGCCTCGACCCGGCTGCCATGCTGGCGGACAATGATTCGACGAAGTTCTTCGCCACGATCGGCGACCTCGTCCAACCGGGTCCCACACGCACCAATGTCAATGATTGCCGTATCATTCTCGTCGGTTGACGACGTGAGCTGTCGCCGCCCCTCTCCCATTTACGGGCGGGGGGCGGTCTTGGCCGGCCTCGTTCTTGCCTGCCTCGTCGCTCGGCCCTTGCCGGCCCAAGCGGACCTCCGTATGTGCAACCAAACCGGGAGCAAGGTCGGCATCGCACTTGGATATCGCGACGGCCAGGGGTGGGTGACGGAAGGCTGGTGGGACGTGGCCCCCAAGGGCTGCGAGACCCTGCTGCGCGGGGCACTCGCCTCGAGATTCTATTACGTGTTCGCCGTGGACTATACTCGCGGCGGAGAATGGAACGGTCGCTCGTTGATGTGCACCAAGGACGCCGAGTTCACGATCCACGGCGTCGAGGATTGCCTCGCCCGCGGGTTCGATCGCAACGGCTTCTATGAGGTCGATACCGGCGAGCAGAAAAGCTGGACGATCCAGCTCACGGATCCGAGCCAGCCGGCGGCGCCGACTCCCTGAGGGCCTTCTTCAAAAAGATCGTGAAGGCCGGTAGATCGACCGTCCATGCATCGAAGCCGGGATACTGCGGCTCGAGCCATGCGGAGTATTGATGACCTTTAACAATTGAAAGGCGAGCATAGTTGAAACGTAGCTGATACGTTCCATCCATGATCGGAAGGATTTCGATTACGCGAAGTCCAGGCTTCGAGACGACAATGTGAGATAGTCCAGCGCCGTGAGGAGACATAATGACGGAAGCTTTTCGGGCGATCGCAAATTGATGCCAGAGGGGAATCTTGGAAAACTCCATAACGGTGAATCCAAGCTTCCTCGCTACGGCTTCTACATCAGCCTCGTTCTTCATCACACGCCGGACAGCATCACGTCGCGTGACATAGACACGGTCTGGCAATTCTACGTTGTTGTTTGCTGCTAAGGCGCTCGCACGTTCTCCGAGCTCTTCGTAGATGCCGTCTAGATGACGCCATCCCAACATACCGCGGAAACCTACCCGCGCGACCAGTAGGCGTTCAACGAAGACCGTGCTGTTCAGCTTCTGAACAGCATTTCCAAGATCAAGCATATTCAGTGTTTCTTGCTCGAAACTGGACCGTGCAGCGTTAAGAAGGATCCGGCATCCTTTATTCTCAATCAGGCCGCTGCTATGGATCCAGGCAAGTCTTGGAAGATAATCGATGAGCCAGTGATAGATTCCGCTGCTTCCGCGATTGGCTCCAAACGCAAGCGAAATATTTTGCACTTGCGTTCTATCTGTGACATCGAGGGGGAACCCCTTCGATACAACGATTTCCTTATTTTCGGTCCAAATTTGCCCAGACGGATGAGTGAAAACGTTCTCGTACTCGGAGATGACAGGTTTCAGCGGGCGTGCCATAAGCCGATTGAAGACCGCGACCTCGCGCTTTAGGCCCTTGAGATGATGCTTGTCCGTTTTAGATGAAGCAACGATCTTCACACTACCGAAGGAATCTTGTGCGGGCTGATCGGCAAAGGTTAGTGAAGTAGCGGTAGGTTTGATCAATGATCCACCGCGGCTCACTTTCGCGACCAGATCGAGAAGCGCGCGTTTGAGATTAGCGTCACGAAGGTGTTTGAAAACGAGGCCGGTCGATTTAAGGAAGCGCGTCGTCTCATGAAGAGATGGCGTGTCTAGAAGCAGTTGAGCTGCCAAATGTGCGCGCTTGTTCATCGAAAGTTGCCGTACAGTTGCAAATTTGATTTCATGCGGAAGCGCGGCTTCGGGAAGATCCTTTAAAATACAGTTGATAATATTGTCATCGGACAGGATGAAAGCACCCTGCAACCGTTGAAGCAGCAACTGTGGTTGTTGCGTGATCAGATTGGAGTTGTCGGTAATCGCGATTACTCGATCCCAGCGATTGGCTGCCGCTTCGTCGCGGCAAAGCCTTACTGCTTCTTGTGCATGACTAGCGATTGTTGAAGATTCGCTGGGTTGCACTGGACAATGACCTGCTATTAGTTGTGTTTTAAGCAGTAAATCAAGATTTCGTAGAATCTGATGCGCGAAGAGCAGCGCGCTTTTGCTTCCGCTCTGCTTTCCGCGTCTCAATATTTGCGTCTTTGCGCGCCTTAATGCGAGCCTGGCGCTTCATTTCGGCTTTTTCGGAGCGAGGAGGGGTATGCTGTTCGTTCACTAAATTCACTCCTGTCGAATTCTGGCGCAAACTTGCCGGACGTGAGATCTCTCCCGTGTGAGGTACCGCATGTCGGGTGATGCTGTAAACCCGAAGGCCTTTTCCTAGTAGGTAAATTTGGCATTGTAAGGTCTGATTGATGGGCCAATCGTTCGAGTGCGTGGTCGCGGAGATTGGCGGGCTTAGGGGGTCGTCTTCCGTGCACGCTGGCTCCAAATTTGGTCAACAACTCTCGTGTGGTGCCGTGGAGAACGAGGATTTGTAGCTTGGCGCGTCTTTCGTTGCGGTGCTCGGGAGGGGCGCCCCAATTGGCAGTTTGAATTCGAAGTGCATCGTCTAATCAAATGTAAACCGTATTGAAATGCTCGCGCCGCCCGAAGATTGGCGCCGGCCTCGATCCAGATTCAGATACGCAGGAATTGATTGGGAAACGGTTCCGTGCCGATGCGAACATGTTCCGGTTCAATGTACTCCAGTTCCAACGCACTCAACCTCGGGGCACCTATAGGATGTCCCGCCAGCTCGCTTGTGCTCGAATAGGAGTGTTCTTACCAAGGGCACGGTGGAGGGGATGCTTGATTAAGCTGTTCGCTTGCGTCGAGCTGCATCTGACGCGGAGATGATAAACGAAGGTTCGTTGCGTGTAGCTCACGTCCTCGGAGAGTGTGCCTCGCTCGAGTTCCGCACTGGGAAGGGGAAGGCGGCGCGGAGCGCCACCGTATCAATCTGCGACGGGGGCAGTACGCAGCTGCGAGCTTCGAGCCAATCCACGTTGGTAAACTCGCGCCGTCCCTGGAGGGCAGGATCCGTAAGTCCCACCGAAAGCTTGTAATCTTCGACTTTGAAGGAGTTGGTGTTTCCATTGAGGTTCATGTATTGGGCAGGCACACCATAAGCATGAGACACGATAAGGCCATGCAATGAGGTCGTGACTATCTCTTCGCAACTGAGAATATCTCTGATGACACGTTCGATATCCTCAAAAGACACAGAGTGGAGGGAGATCACTTTGATGTGATCGAGCCCAACCTTGCGGACCGCCTCCCGGATCTCTGCATCCTGCAGGACGTGCGAAATGACGCCGATTTTGTGAGTCTTGGCAACGTCGGGAGCGTAGAGTTCAGGCAGAAGCACCGCGGCGTCGCCATAAATTTCAGGGCATTCCGCGCCCGCCGCCAGGACGGCACTGCGGGAGAGCGGGCCGCGAACCGCGGCATAAATTGCCGTGGGGCAAAGCGGATCGGTGGCGCGTGGCATACCTGTCCCCCACAGGCGCATACCCGGTCTGGCAAATTTCGCAATGCTGCCGATGCAGAGGCCCTCGGCCTCCTTGCTGGAAACCCAGCGCGGCATCACGCCGAAAGCGTGCCACAACACGTAAGGGGTGAGGATATCGCCGAAATTGCCCGGATAGGGGCTGCGCATCCACCAGATTTTCGGACGATACTGCTCTGCGAGGCCGGCTTGCGCCGCCATGTCCTCGAACGCGAGAAGTGCGCGGTTGGAATCGAGCAGCGGCCCCCATTCCTGAGCCGACTCGGCGCTCAGATCCACTGCAAGCTTTTCAAATCCCTCCCTGTCGCCGTTCCTGATCAGCGTTGTAAACAACCGGGAGACCAGCTTATCCTTGTCGGCCTTTTCCTTGTCCGTCACGCTTCGTCTCCCCAGGCGGCTCGTCGACTTGATGGCGCGAGCTTATCGTGCCTGCGAAGTCCGGCGTCTAGGGTGGCCACTCCGGGCGATGGGCGGGGGCCAATCACTCCTGGCTGGCGCCCCTCACCTTGACGCCTGACCCGCCCCGGTGCTTCTGACCGCTCGCCCTCCATTCGTCCGGTCGGTCACGACAGGCGGAATCATAAGAAAACGGGAGACCGGAGTGAAACGCTCGCGCCGCACGAAGATCATCGCCACCCTCGGTCCGGCTTCCGATACGCCGGAGATGATCGAGAAACTGTTCCGCGCCGGTGCGGATGTGTTCCGGCTCAACATGAGCCACCTTCCGCGCGAGAAATTGCCCGAGAAGATCGAGGTGATCCGCACCATCGAGCGCGAGTTGCGCCGGCCCATCGCCGTCCTGGTGGATCTCCAGGGCCCGAAGCTGCGGGTCGCCGCCTTCGCCGAGGGCAGCGCGATCCTTGAGAACGGGGCCTCCTTCGTGCTCGATTCGGATCCGACGCCGGGCGACATCCATCGCGTCTACCTTCCTCACCCCGAGATTCTGTCCGCGCTCGAGCCCGGCCACGTCGTCATCATCGATGACGGAAAGCTGCGCCTCGTCGTGACCGAAGTCTCCGAGGGACGCGCGGTGACCGAGGTCGTCATCGGCGGCAGGATTTCCAACCGCAAGGGCGTGTCCTTGCCCGACACAGTGATCCCGGTTGCGGCGATGACCGAAAAGGATCGCGGCGATCTCGAGGCCGGCCTCAATGCCGGCGCGGACTGGATCGCGGTCTCCTTCGTCCAGCGCCCCGAGGACGTGGCCGAGGTGAAGAAGGTCGCCGCCGGCCGCGCGCTGGTCATGGCCAAGATCGAGAAGCCGCAGGCGCTGACCCGTCTCGACGAAATCATCGAGATCTCCGACGGCATCATGGTGGCGCGCGGCGATCTCGGCGTGGAGATGCCGCTCGAGCAGGTGCCCGGCGTGCAGAAGCGGATCACGCGTGGTGCGCGGCGTCTGGGCAAGCCCGTCGTGGTCGCGACCCAGATGCTGGAATCGATGATCACCGCGCCGGTCCCCACCCGCGCCGAGGTCTCGGACGTGGCGACGGCAGTCTACGAGGGCGCGGATGCGGTGATGCTGTCGGCGGAGAGCGCCTCCGGCGCTTTCCCGATCGAGGCGATCTCGATGATGAGCCGTATCGCCGAGCAGGTGGAGCGCGACGCGCTCTACTGGACGATCCTGACGGCGCAGCGCTCCGAGCCCGATGCCACCGCGTCGGACGCCATCGCGGCGGCCGCGCATCAGATGGTCGGTGCTCTCGGCCTCACCGCCATCATGGCCTGGACGCATTCGGGATCGACGGCCCTGCGTCTCGCCCGCTCGCGGCCCAACGCCACGATCATCGCCCTCACGCCGAAGCGCGAGACCGCCCGGCGGCTGGCCATGTGCTGGGGCACGCACCCGATCGTCACCAACGATGCGAGCGACGTGGACGACATGGCCTTCCGCGCGGCGAAATTCGCCGTTCGCGAACGCTTCGCCGAGATCGGCGACCGGGTCATCGTCGTGGCGGGCGTGCCGTTCGGGACGCCGGGCGCTACCAACCTGGTGCGGATCGCCTTCGTCACCCGCGATCACGCCGCGAGAGCCTGATCGACTGTCAGGGCGCGACGGGTTCAGTTTCCGTCGCGCCGATCTCGGCGGCGAGGCGCTCAATGGCATCCACGAGCGCATCCGTCGCCATATAGGGCACCATGTGGCCGATGCCCGGCAGCAGAACGAGGCGTGCGCCGGGGATAGTCCTGGCCAAAGGCTCCGCATGGCGCGTCGCCGGAACGGCGGCATCCGCATCGCCGGAGACGATCACCGTCGGCACGGCGATCTTACCGTATCGCGGAGCCTGGGCCGCCAAGGCTGCGGGTAGGCCGATCAGGTCTTCGAGATTCGCCAACATCGTCGCGGGGCGCAATACCAGGGCTGAGCGGCTACGGTCGAGATAATCTCCGGGAAGTTCCTGCGGCCGGAAGGCCGCACGCCCCGCGCGTTCGAGATAATAGAGGCCGAGCGGTGTCGTGACGGTGCGGCTGAGCAGCCAAGCGACCGGGGGCTTCAACGCGAGGCGGTAATACCATGGCAGAGGCGCCATGGCGGGAAACGGCATCGCCATCGGCGCCACCAGCACGAGGCCGGACACGACCTCCGGATGGTCGAGGGCAATGGCGGTGGCCAGCGCACCGGCCCAGGAATGCCCCATCAGGATCACGCGGCCGGTCCCGATACCTTCGATAGCCTGCGCGATGGCGTGTCCCTGTGCCGCCGGACTCGCCATATCGCGGTCGCCGAGGCGGTCGCTCCAGCCGTATCCCGGCCTGTCGAAAGCGATGACGCGAAAACCGCTCTCCGCGAGCCTGCGGCCGACACCTTCCATCGGATCGGCCGCATTGGCCGAAGCCCCGTGCAGGAGCACGATGGTTCCCCTGGAGGAAGGATTCGGACCGGCCTGGATCGTCGCGAGCCGTCCGCCCGCCACTTCCACGGAGGGGCCGAGCGGCGGGAACTTGGTGCCGACCCGCAGGGTGACGATCAAGGTCACGAGAGCGCCGGCCGCAAGCACGCTGACGATCAATCCGAGCATCGCGCCCGCGATCAGGCCGAGCCAGTGCAGAAGAACCATGTCCGGTTACAGGTCCCGTCCGTCGATCTCGGGGACAAGCCGGTCGATGGCGCTCTGGAGCTTCTCCATGCGCGGATAGATGGCGGAGGCGCGTCGGAAAGCGTCGAGGGCACGGCGCTTGTCATCCATCGATAGGTAGATCCGGCCCAGTGCCGCCCAGGCCTCGTAATGTCGTGGTTCCAGCACCAGCGTCCGCTGCAGATCGGCCACGGCATTGGTCTGGTCGGTGAGCAGCCAGAACACCGTGGCCCGCCGGTTCCAGCCCTCCGCCCATTGCGGCTCGAGGGTGGTGGCGCGGTCCATCAACTCGACGGCGAGGGCATAGTCGCGGCCCGACATCGCTTGGCGGGCACGTTCGGTGAGGAGATCCGCAGTGGCGCTGCCGGAGCGCCCGAGACGCTGCTCGATCAGGCGGGAGATACCCTTGGCCTCGGCATCGTCCTCGGACGCCTTCAGCCTCGCATAGAGATCTTCGAGGCTCGGCGCCTGCACCTTCCTGGGTGCATCCTTCTCGGTTTCCTTGACCTGTCCGGTCTCCCGGCCCTGACTCGCTTGAGGCAGAGCGTCGGCGGACGATGCCCCGAACGAAAAAAACGCGGCGCTCAGGAGCGCAGCGTTGAAAAGAATGCCGAGGTGCCGGGACAGCGTCATGAGAGCGAGCTTCCTCGCCCTTCACGCCGCCGTCAACAGGCAGGCTTGACGCGGCTGCCCCGAATTGCCGGGCAGCCCGCAGCCTCAGCCTTGGCGGGCCTTGAAGCGCTTCTGCGTCTTGTTGATGACGTAGACGCGGCCCTTACGGCGCACGAGCTGGTTGTCGCGGTGACGGCCACGGAGGGACTTGAGGGAGTTGCGAATCTTCATCGGTCTCACGTCGGCCGGGTTTGAGCCCGCCGCCTGTCCATAGGGTCTCGGGAACGAGGCACCTCGGTAAGGCGTCCTCGGCGATGGCAGTTCACGCATCGCGGAAAGGCGGTTGCCATATCAGGCTTGAGCGCCTGAAGGCAAGATGCAACCGACCTGCCCATGATGCGGATTCTTCAAACTCTCGCCCCGACGCATGGTCGGGGTCTCCATTCTTCTCCTCTCGGAGCCGTCAACGCTCGCGCCAAGCCTTGGCGATCTGGTCCGTCAGAGGCTTCGTCAGGTAGGAGATGACCGAGCGGTCCCCGAGTTGCATGAACGCTTCCACAGGCATGCCGGGCACGAGCTGGACCTTGCCGAGGCGCTCCACCTGATCCTCCGTCATGCGGATGCGCGCGGTGTAGTAGGTCATGCCGCTCTTCGGGTCCTGCGAGACGTCGGCCGAAACCCGGCTCACGATCCCGTCGATCTCGGGCGTCACCCGCTGGTTGAAGGCCGGGAAGCGCAGGACCGCGCGCTGATCCACACGCACGTTGTCGATGTCCTGCGGCTGAATCTTTACTTCGACGATGAGCTTGTCGGCGTCGGGCACGATCAGCATCGCCGGCTCGCTGGGAACCACGAGACCGCCGATCGTGTGCACGGTCAGTTGGTGGACCGTGCCGTTCTGAGGCGAGCGCATGTCGATGCGCTTGAGCTGATCCTCCGCGGCGATGCGCTTCTCGACATATTCCGACCAGCGGCCGCGAATCTCCGCGAGTTCCTTTCCGGTCTCGGTGCGCATGTCCTGATCGATCTGGAAGATCTGCAGTTCGATCTCGGTGATCTTTCCCTTCGCCGATGCGGTGGAGGCGATGAGCTGCCCGCGCTCGCCCTGCAGCCGGGCGCCGTCGCGTTCGAGCGCCGTGACGCGCGAGAGCGGCACGAGGTTCTTGCCATAGAGCTCGCGCACACCCTTCAGCTCGGTCCCGATCAGCGCCGTTTCCCGCTCCTTGGCGGCGGCCTGTTCGGTGAGGCCCTTGATCTCTTCGCCGAGCTGGGAGACGCGCTCGCGCAACTGCGCCTTCTGGCCCTCGCGGCCGGCGACCCTGGCGTGGAACAGGCGGGTTTCGCTGTCCACCAGATGCGCGACGGACGGATCCTTGGCCTTGCGGGCCAGGAGATCCGCCGGGAAGGTGATCTCGGATGCGCCGTCACGCTCCGCCTCGTCGCGGGCGCGACGGGCCGCGAATTCGTCGAGCGCCTTCAGGATGATGTCGAGATTGGCGCGGGTCTGGGTCTCGTCGAGGCGGATCAGGATGTCGCCGGCCTTGACCCGTGCGCCCTCCTTCACCCGCAACTCGCCGACGACGCCGCCGGTGGGATGCTGGACCTTTTTCACATCCGATTCGACCATGAGCTGCCCCGGAGCGATCACCGCTCCCGAGATCATCGTGAAGGTGGCCCAGCCCCCGATGCCGACGACGAGAACGGCGCCGACACCGATGGCGACGGCAAGGTGGCGGCGGATGGACCCGTTGGCCGTGGGGCGGACCTGGGCGGTGGGAAGTCCGACGGGCGACAGTGCGATGGCCATCACGCGCTCTCCTGCAGGGTGGCGACGTTCGCGCCGGTTCGTTGTGCGGCGACGGGCTCGGCAGCGGGAGCCGGGGTCGACCGAAGGACGCGCTTGAGCACCTCGTCCTTAGGGCCGAAGGCCTGGGCCCGCCCGTCGGCCATCATCAGGATCATGTCGACGGCCGCCAGGGCGCTGGGGCGGTGCGCCACGACAATGCAGATGCCGCCGCGCTGCCGCACACCGACGATGGCCTGGGTCAGGGCGTTCTCGCCCTCCCCGTCGAGATTTGAGTTGGGTTCATCCAGCACTACGAGGAAGGGGTCGCCATAAAGCGCCCTCGCCAGGCCGACACGCTGGCGCTGACCCGCCGACAGGCCGGCGCCGCCCTCCCCGATCCGCGTGTCGTAGCCTTCCGAGAGGCGCAGGATCATCTCGTGGATGCCCGCCGATTTGGCCGCCGCGATGACGGCGCCCGATTGGGCGTTGGGATCGAACCGGGCGATGTTCTCGGCGATGGTGCCCGCGAACAGCTCCACTTCCTGCGGCAGGAAGCCGATATGCGGTCCGAGATCGGCGCTGGACCATTGGTCGATGGCCGCGCCGTCGATCCTGACTTTGCCGCGAACGGGAGGCCAGACGCCGACGATGGCGCGGACGAGGCTGGACTTGCCCGACGCGCTCGGGCCGATGATTCCGAGCCCCTGTCCGCGCTGCAGCGAAAGGCTGACATCCTGGACGACGATGCGCTGGGTTCCGGGCGGTGCGAGGGTGACGTTCTCGGCGACGAGACCCTGCGACGGAGCGGGCAGCGCGTGGGGCTGTTCGGCGGCGGGCAGGCGCGCGAACAGCTCCGAGAGCCGCGCCCAGCTCTGGCGCGCCTGAACGAATCCCTTCCAATTGGCAATGGCGAGTTCCGCCGGAGCCAGGGCACGGGCGACGAGGATCGACGAGGCGATGATGACGCCGGCCGAAGCCAGATTGTTGATGACGAGCCATGCGCCGAGGGCGAGCACACCCGATTGCAGCGCCATGCGGAACACTTTCGAGCCCGCACCGAAACCGCTGGCGACGTCCGAGACGTTCATCTGCGACTGCATGTAGTCGCGGTTGGCACCACCCCAGCGATCGGCGAAACGTCCCTGCATTCCCATGGCGGCGAGCACCTCGGCATTGCGGCGACCGGCTTCCGCCAATCCGTTGCGGCGCATGCCGTGGGCGGTGGCGGTCTGCGAGGGCCCACGCGTCGAGCGATCCGTGGTCAAGGCGAGGACGGCCAGGACCGCCGCGCCCACGAGCGCGGCGACGCCGATGAGGGGGTGGAAGAGGAAGCAGATGAAGACGTAGATCGGCATCCACGGCAGATCGAAGAAGGCCGAGGGGCCCGTGCCGCCGAGGAAGGCACGCAACTGGTCGAGATCGCGCAGGGGCAGCAGCCCGTCGCCCGGGGTGGCACCCTTCAGGGGAGCCCGTACGACGATGTCGAACACCCGCGCGCTGAGGGCTTCGTCCAGAGACGCGCCGACGCGTGCAAGGATACGCGAGCGGATCGTCTCCAGAATGCCCTGAAATCCATAGAGGACGAGGGCGAGGATCACCAGGCCGACCAGTGTCGGCACGCTGCGGCTCGGAATGACGCGGTCGTAGACTTCGAGCATGAAGAACGATCCGGTCAGATATAAAATGTTGACCAAACCGCTCATCACCGCGACGCCGATGAACGCTGTCCGGCAACTTGCCAACGCCGAAATGATCTCGGCCGATTCCCGCCCCTTAGCCACTGCCGCCCCCGCCGTCACGTTCGATTGTCAAGCTTAGTTCGTAGGAAAGTCTGCGATACCGTTTGCGAACGGCGGTCGGACACTCTCTTCCTCTTAGAAGAAAAGTGTGAATTCGAGAACTCGAAAACATGCCCGTGCGGTTGGATTATGACCGCCTGCTTCCGGCGGGCGCTTCTCCAGCAGCGCCTCTGATGGTCCAATCCAGCCTTTGTGGGGGTGATCAGGTGCATCTTTTGACTGGCGAAGTCCCCTCGCATCTGGGCCGATCCGGCGACGATGAAGTCCGCGATGCCTTATGCTTCGGATCGCGCGACCTCGTGTATCGGCCGCCAAGCACCGCGAGAAATTCCGATTGCCAGTAGATGTCCGTAAACGTTCTCGGCTTATGCCGATGTGAGTAATGGCGAAACGCCGGAGCGTCTTCAGTGCGGTCGGACAAAGAGACGGGCGAGTCGCAGGATCCGGTGCCGCGGCGCGAGGACCGGAACTCAACCAACTGGATCGCGAATATCCGCCTTCCGGACGGTAGCGAAATCCCTTGCACCGTGAAGGACGTCTCCAAATCCGGTGCCAAGCTCGGCATCCCGTCCTACCAAGCTTTGCCGCCTTCCTTTCTGCTCCGCATCATCGGCCGTGACTTCGTCTGCATGGTGAAGCTCGCCTGGAGGCGGGGCGACTATGTCGGCGTCCGGATCGAGCGCGTCGGGAAGGTGGCGCCGTCTCGCGCCAAACAGGTCGCGCAGCTGCCCCCGGCCGTGGAGATCGCCGTAGAGGCGCCCCCAAACACCGACGAACCGGGCGGCGTCGGCATCCCTTCGCGCAGACGGACCCCCTCCATCTTTTGACGAGGGTCGATGGCGTAGCCTCTGCGCCTCGCGCAGGTCAGGCCCGAAGCAGATCCCTCATACCGGGGGCCTTCTCGCTGCCGGGGAAGATCTTTTCCGACAGGACCTTCTCCTCGAACCCGAACTGATCGATCAGCAGGCCCTTCATCACGGCGCGCAGATCCGTCGTCGGCGCGAGGTCGCGACCTTCGAACAGGGCGCTTTCCTTCAGGCTCGGCCAATCGGCGATTACCCGTCCCCCTGCCACCGCGCCTCCGACGAGGAAGGCCACCGTCGCCGTTCCGTGATCGGTGCCGGAGGAGCCGTTCACATGCACGGTGCGGCCGAATTCCGTGACGATCAGAACGGAGGTCTGTGCCCATGAGGCGCCGAGTCCCTCCTTGATCGCCGCTATGCCGGCATCGAGGGAGGCCAGGTTCCTGGCGAGACGCCCCTCATAGGGGCCCTGGGACGAGTGTGTGTCCCAACCGTCGAAGTTCATCACGGCGATGCGGGGGCCGGTGACGGGCGCCATGAGCGAGGCCGCAGCGCGGGCGGCCGAGGCGAAGCTGTTGGGGCCCCTCAACGGCTGCTTGCCCATGGCCGCCATGCTCGGATCCGAGGCGATGAAATCGTCGACCTGCACACCCTCGCGCAGGGCATTTGCCAGGGCCTGGTCCTTGTCGTCGTAGAGCGCCTGAAGCCGCATCAGCGTATCGGCCGAGGCGTAGGGAAGAGTCTGCGGCTGCCATGTCTCGACCTGGGCCGGACCACGCAGGATCAGCGGTGTCGTCGCGCTGACGGAGAGAGCCTTGGCCGGCCGCAGCTCGATGCCCTTGGCCTTGGGAATGAGGGACAGCGCGCGATTGAGCCAGCCGGTATCGACGCCGGAACTGGAGCGCGTCATCCCGTTCTCGAGGACCTCCTGCGCGTCGAAATGCGAGCGGGCGCGGTAGGGGGTAGCGACGGCATGGAACAGCGTGGCCTCGCGCTTGGCATAGAGGTCGGCCAGGTTCGGCATGGCCGGATTGAGCGAGAACAGCGGATCGAGCCGGAAGGGCGTGTGCGTCGGGGACAGCTTGAAGCCGGAGCGGATCGAAGCGAATTGAGGATCGCCCACCGGCATCACCGCCGACAGGCCGTCGAGCCCACCGCGCAGCACCACCACGAGGAAGCGCGGGTCGCGGCCGGACGCGGCCCAGACCTTCGGCACATAGGGCCAGGCGAAGAGGGCGCCGGCGCCGAGCAGCAGGTTGCGGCGCGTCGGCAGGTGGGCGTGTTCCTGAGGATTCATGGGGTCATCGCCTCTCGACCGGCTAGCGCCGCTGGAATTCCGGACTGAGCATCAGCAGGGCCAATGCCTGTTCGGGGCTTTCGCCCTGCCTGATCACGCGCCGGGTCTCATCCGAGAAATAGCCGCCGATCCGGTCGTCCACGAGTTTGCGGATATCGACATAGTTCGCGTTGAACGTCGCGCATTGCTGTGCCCAGTCGATCCGGCTCTTGATGCCATCCGAGGTCGCCCAGGCATCGTCTTCCTCGGCCCATCCTTTGGGTGACGGGGCGGCCAGGAACGGCTGGCCCATCGCGAGAAGCGAGGCTTTCGGCGATGGCCTAACCGGCGCTTGTCCGAGGAGGCGACCGGTCGCGGCGAGGAACTCGATCGGCGAGCGGAGCTTCACGGGAGCGGCGGTCCAGGCCTCGTCGTTTTGGATCAGCGCGGCGGTCACGGCCTTCAGGTCGCCGTCGCTGTCCTGAAAGGCTTTGGCGAGATTCTTCTGAAGAGAGTCCGACGCCTTTTCCGATACGAACGCACGCGCCATCCGTCGCGTCACGTAGCGTGCCGTGGATGGGTGGCGGACGAGGTCGGCTAGGACCGCGGGAAACTCCTCTGCTCCCGCTTCCGCGTAACGCTTACCGAGGATGGTCTTCGGCCCTGGTTGATGCAGCCGTTCACGGAACACCACCTCGCCGAAAGTCTCGGATTTTGGGTTGAGATCCACGGTCCAGCCCGTGAGGACGGAGGCCAATGCCGTGACGTCGGCCTGACTGTAGCCCCCGTCGACGCCGAGTGTGTGGAGTTCGAGCACCTCGCGTCCGAGATTCTCGTTGAGGCCGGATTTCTTGATGCGCCCGACTTTAGAATCGGGGCCGATCGAGGATGCGTTGTCGAGATAATAGAGCATGGAGGCGTGCAGGATCGCCGCCTTGGCCATGTCGTGAAAGCGGCCGAGAATGAATGGCCGAATGGCTTCGCGCTGGAACGAACCCGCCGTAAGGCTGGATTTCCCCTTCCCAGCCCCGATGGTGAAGTGATTGGTCCAGTGTAGAAACAGCCGCTCGTGCAGAGGTGCCTTGGTCGCCGCCGCCAGTCTGAGCCAGGTGATCAGCTCATCGGCGTTCTTCGTGATCGACCCCTGAGTGGCCTTGGCCTCGGAGTCGTTCTCCATCATGCCGCCACCCATTGATGGCTCTGCGCCGGGTGCCATCGCCATGGCACCATCTTCCATATTGCTGCCTAGCTTGACCTTGGCACCGTCCGCATCCGCCATCGCTTCGCGGCGCTGCTTCGCGAGCTGACGACGATGCATCATTGCCTGCAGCTGATCGGTCGTTGACATCAGTTTGGCTTCGGGCGCCGTCACCGACATGTCGAGCTGAGCGCGAACGTAGCCGCGCGGATCGTCGAGGGCGCGCAGATCGATGGCGCTGCATCCGAGGCCGAACCGTCCGACCGCATTCGAGAATGCCAAGTTTCGGCTCATCATTATCTCCGGCATCCGGCACGGTGGCCGAGATGCCCGGCACCGAATGAAAGCGCTCGCCTTACACTCTTTGTCTGAGGCGGTTCTGTGACCGGGACGGCGGCTCACGCAAGCGTGACAGTGGCTGGCATGAGACAACTGCCATTCGCTGCCTGGGGCGCGATGGACGCGGAAGCCTCGACGTACGAGCAAGTCGTGCGTTCACGACGGAGGGGCTGCCAGAACGAGAAAAAGCCCCGTTTCCGGGGCTTTTGTTCTCTCGTCCATCTCGCCCGAAGGGAAATGGTGGGCGCGACAGGGATCGAACCTGTGACCCCTACCATGTCAAGGTAGTGCTCTCCCGCTGAGCTACGCGCCCCGGCTGAAGCGTTTCCGCTGCAGCGAGGAGCGGCGTATAGCTTTCGGCTGGAACGGGCGTCAAGGGCCTTTTCGCGGAAAGCAGGCGTTCCTTCGATCCGGGCCGCGTTTTCTTCGATGGGACCACCCTATCCCATCGAGCTCTAAGTGAGGCATTTATGTTGCGGCGCAGCATAGAGGTGCTTGAATGAATATCGTGAAGGAGCGTAAGTGGATTTTTACTCCAGGCATTATCAATAAGGAAAATGGAAAAATCGACACCTTCATGATAGTCGAAGAATATGCTATAAATCACATTTTACTATACTATCACAAATATGACAGGCGCATTAGCATTGGGGATTTTCTGATGCATAGATTGTTGAGTTATGCAAATTAAGTCACGTTTGTTACTAAGTGTCGATTTTTTATTGTAGTAATACAATAATAATTCTGAAAACCGATGGCGCGGTGCGTTAATAATGTTTGATATTATGCCGATGCGGGATAAGTTTGTACAGTTTCAGACGTGCGGTTGAAGTAGCGGCCTATATTGAATGCTGCCGTAATCATGACTGTGTGATTTTTATCAGCCCGTGAAACTATCCGTATCTTGAAATCCCTCCGGCCTCTCTGCTGCAGCAAAGCTGCCATGGGTTGGACACGGTTCCGGCTGCATATTATGCATCCTCACGTCGGTTGTCCGCTGCAGGTGCGAGACGGCGATGTCCTCGATCAAGAGCGTGTGCGAACCGAACGTGATCAAGCGTACAGACATAGCGATCGTCGGCCGTTCGTGCCGGTTGCCCGGCGCTGCAAGCGTCGATGGCCTGTGGCAGCTTCTGAGCGAGGGCCGCTGCGCCGTCGGGCGTATCCCTGACGATCGCTGGTCGTTGGAGCGGTTCGGCCATCCACGCGCGCAGGAGCGCGGCAAGAGCTACACATGGTCGGCGGGCGTCTTGGACGACATCTGGTCGTTCGATCCCGGCGTCTTCGGCATTTCGCCCCGCGAAGCCGAGCAGATGGACCCGCAGCAGCGGCTCCTCCTCGAACTGACCTGGGAGGCCCTGGAGGATGCGGGTCTGCGTCCCTCCGCCGTGGCGGGGTCGCAGATCGGGGTGTTCGTCGGCGCCTCGTCCCTCGACTACGGAAACCTGCGCGTCCTCGATACCTCTTCGGGTGATGCCTATGCGGCGACCGGCAACACGCTCTCGATCCTGTCCAACCGGATCTCCTACATTTACGACCTGAAAGGGCCGAGCTTCACCGTCGATACGGCTTGCTCCTCTTCGCTCGTAGCGCTCGATGCCGCCGTCGCGGCGATCGCCAGTGGCCGGATCGACACTGCGGTCGTGGCGGGCGTGAACCTGCTCGCCAGCCCCTTCAACTTCATCTGCTTTTCCAACGCGCAGATGCTGTCGCGGACCGGGCTGTGCCAAGCCTTCTCGGCCAATGCCGATGGCTATGTCCGTTCCGAGGGCGGCGTCGTTCTCGTCCTGAAATCGGCGCGGGCCGCTTCGCGCGACGGCGATACCGTGCGTGGCGTCATTGCGGCGAGCGGCGTGAATTCCGACGGCCGGACCACCGGCATCTCCCTGCCTTCCGGCTACGCACAGGGTGCGCTGCTCGAACAGGTCTATCGCGAGGCCGAGATCGATTTCGATGCGGTCGCGTTCGTTGAAGCGCACGGCACCGGCACGGCGGTGGGCGACCCGATCGAGGCCGGCGCCATCGGTGGGAAGATCGGCCGGCCCCGCAAGGAGCCGCTGCCGATCGGCTCGATCAAGAGCAATATCGGACATACCGAGCCGGTCTCGGGCCTCGCCGGTCTTCTGAAGGCAAGTCTCGCCCTCGAGCACGATCTGCTGCCGCCCTCGCTGCATGCGACCGTTCTCAATCCCGACATTCCCTTCACCAAGCTCAATCTCTCGGTGGTCACCGCGCCGCTGGCGATCCCGCGTGGCCGGGGTGAGCGTTTCGCCGGCGTCAACTCCTTCGGCTTCGGCGGCACAAACGCCCACATCGTCCTCACCGACGGCGCGCCGGCCTCCGCCGCGGGCGATGCCGGGCGCGGGCCAGAATTACTACTCCTCTCTGCCCAGAGCCGCGCCGCGCTGAACGAACTCGCTCTCGACTACGCCGATCGGTTCGAACGCGCAGATTCCACCGAGACCGTGCGGATCGCCGCCGCCGCCGCTCATCGCCGCGAGCGACTGTCGACCCGCCTCGCCATGCCCATGGACGCAGACCTGCCCGCCACGTTGCGCGCGGTCGCCGATGCCGAGGAGACCGACATCGCCCGGGTCGGCACCGCCGTCGACCGTAGCGCCGAGATCGCGTTCGTCTATTCCGGCAATGGCAGCCAATGGGTGGGGATGGGCCGGGAGGCCTATGACCGCAACGCCATCTACCGGTCTGCCTTCGACCGGATCGACGTCCTGTTCGCCGAGATCTCGGGCTGGTCGCTGAAGGAAGCCCTGTTCGCCGAGGATCTGGCCGAGCGCATGGTCCTCACGCGGGTCTCGCAGCCGCTGATCTTCGCCATTTCCAGCGCTTCGACCACGGCCCTGAAGGCGGCCGGTCTCGTCCCGTCCTACGTGCTCGGCCACAGCGTGGGTGAGATCGCGGCGGCCGAGGGAGCCGGCATCCTGAGCCTGGAACAGGCGGTGAAGGTCATCTTCTACCGCAGCCAGCATCAGGAGACGACGCGCGGCCTCGGAACCATGGCGGTGCTGCTGGCGCCTGTGGAAGAAATCGAGATTTTCCTCGAGGATTATCCCAGCCTCGACATCGCCGCCTATAACAGCCCGAAAGCCGTCACCGTGGCGGGCCCGGTCGCCGATATCGACGCGGCCATGAAGGCGCTGGCGCGCAAGCGCCGCCGTGGTCGCAAGCTCGACCTCGCCTACCCCTTCCACGGCCGGCTGATGAACCCGACCGAGAAGCCGCTGCTGCGCGATCTCGCAGGATTGAAGCCGCATCCCGGCACGATTCCCATGGTCTCCACCGTGACCGGGGCCGTGCTGCAGGGCGGGGAGTTCGACGCCGGCTATTGGTGGCGCAACATCCGCGAGCCGGTGCGCTTCTGCGAGGCTGTCCAGGAAGCGACCCGCAAGGGCGCCCGCATCTTCGTCGAGGTCGGCCCAAGGGCGACCCTGCTGCCGCATATCGGCGATTGCATCGAGCCCCTCGGCATCGAGAATGCCACGGTCGGCGTCCTCACCAACAAACCCGTTGGCAGTGACCCCTTCGCCCGCGCCCTGGCCTCGGCCCTCGTCCACGGTGCCGCCGTCGACGAGGCGGCGGTCTTCGGCGAGAACCCGAAGGGCGATGTCGCGCTTCCGACCTATCCCTGGCAGCGTCGGCCGTTCCGGCTGTCGGAGACCTCGGAAGGCGTGGGCGCCGCGACGGCCCGCGCCTATCATCCGCTCTACGGATCGCGCCTTTCGGCCGACGGACTCGAGTGGAACGGCCATCTCGACATCGCTACGGTGCCGGAACTCGATGACCACCGTATCGACGGCCAAGCGATCCTGCCCGGTGCGGCCTTCATCGAAATGGCTTTGGGCGTCGCCCGCGAGGCGATGCGCAGCGACGACGTCGTCCTCGCCGAGTTCGAAATCCAGTCGCCGATGGTCTTCGGTGAGGATGCCCTCCGCGAAGTCGCCGTGCGGCTCTCGGGCAGCGGCAACCAGATCCAGATCCTCAGCCGGCCTCGGCTGACCCAGGCGGGCTGGCAGTTGCACGCCTCCGCCAAGATCGTGGACGGCACCTTCGCGGCGCGTCCCCGGCAGGACATCATCATCCCGGCCGAGAACGCCGTCGAGGGAGAGGGGCTGTATCGTCTCGCCGCCGCCTCAGGTCTCGATTTCGGGCCGAGCTTCCGCCAAGTGGCCCTCAGCGCCCGTGTGGACGAGACCGTGATCGTCTCCGAACTCAAGCCGGCGGAGCCGGATACGCGCTTCGGCCTCGTGCCGGCGCGGCTCGATGCCTGTTTCCACGGCCTGATCCTGCTCTTCGCCGACCTGTTGGGCGAGGGATCGACCAAGGCCTATGTGCCGGTGCGTTTCGGCGAGATTCGGCTGATTCGGCCCGGTGCCGTCATCGCCCGGGCCATGATCCGTACGCGGCGTTGCAACGAGCGCAGCATTCTCGCTGACTTCACCTTGGTGGATGAGGCCGGCGACGTCATCGCAACCCTGCGGGAAGGCCGGTTCCAGGCCTTGCGCGCCAAGTCCGGCCAGGATCTCGCCGCCTACGCCATCGCGCAGAGGTCGGAACTCGCCACGGAGCCGACCGCGATCCCCCTCGATCGCCGCGCCCGCATCGCCGATGCGGTCCGTCCGGGCATCAAGGCGGCTCTCGCGCCCGCCGATGCTGCACTCTCGCCGGGCCATCTTCTCCTCGAAGGCTGGGCCACCTCCCTCGCCTACCGCATGGCCGAAGGGCTGCAGCGCTCAGGCGCCGTCGCCATCGACGATCGTGTGCCGGAATCGATGCGGCCCTGGCTCCTGAACGCCCTCTACGCCCTCGAGAGCAGCGGGCTCGCCACCCTCGACGGAACGCGCTGGACCCTGCGCAAGGACGTGACCCTGCCCGCCCCCGACGAGATCATGCGTTGGATCGCGGCTGACCATCCCGAACTGTCCGCCGAACTGGTGCTCACGGCGGATCTCGGCGCCGTCGTCTCCCGCCTCCTCGACGGTGATCTCGCGAGCCAGCCCACCCTGTCGCAGAACGCTCTCGACGCCTTCGTCCTGCGTAGCGCCAGCGCACGCGCATCCTCGGATGTGATCGCCGGTATTCTCGACGGCGCCCACACCGACCTTCCGACGGACCGGTCCCTGCGCCTGCTTCAGCTCGGGTTCGGGCCGCTCTCGGCCCAGGCGGCCGCCATCGCCGATGGAATCGCCGCGCACCTTACGGTGTTCGAGACCGATCGCCGCCTCGCCGAGCGAGCCCGCCTCGCCCTGCCGCGCGGCGTCACCGTGATCGAGGACGAAGCCGACCTGACGGAAGGCGGCTTCGACGCGATCCTGGCAAGCAACGTCCTGCACCGGACCGAGCGCGGCCTTCTCGGCAAGATCGCCGACGCCCTCGCCACGGGTGGGTTCCTGCTGGCGGTGGAGCCGGGCGCTTCGCTCTTCCGCGATCTCGTTTTCGGTCTGCTGCCGGATTGGTTCGAGAGTCTGGACGGGATGCCCCTGGGACGCCTCGACGACATCACCGGCTGGCAACGTTCGCTCAGCGATACCGGTCTCGTCCGCGTCGCCGTCGACCGGGCGGTCTCGGCCAATGGCGACGATCTTCTCTTCCTCGCCGAGGCACCGGTACGGGCAAAGGCCTCCACCGGCCAGACCTTCACCTTCATCATCGGGTCGCAGGATTCCTTCGCGGCGGAAACCGCCTCGTCGCTGGCGACGCTCCTCGTCGCCGCCGGTGTCCATGTCTCGATCATCCTCGATTCCGAGCAATCGCTGCTCGAACTCGAACGCGAGACCCCCGATACGGTGGTGTTCCTCGCCGGAGCCTTCGACACCAAGGGCGACGCCGCCGACCGGTTGCGCGAACGCTGCCTCGGTCTCAAGCGCTGCGTCGAACATCTCGGGACCCGTCAGACCCGCCTCTGGGTCATCTGTCCGGGCGCGACGCGTCATGACGGAGACGCCGACGGAGCGGTGGAAGCGGGCCTCTGGGCCTTCACCCGCACCCTCGCCAACGAGGTCGCCACCCTCGACATTCGCCGCATCGATCTCACCGCGGCGATGCCGAGCAAGCAGGCATCTGAGCGCCTGCGTGACGTGATCCTGTCCGGCACCACCGAGACGGAGATCATCCTCGACGCGGACGCCACCCGCGTGATCCGGTTCGCGCCGGGGCAGCTTTCACGCCGTCCCGCCTCCGATGCCGTAGCGGCTCCAGCCGCGCAGCTCGAGCGCAGCGTCACCGGCGGCCTCAACGACATGCGTTGGGGACCGGCCGAGCGGCGCACGCCCGGACGCGGCGAGGTCGAGATCGCCGTGGAGGCCACGGGCCTCAACTTCCGCGACGTGCTCTGGGCCCTGTCGATGCTCCCGGAGGAGATCCTGGAGGATGGCTTCGCCGGTCCGCGTCTAGGCCTCGAAGTCGCCGGTCGCGTCGTCTCGGTCGGCAAGGGTGTCGCCGCCTTCAAGGTGGGCGACCCTGTCGTCGCCTTCGCGCAATCGGGCTTCTCGACCCATATCGTGGTGCCCGAGCTCGTGGTGGCGCCGAGCCCACCCGGCCTCGACCCGCAGGCGGCGGCCACCGTGCCGGTGGCCTTCCTCACCGCTTATTACAGCCTCGTCAGCTGCGCCCGGCTGCGGCGCGGCGAATGGGTGCTGGTCCATGGTGGTGCCGGTGGCGTCGGGCTCGCCGCCCTGCAGATCGCCAAGCTGAAGGGAGCCCGCGTCATCGCCACCGCCGGGTCGCGCGAGAAGCGTGCGCTGGTGAAGGCTCTCGGGGCCGAGCACGTCCTCGATTCCCGCTCCCTCGCCTTCGTCGACGAGGTCCGCCGGATCACGGGCGACGGGGTCGGCATCGTGGTGAACAGCCTGTTCGGCGAAGCGATGGAACGCAGCCTGAACTGCCTGAAGCCGTTCGGTCGCTTCATCGAGCTGGGCAAGCGCGACTATGTCGCCAACACCCATATCGGCCTGCGCCCGTTCCGCCGGAACCTCTCCTATTTCGGCGTCGATCTCGATCAGGTGCTCCAGCACCAGGGTGAGGACGGGGCGCGTCTGTTCCGAGAGGTGATGGCCCTGTTCACGGAAGGCGGTCTCAAGCCCCTGCCGTTCCAGCCCTTCACCGCCGACGAGGTCTCGGACGCGTTCCGGCTGATGCAGCAATCCGGGCATGTGGGGAAGATCGTCATCGCCCCGCCGAAGCCGGGCAGCATCGTGGTCGAGCGCAAGTCCGACTTCCGGGTCTCGTCGGAGGGCGTCCATCTCATCACCGGGGGGCTCGGCGGCTTCGGCATCGAGGCAGCCCGGTGGCTCGCCGACCGGGGAGCCCGTCACTTGGTTCTGGTCGGCCGAAAGGGCGCCTCGAGCCCTGAAGCCAAGCAGGTGGTGGCCGATCTGGCGGTCCGTGGCGTCAGCGTCGCGGCGATGGCCTGCGACATCACCAGTCGCGAGGCGGTGGACGATCTCCTTGCCGAGGTCGAGGGCGACGGCCGCAGGCTCGCCGGCGTGATCCATGGGGCGATGGTGCTGCAGGATGGCCTCATCGCCAATCTCGACGCGGCTGCCCTCGACGCGGTCATCCGCCCGAAGGTCGTCGGCGCGGAGCATCTGGATGCAGCCACCCGCGAGCGGCAGCTCGACTACTTCGTGCTGTTCTCCTCGGCCACGACCTTCATCGGCAATCCGGGACAGGGCGCCTACGTCGCGGCCAACGGTTTCATGGAGGGGCTTGCCCGCCGTCGCAAGGCGCTGGGACTGCCCGCCCTCGCGGTCGCCTGGGGCGCGATCGGCGATGTCGGCGTACTGGCGCGCAACCGCGCGGTGATGGAGACCCTGGCCGGCCGCGTCGGGGTGACGCCGATGGATGCCCGCCGCTCCCTCGACCTCATGGCCGAGGCCCTGGAAGGGCAAGGCTCGTCACCCGACGATGCCGTCCTGGCCATTGCCTCGATGCATTGGGGCAAGGCGCGCGAACGTCTCGCGACCATGCGCTCGCCGAGCTACGGCGATCTCGGTTCCGACCAGCAGGCGGAATCCGGCACCGTGACCGCCATCGATATCGGTGGTTTGCTCAAGAGCCTGGACCTCGATGCGGTGCGCAAGACCGTGTCCGATGCCATCGTTGAGGACATTGCCCGCATCCTGCGTCTGCCCAAGGACGATATCAGCCGTGTCCGCCACCTTTCCGAGATCGGCCTCGACTCGCTGATGGGTGTGGAACTGGGCGCCAGCCTGCAGGAGCGCTTCGCCCTCGACGCGCCGCCTTCGGGTATCTCCTCGGGCCTGACCGTCGTCGAACTGGCAGAAACGCTGATCCAGTCCGTGGCGGCGCCGGTCGACGAGGCCTCGGCGGCGGTGATGAGCCTCGCCCAGCGCCATGCCAGCGAAGGCGTGGATGTCCGCACGCTCGAGCCGTTCCACGAGCTCGTCGAGCAGAACAGTCTCCAGATCAAAGAAATTCTGCCATGATCCGCGCGGCCGGCCGAAAGGCCGGTCGCGTTCGGCGGCATCGGTCAATCGGAAGATTCAACACGCATGAGTAATCCAGCCCGCCCCGACGGCGGCCGCGCGGCGCTCGCGGGCTTCGTCACCAACCGGCTCGGCCGCAATGCCAACCGGCAGGCCCCGCCCCGCCCCGAGGCGAAGGCCACGGACGCATCGGTACAGAAATTCGAGACCCTGCCGGGCTACCGCGAATTGCGGCTGCAGCGCTCGGCCGCCGACCTGATCGGCCTCGGCAACCCGTTCTTTCGGGTCCACGAGACCAGGGCGGGCGCCACGACGCGTATCGCCGGCAAGGGCTTCGTCAATTTCTCGTCCTACGATTATCTCGGGCTCAACGGACATCCCGACGTCAGCGAGGCGGCGCGCAGGGCCATCG
The DNA here is from genome assembly GCF_031843785.1 of Methylobacterium sp. WCS2018Hpa-22. Taxonomy (NCBI): domain Bacteria; kingdom Pseudomonadati; phylum Pseudomonadota; class Alphaproteobacteria; order Hyphomicrobiales; family Methylobacteriaceae; genus Methylobacterium; species Methylobacterium sp. WCS2018Hpa-22. The sequence goes on from NZ_JAVTJA010000004.1 coordinate 120,491, forward strand.
ACGAATTCGGTACCTCGGCCTCCGCGAGCCGGATCGTCGCCGGCGAGCGCCCCGGTCATATCCGCCTCGAACAGGCGCTGGCCGATCATTACGAGACCGAAGCCTGCGTCGTGATGGTGAGCGGCCACGCCACCAACGTCACCACGATCGGCGCCTTGCTGGAACCCGGCGACGTGATCTTCCACGATGCGCTGAGCCATAACAGCATCGTCACCGGGGCCCAGCTCTCGGGAGCCCAGCGTCGCTCCTTCGCCCATAACGATCTCAACGCCCTGGAGACCCTGCTCGGCGCCACGCGCCACGAGCATCGCCGCGCACTGATCGTGGTCGAAGGCCTCTACAGCATGGACGGGGATGCGCCGGACCTCGCCGGCCTCGTCGCCCTGAAACAGCGCTACGATGCCTGGCTGATGGTGGACGATGCCCACGGGCTCGGCGTCCTCGGCCGTACGGGAACCGGGCTCGCTGAGCATTGCGACGTCGATTCGCACCTCGTCGATATCTGGATGGGCACGCTCTCGAAGACCCTGTCGTCCTGCGGCGGCTACATCGCCGGCCCGGCGGCCCTGATCGAGTACCTCAAATGCACCGCCGGGGGCTTCATCTACAGCGTCGGCCTGTCCCCGCCGCTGGCCGCCGCCGCCGAGGCGTCCCTTGCCCTGATGCAGGCCGAGCCGCACCGGGTCGAGCGACTGCGCCAGAACGGCCACCTGTTCCTGTCATGCGCGAAGAAGCATGGGCTCGATACCGGAACGAGCCTCGGCCTCGCCGTGATTCCCGTCATCGTTGGCGATTCGCTGAAATCGGTCACCTTGTCGGACCGCCTGTACAAGCGCGGCATCAACGTGCAGCCGATCATCCACCCGGCGGTGCCCGAGCGCTCTTCGCGCCTGCGCTTCTTCATCACCTCCGAACACACGCCGGAGCAGATCCGCGAGACCGTGACGGCAGTGGCCGAGGAACTCGCGGAGATCGAGAAGGGCGGCTCCCTCATCGAGCAGCTGATGGCCAAGCGCGGCAAGCCCTGACGCCATTCGACCGGCTCGGCCGACACGTGTCACGGCATCATCCGATGGGATGCCGTGACGATGAGATGACGCTGATGGCCATGCGGCCCTGAGCCCAAGCCGTCCGAAGCTCACGCCGGACGCCTCCGTCTCCTATAGGTATGGGCGTACGGGATTGCCGGAGCCCTTGCGCTCCGTCTCAGAACGCTCCGCCCACGCGTGCGCCGGTCGTGATCGGCTGGGCCGCCGCGGCGAAGACGGAGAGGATCTTCTTGATCTCGGTGAACGGCGCGTTCGAGACGTAGACCATATCGCGGTTGCGCATGCGGAAGGCCTGGGTGAGGAACAGGCTGTTCGGGTCGCGCATGTCGAACCGATAGACCACAGGGACGAGCGGCGTACCGAGAAGCGGGCTTCCGGGCTTCAGGCGACGGACCACCGGCGCCGGCTCGAAGCGGAACAGGAACGTGCCGGTGGGGTCGGCATCGGCGTCGCTCTGGCCGCGCGCCTTGGCCAGCGCCTGCGCCAAAGTGATGCCCTCGGCCTGGAACGGGATTTCATTCGACGAGCCCAGGGCCCCGATGGCCAGGAAGGTCTGGGGATCGCGCACCAGAGTGAGGTTGTCGTTGGGGCGCAGGTAGATGTTTTCCTTGGGGTTCGACACCACGGTCGTCAGCGGCACCGTCGCTGTCCTGCCGTTGCGCGACAGACGCACGAAGGTTTCGCTGACCGGGGCTCTTACGCCACCGGCGGTGGCGATGACGTCGAGGATGCGATCGCCCTGGGTGCCGAGCGGGACGCGGGCACCCCCCACCGCCTCGCCGCCTACCGTGACGGATTGCGAGACCGGGCGGCTCACGGTGACGATCACCTGAGGCTGGATCGCCTTGCCGGCGAGCTCGGTCTCGATCAGCGACTGGACGTCCTGGGCGCGGCGCCCCGCAACCTTGATCCGACCGGCATAGGGGACCGAGATCGCGCCATCGCGCGAGACGACCTGCTCGGGCAATTGCGCCGCCTTCGAGCCGGCGGACATCGAGTTGACCGTGAGCGGTCCGGAATAGAGGCCACCCGATCCGGCTTCGAACACCGAGACGGCCACGGCGTCGCCAATGCCGATCACCGCTTCCGAGGGCATGCGTCCATCCCCGAACGAGGAGAGCAGGCTGTCGAGGGGGCGTCCGCGCAGGGCCTCCACCACTGCGGCGTTCACATCGATGAACTCGTAGCGGGCGAAGGTCCCTTCGCTCGTCGTCTGATCCGCACCGTCCACCACGGCCGAGGTCGACGGACCGGCGGCGGGCAGGAAGGCGTTGCAGCCGGACACCGTGACGGCGATGGCAATGGCCAGGGTGGCTTTGGGAAACATCGAACTCTCCTAGACCCGCCCCCGCGACGAGTGCCTTGTCAGATCACGTGTCGGGTCGGCGGATACGCACCGTCCGTCATCTCCAGTCTCGCTGGCTGGCCACGTGGGCCTGTGCGAGAGCGGACCTTTCGAACGGTCCACCTTTCATAGCGCCAAAACTCTTCGATCGTTTAACGATCGCTCTACTATCGCATGGTCGAACCGATGCGCGGTCTCGCGTCGGTCACGTTCGTGTCAGTACGATGGTGAGGCGATAGCCGATCCGGCCTCGTCTGCCGAGCGCTCCCCGATGCGGAATCGGAGGAAACGACCGAGTCCGTCGGCGCTCATATCGATGCGCTGCGGCGTTTCCCTGAACGCTCCGAAGCCGAAGATCGCGTAATCGGTAGCTGTATCGCCGAAGCCGGGCGTGCAGGTCGGCAGGGATGGGGCGTGATCGCCATAGACGCACAGGATCGCATCGCGCCTTTCCAGACCTTCGATCAAGGTCTCGACGGCCCGGCCGGTATGGGCCACGTGGTGGAGATACTGGTCCAGCGGCTCGGTGATGCCGTCGAGCCGCCCGGGTTTCCACGGCCCATGGTTCTCCATGGTCACGGCGAAAACGAAAACGGGCTCTTGCACCCCATCGACCTCCGCCAAGATGCGGGCCGCGACGGCCTCATCGGCGATATAGGGCCCGATTCTCGCGGCCCCGATGAAATCATCCTCCATCACCAGCCGGGTGAAACCGAACCGCCGCATCACCTCGGCGCGCTGGAAGAAGTCGCGGTGGAAGGGATGCACGAACACGGTGGCGTACCCTGCCCCCGATGCAAGCCGGGCAAGGCTCGTCGGCTCGTCGCCACCGCCGCTGAGATAGGGATCGTAGCGCCCGAACCCGAGGCTTTCCGGTTCTCGTCCGGTGAGGAGGGCGTGCTCCGTCCGCATCGTGTAGGCACCGTGGGCCGGGACCGTCAGCCGGCCATAGCGCGAGGCACGGTGGCGGATCGTCTCCATCAATGGCAGATCCGGACCGCCGAGCCGGGCCGGATCGACGAAGGATTCGAGCTGGACGACGACAATGAGCGGTGCCGGAGCGGCCGGTCCGGGCACAGCGGTATCGTCCGGTTCGGGAGCCGGCACGTCGCTCGTCCAGCGCAGGGTATAGGCGATGATCGTGGCCGGCAGCCCGTAGCGGGCGCAATCCGCGTCGAGATCGGGTCGGGGAAACCGGGTCGCGAGCCATGGCGCCGCCATTCCGGTGGCGAGGCCGGAGGCCAATCCGACTAGGAGGCAGGGCAGAGCGATAAGCGAGACGACGGCGACGCTCGGCTCTTCAGGCAGCGCGCTGGGCTCGATCCAGTACCACAGGGCGACGACGGCGAAGCTTGCCCCGAGGGGGATAGCCATGCGCGGGTCGGTGATCGGTCTCGTATAATAGAGGTCCGGATGGCGAGGCACCTGGCGCAACAGGGCGAAATCGCTGAAGACCAGCGGCTCGCCGATCACCGCCTGCTTCAACCGGCTGACCACGACCAGGATCGTGACGGTGAGCAGGCAGGAAAAGGCCGCGAGCCAGGGGCGCCAGGAGAAGCAGAACCAGAATATCGTCAGGAGGGCATAGCCGCCAAGTCGTACGGCCAGCTCGCTGGGGCGTCTGCCGATGGGCCGCCGGCCCGCACCATCCCACGCCTCGATGGCGAGGGAGCCGATCAACGCCAAGGTGAGAGCGGCGAACAGAGTCATCACTTGTCGCCGCCTCGCCCGATCCCCCGCCGCGCCCGGATCAGGCGGACGATGGGGTTCAGAACAGCGTAGCGTAGGCGCATGACGGTCTGTGCCCTGCGACTGAGGGCGAGCTTCGAGGGGGCGGCGGCCTCTCGGCTCTGGCTCAGCCGCTCGAGGAGTTGCTCGGGCGTGCACGGCTTCATCGCCACGGGATCGAGATAGAGCGGGTAGACGAGAAGCGCTCCTGCGACGAGTTCGTCGAGGGCGAGCCGCCGCCCCCTGTCGGCGCCCGGTGCGAGATCCTCGGTGAGCCCCCAGCCGGCATAGAAGGGCTGGCCATGGACAGCCACGCTCAAGCCTCGGATCAGCGCCTCGAATCCGGCAAGCGAGGTCATCGTCTCCACATGGTGCGCCCGGTCGAGGAGGTCGACGATGGAGAGCCCCGCCACGATCCTGTCGGCCAGGGCCAGAACCTCGGCCTCCGGGATCGCGCCCGGCCGGAAGCCGGCCTCCACGTCAGGATGCGGTTTATAGAGCAGGAATGCCCCCGGATTACGGCTGCGGGCCGCGCGCAGGAGTTCGAGATTCGAGCGGACATGCGGTGAGCCGTGGCGCACCGAGGCATCGTCCTCGACCTGCCCCGGCACCAGCACGATGCGCCGATCCTCGGGCCAACCCGATGCATCTCCGGCGAGCCCGACATTGTATTTCGTCAGGCGCCGTTCCACCACGAGCCGGCGCAGGAGCGAGGCCCTGGCCACGAGCTCGGGCGAGAAATCCTCGTTCTTCAGGATGCGAGCGAGGCGGCTTTCGGTGCGGGGGTCGTAATAGATGCCGCTGTCATCCACGACGATAGAAGCGCCCGGCTGCAGGCTCGCTCCAAGCCCCACCGACCGCAGGAATCCGTCCTCGATCCGGGCCAGGGGAATACCGTGCTCCGCGGAGAGCGACGGCAAATGTGCCGGCATCCGCGTCGCCCAAGCGAGGATGCGGGCCTTTCCGGCTTGTCCCCTGCTCCTCGCCTTCGCCACCGCCTCCTCGGCATTCATGGCGTAAACGGGCTTACCCGCCGGTCCGCCGACGAAGACATCGAGGGCCGGCCGCTTCCAGCGCGAGATGCCGACGAGGACGGTGAGGCTATCGTTGTCGCGGAACCGGCGCTCCAGCCAGGCCACCCGATCGCGGCATTCGTCGAGGGTGATCGGCTGCCGAGTCCAAGGGTCGAACGCGTGGATCCCGGCCTCGCCACCGAACGGAACTCCGTCAAGGGTGAAGCGCAGGCTGGACAGACCCCTTTCGGGAGAATCGTAGGGACTGAGCAGAGGCCCCGGTTCGACGGTGAGGAGCCGGCGACCCGCCATTTGCAGGCACCGCCCGGCAAGCCCGCGCCGTCCCCAGATCACCCCGATGGCGCCCGGAGCCCAGGCTTGAGCGAAGGCGCGACCGGTCACGGATTCGATCTCGGCTCGCAGAGCCCGAATCGGCCGGCTCGTGGCAAGCAGCGGCCGGGGCACCGACGAGGCGGCCGGGGGGAAAGGTGGCGAAAGCTCGGGCAATGGTTATGGCGGATCCGGTTATGCGGGGCCGCAGGCATACGACGATCCGCGCCGTCACGCGATGCGATCTCGTGGGAGAACGGGCAATCGGAGCGTTCGAGTTCGGGATCTCAAAGGCGTCGCCAGCGCGTCATGTTGCAGACACATCACGCGGCCAGAAATTCCGTTAAGGACCCCGTGCTACCCAATTGCCGCAATGCACCATCCGTGCGATCAGGGCTCTCACGTGCCCATTCGACACGCCCTCGCAGGGCGCAGGAGCAAGCACTTCCGCATGTTGCCGACACGCGTAGACACGACACGCGAGAGGCCAGCGACCTTCCTGTTTCTGCAGGGGATCGCGTCGCCCTTCTTTGCGGATCTCGGCCAAGCGCTCCTCAAGCGCGGCCATCGGGTTCGACGTATCAACTTTTCATCGGGCGACTGGCTGTTCTGGCGCCTCGGCTCCGACAATTATCGCGGCCCTCGCGACGGCTGGGATGCCTATATCGCCGGCTATATCGTCGAGCACGGCGTGACCGATATCGTGCTGTTCGGCGATTGCCGGCCGTATCATGTCGCGGCGCGAGAGGCCGCAAGCCCCCTCGGCGTCCGTATCCACGTGTTCGAGGAAGGCTATCTGCGGCCGAACTGGGTCACGTGCGAACTCGGCGGTGTCAACGGCCATTCCTCGCTGCCTCGCTGTCCCGACGAGATCCACGCCATCGCCCGCCGCCTGCCGCTGGCCGGCCGCGCTATGCCGGCGAGCGGTGACATGGCCCGGCGCAGCCTGTGGGATGTGGCCTACAACGTCGCCAATATCGGCTTTCCCTATTTCTTCCCACATTTTCGCAGCCACCGACCGATTCATATCGCGGCGGAATATGTCGGTTGGATCAAGAAGTTCGCCGGCCGGGCCAGTACACGCCGCCAGGCGCGGGAACTCAATGAAATCTATCTGGCGCGCAAGCACGAGTATTTCCTGCTGCCATTGCAGCTCGACAGCGATTACCAGATTCGCATCCACTCGCCCTTTCTGGGGGTCGAAGGGTTCATGGACCGGGCCATCGCGTCCTTTGCCGCCCATGCCAGCACCGCCGCGCGCCTACTGATCAAGCTTCACCCCCTCGACAGCGGGCTGGTCAATTGGCGCAAACACGCCAGGAACTCCGCCCGGCGTCATGGCGTAGAAGACCGGCTGGATTTCATCGATGGCGGCGACCTGCCGAACCTCATCGCCGGCAGCCGAGGCGTCGTCCTGGTGAACAGCACGGTGGGGATGCTGTCCCTGGAGCTCGGCCGTCCGACGGTCGCCGCGGGTGATGCGATCTACAACATACCCGGCCTCACGCATCAGGGTGGGCTCGACAGCTTCTGGACGAAGCCGGAAGCTCCCGACATGCAGCTGGTCGCGGATTTTCGTCGGGTCGTCTTGCATCGGACCCAGGTGAATGGCGGATTCTTCTCCCGTCCGTCGATCGACCGAGCCGTGGCGGGGAGCGTCTCGCGCCTCGAAGCCCGTCTGCCTGCACCGGCCCTGGCCGCCGCAAGGGTGATTCGCGAGCGCACGACGACGACGCCGGAACTCGCGCCGGTCTACTGACCGAGCGCCGCCGGGCTTCGACTCATTCCGGGGACGGTGCGCCTTCATATCGGCACGGCATCATCTTGTCCGAGAACGGGTTCCCGCTTGCCAGGGTGATGCTCTAGAACAGGCCTCATGCCCGTCATTCTCATCACCGGTGCGTCGAGCGGTATCGGCGCGGCTCTCGCCCGGCATTACGCTGCGCCCGGCACGCATCTCGTTCTGAATGCGCGTGGCATCGACAGGCTGAATACCGTCGCCGCCGCGTGCCGCGACCTCGGCGCAACCGTGGCGACCCGGTCCATCGACGTGCGCGACAGGCAGGCCGTGGGCGAATGGCTACGCGAGACGCACGCGGTGACGCCCCTCGATCTCGTCATCGTCAATGCCGGCATCAACGGCGGCCATCCCGGTGGGGATATCGAGACCGAGGCGATGGCGTTCGAGACCGTCGACGTCAATCTCAACGGCGCACTGAATGTCGCCCTCCCCTGCGTGACCCTGATGCTGGCGCGCGGGAGCGGCCAGATCGCCCTGATCTCGTCTCTCGCGGCCTTCGCGCCCTTGCCCGACGCACCGGCCTATAGCGGCACCAAGGCGGCTTTGCTCGCCCACGGATTGGCGCTGCGCGCCAAGCTCGGTCCGCGTGGCGTCCGGATGAACGTGGTGACTCCCGGTTACGTGAAAACCACCATGGGTGGGGATTACGAGGGCTGGCGTCCGATGGAGATGAGTGCCGAGGAGGCGGCTGTCCGCATCGCGCGCGGCCTCGCCCGCGACCTCGACATCATCGCCTTCCCAGAGCCCCTCGCCTCCCTGGCACGCGGATCGGCCTTGCTGCCGGAGAGCCTGCGACGCCGCTCCATGCGCGGTTTCCGGTTCAAGGTCGGGCGTAGCAAGCGATGACGCGCCCGCGCATCGCATTGTTCGTGCTCGAAGCGTTGCCGAATGCCCGTGCCGCCCGCCAGTTCGTGCAGGACCATGCCGGCGACATCGCCTTTGTCGGGCTGTCGAATGCGGAGCGTCCGAACTCGGGTGGTCTCACCGGCCAGGTCCGGCGCCACCTCGCCCGGTCCGGCCCGGCATTCCTGCCCTATCTCGCGGTGAATTTCGGCCTGCCCGATCTGCTGGCTCCGGCATCGGGAATGCTGCGGCGCTTGACGGGGGCTGGACATGTGGCCACGGCGACGCCGCTCAAGGCATTGTGCCGGACGCTCGGTATTCCGACTCTCCGCATCGATGACGTCAACGGATCGGATGTGGTCCAGGCCTTCGACGCCCATGCGCCGGACCTCATCGTCGCGTTCCATTTCGACCAGATCTTTTTCGCCGCGACCCTGGCATTGGCGCCGCTTGGAGGAATCAACGTCCATCCCGGCCTGCTGCCGCGCCATCGTGGGCCGGTGCCGACGATCCACGCGCTGGCAGAGGAGGTTCCCGGCTTCGGCGTCACGATCCATCGCTTGACGCCAGCAATCGACGCGGGGGCGATCCTCGCCCAGGAAGCATCGGACTTTCCGTCCGGCACCACCGCCACCCGCGCGGCGATCCTGCTGCACGAGAGGGGGCGCGTCCTCCTCGATGGGGTGCTCGACGATCTCGCCGCAGGTATCCTAGGCGACGGCATGGTGGCGGAGGCCCTGCCCTACTGCCCGTTCCCGGACCGGGCGCTGCTGGCGGGTCTCGCGAGACAGAACCGAAAGCTCGTCGATGGCGCCGATCTGCGAGCCGCGTTGAGCGTGCACGCGACGACTTGAATGCGCGCACCGGCTGGAGCAGCCGGATTGATGTCATGAACAAACGGCCCAGTCCTGAGGACCGGGCCGTTTGAGGGCTTTCGCTGTCGTTTTACTGCCGAAGCGAAGACCGCTCCGGCAGAGTCGAACCTCAGAGGCCGCCGAACTTGTAGTTGAAGCCGGCCTTGATGAGGTTGCCCTCGGTGCTGAAGCGCGAGGTGTAGGAACCGGTTGCCGCGGTGAGGCCGGTGGCGTTCACCAGCACGTTACGGCTGCCGAGGTCGTAATGCAGGTACTCGGCCTTCAGCGTGATGGCGCTGGCGCCGATGAAGCTGCCGATGAAGTTGAAACGGTTGAGGAAGCTGTCGGTGGGGATCGCCCACTCGATGCCGCCGCCATAAGCGTAGCCGGTCTCCATGTCGTTGTAGCGGCCGGCATAAGCCAGAGCGCCGGCGCCGTTGAAGAAGTTGGCGCCGTAATTGACGTTGCCGTAGGCGAAGCCGCCGGTGCCGTAGACGAGGACCGTGTCGAAGGCGTAGCCGATACGGCCCTGGACGGTTCCAAGGTAGTCGAGGCGCTGGCGCAGGTTGCTGGGATCGGGGATGCCGGCATTGGCAGCTAGAGCCGGGCCGAAATAGGCGTAGCTCTTGCTGATGTCGGTCCAGGTCACGTCAGCGTTCAAGCCGATCACAAAACCCGAACCGGGGGTGAGCTGGTAGTTGTAGCCGATCCCACCGCCGACATTGCCGATGCCGTCCTGCTCAGAACGGAAGGTCCCGGGACGACGGTTCTGGGCGACGTTCAGCTGGGTGTTGGTGAACCCACTGCCGGGGCCGTTGTTGCCGGTGGTGCGGATCGTCTGATCGTCGCTCCAGGCGTAGGAGCTGTGGGTGCCGAGATAGAAGCCGGTCCAGGTGAAGACCGGGACGGGCGAGAAGACCGGCGGGGGAGCGGCGCGGCGCGGAAGATCCGCGGCCGAAGCGGCGCCGGCCAGAAGAACGGAGGCGGTGCCGGCGAGAAGAAGCTTCGCGATCATGATGAGGATGTCCGTGGGGGCTGACCTTCAGGTCAAATTAGCCCCTCTCCCACGGCTCGCCTATGACCCGCGAGCCACACCCTAACGTAGAAACGAGCGTCGTCGGCCGATCTCTATCGATACGGAGGCGGCGCCCTTAGAAATTTCGTTCGACGGGGCGAAAAGCCGAAGACATCGAGATCGGTAACGTTTCGATCATCTTTGCTTCAACGCTGACCCTCCTGCCGACATCGTGCCGGTCTTAGGTGAAGACCGGGGTGAGTTCTGCAGGGCTTGGCAAGAACAATGCCGCTACCCGATCGACAAGGTGCGGCATCGTCGCCTTGGTCTCCCGCCGGGCCATACGAAAACGGCCCGGTCTTGGACCGGGCCGCGTCGTCAGCGCGAGAACTTCTTGTACTTGATCTTCTTCGGCATCAGGGAATCGGCGCCGAGACGGCGCTTCTTGTCCTCCTCGTAATCCGAGAAGTTGCCCTCGAACCATTCCACATGGCTCTCGCCTTCGAAGGCGAGGATGTGGGTGGCGATCCGGTTCAGGAACCAGCGATCGTGGCTGATGATGACGGCGCAGCCGGCATAATCCTCCAGCGCCTCTTCGAGCGCCCGCAGGGTCTCCATGTCGAGATCGTTGGTGGGCTCGTCGAGCAGCAGCACGTTGGCGCCGCCCTTGAGCGTGCGGGCCAGATGCACGCGGTTGCGCTCGCCGCCCGACAGTGTGCCGACCTTCTTCTGCTGGTCGGAGCCCTTGAAGGCGAAGGCCGCGCAATAGGCGCGAGAATTGATTTCGCGCTTGTTGAAATAAATGATGTCGTTGCCGCCCGAGACTTCCTGCCAGACCGTGGCACCGGGATCGAGGGCATCGCGCGACTGGTCGACATAGCCGAGATGCACGGTCTCGCCGACGGAGATAGTGCCGCCATCGGGCTTCTCCTGGCCGGTGATCATCTTGAACAATGTCGTCTTGCCGGCGCCGTTCGGCCCGATGACGCCGACGATGCCGCCGGGAGGCAATTTGAACGACAGGTCCTCGATCAGCAGGCGGTCGCCGAACGCCTTGTTGAGGTGCTCGAACTCGATGACGTTGTTGCCGAGGCGCTCGTCGATGGGAATGACGATCTGGGCCGAAGCGTCGATCTTGTCCTGAGACTTCGCCACGAGCTCCTCGTAGCGGGTGATGCGGGCCTTCGACTTCGACTGGCGGGCCTTGGGCGAGGCCGAGATCCATTCCTGCTCGCGGTTGATGGCGCGCTGGCGCGCCATGTCCTCACGGCCTTCCTGGGCAAGGCGCTTCTGCTTCTGAATCAGCCAGGCCGAGTAGTTGCCCTCGTAGGGGTAGCCGCGGGTGCGGTCGAGTTCGAGGATCCAGCCGGTGACGTTGTCGAGGAAGTAGCGATCGTGGGTCACGATCAGGATCGCGCCGGGATATTGCTTCAGGTGGCCTTCGAGCCAGTTCACCGTCTCGGCGTCGAGATGGTTGGTGGGCTCGTCGAGGAGGAGCAGTTCCGGCTCCCAGAGCAGCAGCTTGCAGAGCGCCACGCGGCGGCGCTCGCCACCCGACAGGGTGGCGACCGGCTGCTCGTCGCTGGGGCAGCCGAGGGCCTCCATGGCCTGATCGACCTTCGAGTCGAGTTCCCACAGATCCTTGGCTTCGATCTGGTCCTGGAGGGCGGTCATCTCGTCCGCCGTCTCCTCGGAATAGTTCATCGCGAGTTCGTTGTAGCGGTCGAGCAGCGCCTGCTTCTCGGCGACGCCCTCCATCACGTTCTCGCGCACCGACTTGTTGGGATCGAGCTGCGGCTCCTGTGGCAGGTAGCCGACGCGGGCGCCCTGGGCGACGAAGCCCTCGCCGGTCCACTCGGTGTCGATGCCGGCCATGATCTTGAGCAGGGTCGACTTGCCCGAGCCGTTGATGCCGAGCACGCCGATCTTGGCGTCCGGATAGAACGACAGGTTGACGTTATCGAGGATCTTCTTGCCGCCGGTATAGGTCTTGGTCAGACCCTTCATGTGGTAGATGAATTCGCGCGCCATGAGCGTCCGGTATCCTTGACTATTGCTGGGCGGCGCGGCGCTTGGGCGCTTGATCGGCCGCCGGAAATGGCGTGAATGGGGCTCGCCGCCGAGGTCGCGCGCCATGAGGGCGGCGCGCGTTGCTCTGGTCTGCCCGGTCCGTCCCACGTGCGGTGGCATCGAACGGCGTCGTGCCATCCTTGAAACCGCACCGCGTCGGACAATGGTTGGACCTACCAGGGCGGCGGGTCAGCGGCAAGAACGGGTATGGTCCGCAAGGGGAGCGGAAGAGCCCTTTCTGCGCGGGGTCGAAGCTACGCCGAAGCGGCTCACGCGAAAGGGTTCTCGACTTTTCGCGTGTTCGAGGCCGTTCGCGTCACCTCGTCCGGCAGGTCGGCCGTTTCGAGCACGGCGACGATCTCCTCTGCGATGGTTCTGAGCCTGCGCGCCCGTTCCAGCCCCGCTTTGTCCCGTGAGAGATCGAGGCTGCCGTGAAGGGCGATCGCCAGGGTGCCGTTCTCCACCGAGAGGCCGCCGATGGTCTCGACCGTGGCGTCATCCGCGAAGGGCGTGAAGGCGTCAGGTTCCGTCCTCATCGTGGCCGTTCCGGTCTCATCCGGCTTCGTCATATCCGCCTCTCGTCTCGTTCGAGCGTTCAGAAGATCGACTTCAGAAACTCGCGAAGCACACGCCGCGCGATCCGCTCGAGGGTTGCAAGGGCCCATTCCTCGAAGCTCGGCTCATCGCGCGTGCGCCCTTTCGGTCGCCCACCCGCCGTGTCGCCCCGGGAATAGGTGCGCGGTTCGGGCAGGTCCATCATGGAAGCGACGAGCCCGGGAAAGACGTCGATCCCCGAGAGCGTCGTCAACTCGCCGAGCGGGATCGACCGCCAGTCCGCATCGGCGCGGTTCGGCACGAGATAAGCCGCCGCCTCGCCGCGGGCCGGATCGTACACTGCCTTGAACAGTGACGTCGGCACCAGGACAAGCCCGTCGAGAGAGTCGATGCTCGTGCCCGCATAGATCGTCCCGGTGACGACGAAGAGCTGCCCCCGCGCCACGGCGAGGCGTCGGACGCTCTCCTCGATCGCAGCCCACAGGCCCCGGTTCAGGGCACGGTCCTGGGGCACCACATTGGCCAGCGTGAAGGATTCGGCTTGCGCCGACTCGCTCGGCATGTCCCCGGCAGGCGCCATATGGCCCCGGTCGAAGCCACTACGGACATAATCGTCGAGCCGGGCGCGGCTAGCCACCGGCAGTCGGTCTTCCTCGTGGAAGGAATCGGTCCGATCGACGATGCGCGCCGCAGCGACGCTCGCCCGCGTCAGATGTTCGGAGGCGTAGACGGGGGTGCGCGACACGCCCGAATGCAGCACCGCGAAAGCCTCGTAGCAGAGGCTCGTCGTCTCCGCGGCGAGCTTGCGGTTGACGATCACCGGTACCTGCCCGCGAGCGAACAGGGAGGGGCAGGCGACGCCCGCCCGGCTCTCCTCCGCCGAAACCAACATTCCGACGAACAGGAACGCCGCCCCATGTGGCAGCCGCCTGAGGCGTACCCTCGGCGAGGCGGCTTCCGGGAGGATGACCCTCAATAGCAGACCCGGACCTTGCGCGTGCCGGAGGGGGTCGGACGCCAGCGATAGCCACAGGGCCGGCCGAGCGTTCCCTCGAAGGGGTGGACCCGCCGGTCGGGCTGCTGCGACGCGCCGGGATGGCTGCACCCATCGAGTCTGTCGCATGGGAGCCTGAATTCGAAGACCGGCGCCGGGACGCCGTCCCAGAAGCTCTGGCGGGATCGGGGAGACGCCACCGATGGTTCAGGACAAAGCGTCACACAGGCAGAAATGCCCAAGAGCACCATCGCGGACAGGGGTCGACAACAGGTCATTCGGGCTCGCCGTGAAGTCATCGCCGTGCGAAAAGCCAATCTTCGACATTGATCGATCAGCCACAAATCCTTACCTCCTTCGGCCGTTCCAGGCACCAAATGCGTGGGGCACGGCCAGAAGACTCGATATGGCGGCGTGGCATTGACCGACGGTAGCGTTATAATGCGCGTTGGTCACGGCGGCCACGCTGCATGAAAGTCGCCAAAGCCAGGATCGACGGATGTCTCGCCCGAAGCCGATAGCGGCAGGTGGGGCGCGCTGTCGATCGGTTACCTGATTCAAAGAAGTGAGTGGGCCATTGTCACGGATAGAAACCTCGATCCTCGACGGGCTTGACGAGACGTCTGCTCTTCGCGCGCTTCCTGAGAGCCAGCTTCAGGCGGTGGCGGACGCTGTGCGTCTAGAGATGATCGACGCGGTGTCGGTGACGGGCGGTCACCTCGGGTCGGGGCTCGGCGTGGTCGAGCTGACGGTGGCGCTGCATCACGTGTTCGACACGCCCGACGACCGGATCGTGTGGGATGTCGGGCACCAGGCCTACCCGCACAAGATTCTGACGGGGCGGCGCGACCGGATCCGGACGCTGCGCCAGCCGGGCGGGTTGTCGGGCTTCACCAAGCGGTCGGAGAGCGTCTACGACCCGTTCGGGGCGGCGCATTCCTCGACCTCGATCTCGGCGGCGCTCGGCATGGCGGTGGGCCGCGACCTCGACGAGGCGACGGCCAAGGCCAAGGGCCAGCCCGTTCCGAAGCGCCGCAACATGGTGGCGGTGATCGGCGACGGCTCGATGTCGGCGGGCATGGCCTACGAGGCGATGAACAATGCCGGCGCGCTGCATTCGCGGCTGATCGTGATCCTGAACGACAACGACATGTCGATCGCCCCGCCGGTGGGGGCGATGTCGGCCTATTTCGCGCGCCTGGCCTCGGGCGGGACCTATCGCGGCCTGCGCGAGACGGCCAAGCAGCTAGGCAAGCTGCTGCCGAAGGCGATCTACCAGCGCGCCGCGGCGGCGGAGGAATACGCCCGCTCCCTGGTGGTGGGCGGCGGCACGATGTTCGAGGAGATGGGCTTCCACTATGTCGGCCCGGTCGACGGGCACAACCTCGACCATCTCCTGCCGATCCTGAAGAACGTGCGCGATTCGGACCAGGGCCCGATCCTGCTCCATGTCGTGACCCAGAAGGGCAAGGGCTACGCCCCGGCCGAGGCGTCGGCCGACCGCTATCATGGCGTGGTGAAGTTCGACGTCCTGTCGGGCGTGCAGGCCAAGGCCAAGCCGAACGCGCCGGCCTATACGCGGGTCTTCGGCGAGAGCCTGATCAAGGCGGCGGATGCCGACGACAAGGTGGTGGCGATCACCGCCGCGATGCCGGGCGGCACCGGGATCGACCTGTTCGGCAAGGCGCATCCGGACCGGACCTTCGATGTGGGCATCGCCGAGCAGCATGCGGTGACGTTCGCGGGCGGTCTGGCGACGGAGGGCTACAAGCCGTTCGTGGCGATCTACTCGACCTTCCTGCAGCGGGCCTACGATCAGGTCGTGCACGATGTGGCTTTGCAGAACCTGCCCGTGCGGTTCTGCCTCGACCGGGCGGGTCTGGTGGGTGCGGACGGGGCGACCCATGCGGGCGCGTTCGATCTCGCCTATCTCTGCTGCCTGCCGAACATGACGGTGATGGCGGCCTCCGACGAGGCCGAGCTGGTCCACATGGTGGCGACCCAGCATGCCCATGACAGCGGCCCGATCGCGCTGCGCTACCCGCGCGGCGAGGGGGTCGGTGTCGACCTGCCCGAGCGCGGCGTGCCGCTGCCGATCGGCAAGGGCCGGATCGTGCGGCGTCCCGAGGGCGCACGGGTGGCGCTGTTGAGCCTGGGCACGCGTCTGGGCGAAGCCTTGAAGGCGGCGGACTTGCTCGAGACGGCGGGGATCGCCGTGACGGTGGCGGATGCGCGCTTCGCCAAGCCGCTCGACGAGGCGATGATCCTCGATCTGGCGGCGAGCCACGAGGTTCTGATCACCCTGGAAGAGGGCTCGGTCGGCGGTTTCGGGGCTATGGTGCTGCATCTCCTGTCGGAGAAGGGCGCGCTCGATGCGGGCCGGGTACGGGTACGGACGCTGACGCTGCCGGATACCTACCAGGACCACAACAGCCCCGACACCATGTATGCCGAGGCCGGCCTCGACGCGGACAGCATCGTCCGCACCGTTCAGGCCACCCTGCCCGAGCAGAAGGCCGGACGTCTGCGTCTCGCCTGACCTCCGGCCCCTGGCGTGTGGCCGCGCACGGAAGTCTCCGTGTGTGGCCGCGCTGCGCTTGTTCGCCTCGCCCATCGATGAGAAAAGACCGGGCATAATGCCGGTTCGCACCGGCGCGTCTTCCTGTGCAATCCCCTGACCCTACGAGAGAAATGACAGAGGCCACCTCCTCCGGCAGGTTCAAAGAGAACCGTTACGAAGCCGGCCCGGTTCTCATCACCGGAGCGAGTGGGTTCCTCGGTGCCGCCCTCGTGGACGTGTTCCGCAAGGCCGGCTTCTCCGTGCGGATCATGGTGCGGGCCTCCTCCCCGCGCACCAACCTCGTCTGGAACGACGTCGAGATCGTCGAGGGCGACATGCGCGATCGCGCGTCGGTCGCCGCCGCTCTCGCTGGCCAGCGCTACCTCGTCCACGCCGCCGCCGATTACCGGCTCTGGGCGCCAGACCCGGAAGAGATCGTCCGCACCAACCGCGACGGCGCCATCATCCTCATGGAGGAGGCGCTGAGGGCGGGGATCGAGCGGATCGTCTACACATCCAGCGTCGCCACCATCAAGCCGCATAACGACGGCACTCCCGCCGACGAAACGCGTCCTCTCACCCCCGGCACGGCCATCGGCGCCTACAAGCGCAGCAAGGTCGTCTCCGAGCGCGTGGTCGAGGAGATGGCGGCGCGTAACGGCCTGCCCGTGGTCATCGTCAACCCGTCGACGCCCATCGGCCCCCGCGACGTCAAGCCGACCCCCACCGGGCGGATCATCGTCGAGGCGGCCCTCGGGCGGATGCCCGCCTTCGTCGATACCGGCCTCAACCTCGCTCATGTGGACGACGTGGCCTACGGCCATCTCCTGGCCCTGCGCCATGGCCGCACCGGCGAGCGCTACATCCTGGGCGGCGAGAACGTGCTTCTGTCGCAGATGCTCGCCGACATCGCCGGCATGGTCGGCCGCAAGGCGCCGACCATCAACCTGCCGCGCGCCGTGGTCTACCCGATCGCGTTCATCTCCGAACAGATGGCCCGGATCACCGGCAAGACGCCCTTCGCGACCATCGACGGCATCAAGATGTCGCGCTACCGCATGTTCTTCACCGATGCCAAGGCACGGGCCGAACTCGGCTATTCCGCGCGGCCCTACCGCGAGGGGCTGTCGGACGCCCTCGGCTGGTTCCGCCAATCGGGGTATCTGAAGTGACCGCAACCCTCGACAGCGCGACGGACGCGCGTTCGGGCAAGGGGCACAAGGACGAGAACTTTCCCGTCGCCTCCCACCTGATCCACCCGAAGAATCGCGGCGCGATCCTGGCTTTCTACGATTTCGTGCGTGCGGGTGACGACGTCGCCGACCATGCCGAGCTGCCGCCCGAGCGCAAGGTCGAGCTTCTCGACAACCTCGCCGACGCGCTGACCGGCAAGGGGCCCTCCGACCGTGAGGCTGAGCCGCTGAAGCGGGAACTCGCCGCGCGCGGCCTTCCGGCGACGCATGCCCTCGAACTCCTCGACGCCTTCCGCCTCGACGCGCGGAAGAACCGGTATGAGGATTGGGACGACCTCATCGCCTATTGCCGTCTCTCGGCCATGCCCGTGGGCCGCTTCGTCCTCGACGTGCATGGCGAGGACCCGGCCGTGGTCTGGGGGCCGTCGGACGCGATCTGCGCCGCGCTCCAGCTCATCAACCACCTGCAGGATTGCGCGAAGGATTATCGCCGCAACGACCGGGTCTACCTGCCGCGGGACGTGCTGGAGCGCCACGGCGTCTCCGTGGAAGCGCTCGCCGCCGACAAGGCCTCCCCTGCCCTGCGTGCGGTCATCCGTGAACTCGCCGAGCGGACCATGGTCCTCCTCGACGAGGGCGCGGTGCTGCCCGATCTGATCGACGACCTGCGCCTGAGCCTCGAGATTGCGGCGATCCACCGTCTCGCCGTGGTGCTCACGAAGGGGCTGCTCACGCGCGACCCGCTCTCCGAGAAGGTCCATCACGGCAAGGCAGGCTTTGCCCTGACGGCTCTGGGCGGAATCGCCTCGACCCTGGCGCGGCGTCCGTTCCGCTCGCGCATCCTGCGCCGACAGTCCACGCGCGTCGCGAGCCAGGGAGCGCAGTCATGAGCGCCACCGCATCACCCGCCCAGGAACCCGCGATGGCGCAGGACGCCGCCCTGCCGGCCGCCGGGTCTTCGTTCTACACCGCCATGCGGCTGCTGCCGAAGGATCGCCGGGAGGCGATGTACGCGGTCTACGCCTTCTGCCGTTCGGTGGACGACGTCGCCGACGATGGTGGTCCGGCGCCCGTCCGCGCGGCCGAACTCGACCGCTGGCGCGCCGATATCGATGCTCTTTATGCCGGAAACCCGGCTCCGCGCGTGCGCGACCTCGTGGTACCCATCCGCCGCTACGGATTGCTCCGCGAGGATTTCCAGGCGGTCATCGACGGCATGGCGATGGATGCGTTCGAGGATATCGTCGCCCCCGACGAGGCCACCCTCGATCTCTATTGCGACCGGGTCGCCAGCGCGGTCGGGCGGCTGTCCGTGCGCATCTTCGGCCTGCCCGAGGCCGATGGCATCCGCCTCGCCCATCACGAGGGCCGCGCGCTGCAGCTCACCAACATCCTGCGCGACATCGACGAGGATGCGGAGCGCGGCCGTCTTTACCTGCCGCGCGAGAAGCTCGCCGCCATCGGCCTTACCGATCCGACGCCCCAGGCCGCCATCGCTCATCCGCGCATCGGCGAGGTCTGCATCGCCGTGGCCAGGGAGGCCGAAGCCCATTACCGCGACACTTGGACGATCATCGACCGCAATCCGCGCAAGGAAACCAAGGCTCCCCGCCTGATGGCGGCCGCCTACCGCCTTTATCTCGACGCGGTGCTGACGCGGGGCTGGACCATGCCGCGCGCTCGCGTGAAGCCCTCGAAGCTGGCCCTGCTCGGCGTCGCGCTGCGCCACGGGATTGTATGATGACGCAAATGCAGACCGGAACGGTCCATGTCGTCGGTGCCGGGCTCGCGGGCCTGTCCGCGGCGGTGTCCCTCGCCGAGCGCGGTCGGCGCGTGGTCGTCCATGAAGCGGCCAAGCAGGCCGGCGGGCGCTGCCGCTCCTACTATGACTCGACGCTCGGCCTGACCATCGACAACGGCAACCACCTGTTGCTGTCGGGCAACCGTTCGTCCCTCGACTTCCTGAAGCTGGTGGGCGCCCCCGCCGATGCCCTGACCGGGCCGGAAGAGGCCGAATTCCCCTTCGCCGACCTGAAGACCGGTGAGCGCTGGACCCTTCGGCCGAATGCCGGGCGGGTGCCGTGGTGGGTGCTGCAGGCGTCGCGGCGGGTGCCGGGCAGCCGGGCGATGGATTATCTCGCGCCCCTGAGCATCCTCCGGGCCGCCTCGGGCAAGGCCCCCGGCCGTGCGGGCACGATCGGGGAACGCATGGAATGTTCCGGGCCGCTCTACGAGCGCCTTTGGCATCCGGTGCTGCTCGCCGCCCTGAACACCGACCCGCAGGAAAGCGATGTCGGGCTCGCCGCCACGATCCTGCGCGAAACCCTGGGCGCGGGCGGCGCCGCTTGTCGGCCCCTCATCGCCGTAGGCGGCCTTTCGGTCGCCTTCGTCGATCCCGCCTTGTCGTATCTGGCCAGGCACGGCGCCGAGATGCGCTTCGGCCGTCGCCTGCGCGGCCTCGGCGCCGATGCGGGTCGGGTCGATACCCTGTTGTTCAACGACGAATCGGTGACGCTCGGTCCCGATGATTCGGTGGTTCTGGCCCTGCCGCCCTGGGTCGCGACCGACCTGATCCCAGGACTTTCGGCTCCGCAATCCTACCGCTCCATCGTCAATGCTCATTTCGCGATCCTTCCTCCACAGGGCTCGCCGTTATTGCTCGGTGTGGTGAACGGTTTGACGGAATGGTTATTCGCCTATCCGGATCGACTGTCGGTCACCATCAGCGGTGCCGATCGCCTGCTGGATATGCCGCGGGAAGACTTGGCGAAGCAGATCTGGGCTGAGATCTCGACTTTGACCGGACTTGCACCGGAACTGCCAAGCTGGCAGATCGTCAAGGAGAAACGGGCGACCTTCGCGGCGACGCCCGAAGAGGCCGCGCGGCGCGCGAGTGCCGTGACGGCCCACGACAATCTCGTCCTGGCGGGCGACTGGACCGCGACCGGCCTGCCATCGACGATAGAGGGAGCGATCCGTTCGGGAACGACGGCCGCGCAAGCGCTCCTTAAAGGCGCGCCTGCGCGCCGTGAAGCTGTGACGCGCGGCGCGGCGTGAGGAAGGGGCCGCGTCAGGCGGCACTGAGGCGAGGATGATGCGAGAGGCATTCAAGAAGGTCGAGACGCTCCAGCGTCCCAAGACCCAGGAGATTTCCCTGGACGACGTCGAGCATGGAGTCATGCGGGCGACGCAGGCCCTGACGAATCTCGTCCATGCGGACGGGCATCTCTGTTTCGAACTCGAAGCGGATGCCACGATCCCCTCCGAATACATCATGTTCCATCAGTTCCGGGCGACGACCATTCCGCCCGACCTGATGGCCAAGATCGGCAATTACCTGCGCCGGACGCAAGGAAAGCATGGCGGGTGGTCGCTGGTCCATGACGGGCCGTTCGATATGAGCGCCAGTGTGAAAGCCTATTACGCGCTGAAATTCGTCGGCGACTCGATCGAGGCTCCCCACATGCGTCGCGCCCGCGAGGCGATCCTCTCGCGTGGCGGTGCCGCCAATTCCAACGTGTTCACCCGGTTCCTGCTGGCTCTGTTCGGCGAGGTGCCCTGGCGCGCCGTGCCGGTGATGCCCGTCGAGATCATGCATCTGCCGAAGTGGTTTCCCTTCCACCTCGACAAGATCTCCTATTGGGCACGCTGCGTGATCGTGCCCCTGCTGGTGCTGCAGGCGAAGAAGCCCCTCGCCAAGAACCCGCTCGGTCTCGGCATTCCCGAATTGTTCGTGACGCCGCCGGAGCATGTACGCTCCTGGCCCGGCAGCCCGCATGCGACCTGGCCCTGGACGCCGATCTTCGGCGCCATCGACCGGCTGCTGCAGGTCACGCAGGATTACTTCCCGAAGAAGCGCCGTCAGCGCGGCATCGACAAGGCCGTTGCCTGGACGAGCGAGCGCCTCAACGGCGAGGACGGCCTCGGCGCCATCTTCCCGGCCATGGTTAACACTGTGCTCATGTACGAAGTGCTCGGCTATCCGGCCGATCACCCGCAGGTGCTGATCGCCTGCGAGGCGGTCGAGAAGCTGGTCGTCGTCAAGGAGCACGAGGCCTATGTCCAGCCCTGCCTCTCGCCGGTCTGGGATACGGCCTTGGCCGGTCACGCCCTGCTCGAAGCCGGCGGCCCCGATGCCGAGCACCAGGCCCGGCGCGGGCTCGATTGGCTGCGTCCGCTCCAGGTGCTCGACATCAAGGGCGACTGGGCGGCCGGCCGTCCCAATGTCCGCCCCGGCGGCTGGGCGTTCCAATACGCCAACCCGCATTTCCCCGATCTCGACGACACCGCCGTGGTAGTGATGGCGATGGACCGGGCGATGCGCCAGCACGGTCTCGTCGCCGACGTACCGGATTATGCCGTCTCCATCGCCCGTGCGCGGGAATGGGTCGAGGGCCTGCAATCGAGCGACGGCGGCTGGGCGGCGTTCGACGCCGACAACAACCATCATTACCTCAACAACATCCCGTTCTCGGATCACGGCGCCCTGCTCGACCCGCCGACCGCCGACGTCACGGCCCGCGTCGTCTCGATGCTGTCGCAGCTCGGCGAGACCCGGGAGACCTCGAAGGCGCTCGATCGCGGCGTGAAATACCTCCTCGACGATCAGGAGGAGGATGGCTCCTGGTACGGGCGCTGGGGGATGAACTTCATCTATGGCACCTGGTCGGTGCTCTGCGCGCTCAACGCCGCCGGCGTCGATTCGGCCTCGCCGGAGATCCGCAAGTCGGTATCCTGGTTGATCCGCATCCAGAACCCCGATGGCGGCTGGGGCGAGGATGCCTCGTCGTACAAGATCGATCCGGCCTTCGAGCCCGGTTATTCCACCGCGTCCCAGACCGCCTGGGCTCTCCTCGCCCTGATGGCGGCGGGCGAGGCCGACGATCCGGCGGTGACGCGCGGCATCAACTACCTGACACGGACGCAGGGCGCGGACGGGTTCTGGTCGGAGGAGCGCTATACGGCGACCGGGTTCCCGCGGGTGTTCTACCTGCGCTACCATGGCTACCCGAAATTCTTCCCGCTCTGGGCCATGGCGCGCTACCGCAACCTCAAGCGTAGCAACACGCGGTCTGTCGCCTACGGGATGTAGGCTCTCCTCGACCCTCTCCCCTCTGTGGGAGAGAGTGCCTGCGAAGCATGCGGGAGGGGGGCCTCTCCGGAAACGTCGCTCCCCTCTCCCGACCCTCGCTGACGCGAGGGCCCCCCTCCCCCGCAGAGGGGGAGGGAGTGCTGGCTGGAAATCCCATGCTCCCCATCCTCGTCGTCACCGGACTCTCCAAGGAGGCTCGGCTTGCCGCCGGCCCTGGAATCGAGGCCGTGGGAGCGGGTGGATCTCCGGAGCGCCTTCGTGCGCTGCTCGCCCTTCGTCGGGAGCCCGGATGCCGTGCCGTGATCAGCTTCGGCATCGCGGGAGGGCTCGATCCGTCGCTGGTCCCAGGCGACGTGGTGATCGCCACCGGCATTGCCGATGAAACGGGACGCCGCGAGACCGACGCCGCCCTGCGCGACGCGATTCACTCCGCCCTATCGAGAGCCGATCTGACGACGCACTCGGTGGACCTCGCCGGGGTCGACGCAGCGGTCGTGAGCGTGGCCGCGAAGGCCGAACTGCATGCCCTTACCGGGGCGGCGGCGGTCGATATGGAATCCCATGTGGCGGCGGATTTCGCGGCTCGCCACGGCATCCCGTTCGCCGCGATCCGCGTGGTCTGTGACCCGGCCGAGCGCGCTCTGCCCGCCTTCGTCACGACGGCACTGAAGCCGAACGGCGACCCCGACATCATCGCCGTTCTGACCGCCCTCGGTCGAAACCCGACCCATATGCCGGCTCTGATCCGTCTGGCCAGGGATTCTGGAAGAGCCTTCGCCGCTCTGGCTTGCTGCCGTCCTGGCCTCGTGCCGGACTTCGATGAGCCCGGCGCACGACGCTCTGCCGGTGATGCCGCACGGTAGCTGCCCGCCGTATCCAATCAGTACAATGAACGAAAAGCCCCGCGATGCTGCTGCATCGCGGGGCTTTTTATTGACGCAAGAACGGCTTCCTCGTGGCGTCAGGCCGCCGTGCGGTTGCGGGCCTCACGCTTGGTGTCGACGCCCGAAGCTTTGATCTCGGACAGCTTCTGCGCCACGTTGCGCGAGAACACGAACTCGGCCGGGCGCTGGTTCTCGAGGCTGACCTCGGGAGCCATCTCGCCCTCGGTCTTGATCCCACGGATGGCGTGGATCAGCGGCTTCCAGGGCTTCTTCACGGAATCGACCACCGAGGAGGCCTCATATCCGGAATGGACCATGCAATCGGCGCACTTCTCGTAATTGCCGGTGCCGTAGGAATCCCAGTCCGTCTCCTCCATCAGCTCCTTGAAGGTGGCGGCGTAGCCCTCGCCGAGCAGGTAGCAGGGCTTCTGCCAGCCGAACACGGTGCGGGTCGGGTTGCCCCACGGGGTGCAATGGTAGGTCTGGTTACCAGCCAGGAAGTCGAGGAACAGACCCGACTGCTGGAAGGTCCAGTTCTGGCGGCCCTTCTCCTTGCCGTGCCGGAACACGCCGCGGAACAGGTCCTTCGTGGCCTTGCGGTTCAGGAAGTGCTGCTGGTCGGGCGCGCGCTCGTAGGCATAGCCGGGCGAGACGGTGATGCCGTCGATGCCGAGCTTCGTCACGGTGTCGAAGAAGTCGGCGATCTTGTCGGCCGAGGAATTGTTGAAGAAGGTGCAGTTGATGGTGACGCGGAAGCCCATCTCCTTCGCCTTGGCGATGGCGGAGACGGCCTTGTCGTAAACGCCGCGCTGGCACACCGACTGGTCGTGCATCTCCTTGTCGCCATCGAGATGGATCGACCAGGTGAAGTACGGGCTGGGCTTGTAGTCCTTGATCTTCTTCTCGAGCAGCAGCGCGTTCGTGCAGACGATCGCGAATTTCTTCTGCGCGATGATGCCCTCGACGATCTGCGGCAGGTCCTTGTGGAGCAGCGGCTCGCCACCGGCGATCACGACCATGGGTGCGCCGCACTCGCGCACGGATTCCAGGGCGTCGGCCACGGGCAGGCGCTTGTTCAGGATCTCGTCCGGGTAATCGATTTTTCCACAGCCGGCGCAGGCGAGATTGCAGCGGAACAGCGGCTCCATCATCATCACGAGCGGGTAGCGCTTGCGACCGGTGAGGTGCTGCTTAAGAATGTAGCCGCCAATCTTCGCGACGTAACGGAGGGGAATACCCAAGACGCGGCTCCTTATTTTTGGCCCCGATATGATCGGGTGCATTACCGTGAAAAGCGGCGGAATTCCAGCGAACTAGGTTAGAACCACGGTCGATGGGGACGCCTTGGTGGGCGGACGGGACGTGTTTGAGCGATCCTGGGACAATCCAGCCACAGGTAGAGCGTGCCAGCCACAGGTAGAGCGTGGCACATTGGTCCAGGATGACGTCCGCCGCGCCATGATGACGGACCTTATCCCAAAGCACGGTGCTTTTTCCTAGTCGGTCAGGGTATGCCTGAACTGCGCCGGGCCGTGATCACGTCATCGGCATCACTCTGCCATGCGGCGCCCCGGGCATGTCCGAGCTGGGGTTTCGCCTTGCGCCGCAGCGAAGCTCATCCGCAGTGCGCGGACGCACCTCATCCGTCGAACCGGGCCCGATAACCCTGTCTCGTTGCATTTCTACCTGCGGATGACTACGGAAACGGTCGACCGCGAGGTGCTCCCACTGGTATGAGCGCGGTCGAGATTGGATATCTCGTCGGCACGACCCATCTGCGAGAAGCGGCGCGTCGCGGCGGTTCTCAAAGGAATTTCTGTCACGATCCTTGTCAGGAGCCTTTGGCAGGGACTCGTGGCCAGGGACTCGTGGATCGCGCCGACAGATGGTAACCGACATCCGGACCAAGACCGGTTCCACGTCGAACGTGCCGGCCGTCCCACGCATCCGCGGGGACCGGCGGACTCATTCGGGCGACCGCGTCGCTAGGCAGGCAGGATACTTGTGATCGAACGTCTCGTCGCGTTTTCCGTCCACAGGCGCTGGCTCGTCATCACTCTCGTGGCGATTCTCACCATCGGAAGCGCAGCGCTCGGCGCGCATCTGTTCCGGATCAACACCGATGTCGAGCGTCTGATCGATAAGGACGTGCCCTGGCGGCAGGACGAGATCAATTACGAGAAGGCGTTCCCCCAACGGACCGGAACGCTCGTGGCGGTGATCGACGGCAAGACGCCCGAGGTCGCCGAGGAGGCGGCCGCCTCCCTCGCCAAGGCGTTGCTCGACCATCCCGAACAGATCGAGACGGTGTACCGCCCGGATGGCGGGCCCTTCTACGACAAGAACGGCTTCCTGCTGATGCCGCAGGAGGAGCTGACCAAGACCATGGAGCAGCTTGTCCAGCAGCAGGGGCTCCTCGGTCCGCTCGCGGCCGACCCGACCCTGCGCGGCGTCATGCGGGTGCTCGGCCTCGGGGCCAAGGGCATCAAGAGCGGCGATGCCAAGCTCGAAGACCTGGACGGTCCGATGACGCGGATCGACGAGGTGCTGCGTAAGGTGCTGGCCGGCGAGCCCGCACGTCTGTCCTGGCAATTGCTCCTCTCCGGCGGCAAGGCACAGAGTACCGAGCTGCGCAAGTTCATCATGAGCCAGCCGAAGCTGGATTATGCCGCGCTCCAGCCCGGCGCGGATGCGACGAAGCTCATCCGTGGCCTTGCCACCGACCTGAAGATCAACACCCTCGGCGGCCTCGATGCGGCCGACAATCCGCGCATGCGCCTCACCGGCCCGGTGGCCGTGGCGGATGACGAGTTCGCCACGCTCTCGGACGACGCGCTCCTCAATAACGGCGTCACCGTCGCGGCGATCGTGCTGTTCCTGTGGCTGGCCCTGCGCTCGCCGTCCCTGGTCACGGCGGTGATCATCACCACCTTCGCGGGTCTCATCGTCACCACCGCCCTCGGCCTCCTCATGGTGGGCGAGCTGAACCCGATCTCGGTGGCGTTCACGGCCCTGTTCGTGGGGTTGGGGATCGATTTCGGCATCCAGTTCGCCGTACGCTACAGGGCCGACCGGTTCGAGCAGCCCGACCTGTCGAGCGCGATCCGCGCCGCGGCGCGCGGGGTCGGCTGGTCTCTGAGCCTCGCTGCCATCTCGCTCCTGGCGGGCTTCTTCGCCTTCCTGCCAACCGCTTTCCGAGGCGTGTCCGAGCTCGGTCTCATCGCCGGCGTCGGCATGATCGTGGCGTATCTGTTCTCGCTGACCCTGCTCCCTGCCCTCATCGCCGTCTTCAAGCCCAAGGGTGAAGCGCGGGCGGTGGAGACGACCTGGCTGTCGGGCGTCGATCCCTGGATCATCCGGAACCGCAAGCTGGTGCTCATCATCGTCGGCGTGATCACGGTGGCGGGCATCCCGCTCCTGTTCAAGCTGCCGTTCGACTCGAACCCGATGCACCTGCGCAGCACCAAGGTCGAATCGATCTCGACCTATCTCGACCTGATCAAGGATCCCGAGACGAGCCCGAACCTCATCGACGTGATCGCGCCTTCGGTCGCGGCGGTGCCCGACCTCGCCGCCAAGCTGAAGGCCCTCCCCTCCGTCGCGAAGGTCATCGACATCGATACCTTCGTGCCGCTGGACCAGGACCAGAAGCTCGCGACCATCGCGGAGACGGCCGAGCTCCTCGGACCGATCCTCAATCCCGTCCGCAAGCCGCCGCCGCCGACTGATGCGGATACGGTCAAGGCGTTGAAGGAGGCTGCCGCTGCCCTGAAGGGGATCGCGACGGGCAATGCCGGTGGCGCGAAGGCCGCGGGCTCCCTGTCCGGCACTCTCGACGCACTCTCGACCGCGACCCCGCAGATCCGGGAGGCGGCAAACGTCGCCGTCACCACCGACCTGAAGACCCTGCTGGTCCGACTTCGGAGCCTGCTGGCTCCAGAGAAGGTCACCCTCGACAACATCCCGCCGAAGCTGAAGGCCGAGTGGATCGCCTCGGACGGTCGGGCGCGGATCGAGGTGCATCCGAGCGGGGATGCCAACGACAACGTGGTTCTGCGCCGCTTCGCCAAGGAGGTGCAGTCGGTCGCACCCCACGCCACCGGTGCTCCCGTCGCCACGACCTCGTCGAGCTACACCATCCTCGGCGCCTTCGTTCAGGCGGCGCTGACGGCTCTGGTGGCCATCTTCATCATCCTGTCGGTGGCGCTGCGTAAGCCCTGGGACGTGGCGATGACGCTGGGGCCGCTGGTGCTGGCGACCTTGTGGACGCTGATGGCGCTGCACGTGGTCGGCATGCCGCTGAACTTCGCCAACATCATCGCCCTGCCGCTAATGCTCGCGGTGGGTGTCGCCTTCCACATCTACTACGTCATCGCCTGGAGGGCGGGTGTCACCGACATGCTGGCCTCCAGCCTGACGCGCGCGATCTTCTTCTCGGCGCTCACTACCGGCACGGCCTTCGGTTCGCTCGTCCTGTCGAGCCATCCCGGCACAGCGAGCATGGGCAAGCTCCTGGCCCTGTCGCTGTTCTTCACCCTTGTCGCCGCCTTCTTCGTGGTTCCCGCCTTCCTCGGTCCCCCGCCGGAGCAGCCTGACCCGAACCGTCCCGAAGGCGACGAGGCCATGGCCGGCGTGAAAGCCCCGAGGCCGGAGCCGGTCTCGGCCAAATAGGCCAGGACTGCCGATCTCGGATTTCTCCAGGTCGCCAATGAAAAGGCCGTCGTCGCTTGAAGCGACGGCGGCCTTTTTCGTGTCCGTTCCTGCGATCGGACGGCTACAGGAAATCCGAGAAGCCGCCTCTGTCCGCGCCGACCTGCCTGATCGCGTCGATTGCCTCCGGCGAGATCAGGGCGTCGCGCTCTGCCGCATAGGCGTAGCCCGGCGCCTCGCCGGGGAAGCCGCCGCGCGTGGCGGGATGGGTATAGAGCTCGGTCAACCCATCCGGCAGGTGCCGCAGGAGCCCCGCCACACGCTGCGGAGTCATCGCGCCGGACCATGCCAAGCCCAGGGTACGGTCGGGGATCAGCAGGCCGGCCTGGCGGGCGCGAACCGCGAGGAGCCCGGCCCAGGGGGCGATATCGAGGGCGGGCTTCGGGGTCGCACCGGGCTCTGCGGCGCGTAGCACGGCGCGGGGCTCGCGCGGCACCCGGATCGCCCGCATGCCGTATCCCCGGCCGATGGCCAGGACGCGCCCGGCGATGAGCGGATGCACATGGAAATGCTTGTGGGCGTTGACGTGGTCGAGGGGTAGGCCAGTGGCTCTGTAAGCTTCGAACTGCGCTGTGATTTCCGCTGAAAGCTGCCGCCGTGCCGAAGGTTTCACCGCGAGGTCGAGGCCGAGGCGACCCATGTCGCGTCGGATCAGCCCGTCCGCATCCACGAGGTCGGGCAGTTCGGCCGGGGGAAGCGTCGGCCAGGCCTCGACCATGACGAGGTGCAGTCCGACGCGAAGGGAGGGAAGGCGCCGGGCGCGGGCCACCGCGTCGGCCGCCGCCGGTGCCGAGACCATCAGGCTGGCAGCGGTGAGGATGCCCTCGCGATGGGCCTGCTCGACAGCCTCGTTCACTTCCCGGCTCAGGCCGAAATCGTCGGCGGTCACGATCAGGCGTTTCATGGCGGCCTTGGTCATGCTCGATGGTCCTCGTCGTTCGGGGGCTCGGGCGATGCGCCGGCGAAAGCATCGCGGCCGTGGTCCAGAGTCGCGCCGCCTTTCCCGCCCGAGAGGGCTTGAAGGAGGCGCAGGTCCACGAGCTCAGGGGTGCTCTTCGGCATCCGGTCGGACAACGTATCCCTCCCGCCGCCGGCCAGCCTCCGTCGCAGTGGGAACGGGCGAACGCCCGTGGCCTGCAGAGCCCGATCCAGACTGCCCGAAGGTCGGAACCGGAGAACGTTCGAGGCTGCCCAAACAGCAGAAAGGCGAACCCTTTCGTCGTTGACCGCGCCCGTACGAGCGCCGCGCCAAGGATCTAGAGCAGGCGGAGTGGGGTTGGAACCGGCTTTCCGAGCCCTGACCACCACCCGGCGGGCGCTTGAAACAAGAACGGCCGGGCGTTGAGCCCGGCCGTTGCTGGAGAAGTATGATGAAGGTTGGGCGACCTGAGGATCAGGCAGCTTTGGACGTGCCGGTCTGACGCTCCTTGAGGAAGCGGTAGAATTCCACACCCTCGCGCAGGCGGCGCTTCATCATGTCGGGCGAGCGCACCATCTCGGAGACGATGGAGGCGATCTTCGGGGCGCGGAAGTAGAACTTCCGGTAGAATTCCTCGACCGCCGCGAAGATCTCGGAATGCGACAGGTGCGGGTAGTGCAGCGGGGCGATCTGTACGCCGTTCTCGTCGACGAGCTCGGCATTCTCCACGTCGAGCCAGCCGTTCTCCACGGCCTGCTTGTAGAGGAAGGTGCCCGGGTAAGGGGCGGCCAGCGAGGCCTGGATCGTGTGCGGGTTGATGCGCTTGGCGAAGGCGATCGTCTCCTGGATCGTCTCGCGGGTTTCGCCCGGCAGGCCGACGATGAAGGTGCCGTGGATGGCGATGCCGAGGTCGTGGCAATCCTTGGTGAACTTCTCGGCCACCTCGACGCGCATGCCCTTCTTGATGTTGTTCAAGATCTTCTGGTTGCCGGACTCGTAGCCGACGAGAAGCAGGCGAAGGCCGTTCTCCTTGAGCACCTTCAGGGTCTCGCGGGGCACGTTCGCCTTGGCATTGCACGACCAGGTCACGCCGAGCTTGCCGAGTTCGCGGGCGATCTCCTCGGCGCGCGGGAGATTGTCGGTGAAGGTGTCGTCGTCGAAGAAGAACTCCTTCGTCTGCGGGAACTCCTTCAGGCAGTACTTGATCTCTTCGATCACATGCGCGACCGAACGGGTGCGGTAGGTGTGGCCACCCACGGTCTGCGGCCAGAGGCAGAAGGTGCAGCGGCTCTTGCAGCCACGGCCCGAATAGAACGAGATGTAGGGGTGCTTGAGGTACCCGATGAAGTACTTCTCCATCTGGAGGTCGCGCTTGTAGACCGAGGTGACGAAGGGCAACTGGTCCATGTCCGTCATGATTTCGCGGTCCTCGTTATGGACCACGACTCCATTGGCGTCCCGGTAGGACAGGCCCTTGATCTCGGACATCGGCGTGCCGTCGGCGACTTCCTTGACGGTGAAGTCGAACTCGTTGCGGGCACAGAAATCGATGCACGGGGCCTGGGCCATGGCACCCGCCGCGTCGACCGCGACCTTGGCGCCGATGAGCCCGGCGATGAGCTTGGGGTTGGCGGCCTTGAGAGCCTCGACGGTCTTCACGTCGGACTTGAAGGACGGCACCGAGGTGTGCAGCACCACGAGGTCGAAATCGTTGGCCTGGGCCACGATCTCGGCGAGCTTGATGTTGTGCGGGGGGGCGTCGATCAGCTTCGAGTTCGGCACGAGGGCGGCCGGCTGGGCGAGCCAGGTCGGGTACCAGAACGACTTGATCTCGCGCTTGGCCTGGTAGCGGGAGCCCGCTCCGCCATCGAAACCATCGAAGGTGGGGGCCTGGAGGAAGAGCGTGCGCATGGGGTTCAAGGCCTCAGCGAGGGACGGGAATGGGGCGGGTTCAGAGCGAAGCGAGAGTCAGAGCGGGGATGCGCCGGCATCGTGGCCGAGGCTGCGCTCCGGGATCAGCGTACCGTCCGCAACCACCCGATAATCGTGACCTTTCCATGTCACCGCCCCCGACACGAAGCTCCAGGAGAAGTTCATGAAGGAGAGGATGTCGCGAATCGGCAACAGCCAGTAGGGGTGCGGAGCGAGACCGAAGGCGCGCTCCAGGCGGACGCAGAGGATGATGCGGCAGGCGAGCGCCAGGGCCGCCACCACGAGTCCGCTCGTGTCGGCTCCCGGAATCAGGGCGCCAATGAGCGCCAGCGGGAAGGCATGGGTGACGATGGAGCCGGCATACCCGGCCGGATCGACGTTGCGGATGGTCCGGTTCCAGCGCAACTCGTGCTTCCACAGGCCGGCGAGATCGGTGTCGACGCAGGTATGCCCGATCGTGAAGGTCGGGATCGCCACGAGACCGCCCTTGGCGCGCAGGGCTTCGCCCACCGCGTAATCGTCGGCGAGATCGTCGCGGAAGGCTTCGAAGCCCCCCATCTCGGCGAGCGCCTTGGTGGTGAAGGCGATGGTGGAGCCGAAGCAGGGCTTGGCCAGGCCGAGCGAGGTGCCCATCACGACATTGGGCAGGAACTGGACGTCGATGGCGAGCGCCGAGAGATGAGCCCAGACGCCGCGATTCGCCGGTACGCCATGGTAGAGGCAGGTGACGCCGTTGACGCCGGGCTGAGCCAGCTCGGCAACGATCCGCTCCAGATAATCGGGCTTTGCCACCATGTCGCTGTCCGCCAGCACGATCACCTCGTGGGCGATCAGCGCCGACATGTTGATGAGGTTGGAGACCTTGCGGTTCGAGCCGTGCTGGCGCGCATCGATGACGAGGTCGAGCTTGAGGTCGGGATAGGTTTCGGCGAGGCGGCGCACGACGGCGATCGCTGGATCGGTGGCGTTCTGCACGCCGAAGACGACCTGCATCGGGCCGGCGTAGTCCTGGCGACAGAAGGTCTCGAGGTTCTCGTAGAGATTGGGCTCCATGCCGCAGAGCGGCTTCAGGATGGTCACCGAGGGACGCGCAGCGTTCGCCGCCAGGACGGGAACGGGGCGGCGTGCGTAGCGGCTCGCCAGGAAGGCAGCCGTCAGCCCGTAGACACAGCCGGCCAGGGCCATGAACTGGAACAGGAGCGAGAGCCAGCTCAGGTTCGCCGAAGGCAGATCCGTCAAGGTGAGGTCCATGATGGGCGAAGCTCGGTCACGGTTTGGTTGAAGGTGCCGCAAGGTCTGGAAGGCGACACGGGCGGGTTCGTCCGGCCAGGCCCGACGAGGGGCGTCTGGCCTGCGTCTAAGGCTTTGGTTTGGCGGCGAGCATCGCCGCGGTCCGATCACGAAGGAATTTCAGAAGGCTTTCCGCCCCGCCCGCCTTCAGCGGATCGGCGAAGCTGCCGCGCATGGCGGCGATCTCGCTGACATTGCCGTTGAGATAGACGTCCTGGATGCGGTTGCTCGAACCCACGAGGTAGTCGACCTGCGAGGCGTCGCCCTCCGCATTGGCGACCTCGGTCTGGACCACGCGGTTCTGGCCGCGCGCTTCACTCTCGGGCTTGATGTCGAACTTGCCGCCGGCGGCCTGCGACAGGCGGGTGGCATAGGTCGCGGTGAAATACTGTTTGAAGGCTTCCGTCAGCGCGCCCTGCTGCTCGGGCGTGAAGCCTTTCCATTTCGCGCCCACGGCGACCCGCGCCATGGTGGCGAAATCCATGCTCTGGTCGAGCACCGGGCCGATGACCAGGGCCCTGCTCTTCACGTCGGCTTCGGGCGCCTTGAGGGCGCCCTCGAAGCTGGAATAAAGGCCGCGTACGGTCTGCACCGCCGCATCCTCCGCCGCACGGGCGGGCCCGACCGACAGGAGGGTCGCTACGAGAAGGGTCGAGGCCACCAGCCCCGATGCGAATCTGCTCACGCGCATTTCCGCAGCGTCTCCATCTCGCTCTCCATCGAGCGCGACACGATGTGGTTTCCCGCGGAATTGGCGGGCACCCGCGACACGGGCATGGAATCCAGGCTCACCGCCCGGGCAATGTCGCCTCCGACTTTCGGCGCGTTCTGCTCCACGGACCTCTGGTCCCGAAACGTCCGGTCTTCCACGTCCGTCGCGACCGTCTTGCCTTCCATGAAGTGCCACGCGACGAGGCCGGGCACACCGACCATGAGATCGGCCAGACGCTTCACCAGGGAGAGCGCGAGGGCGGCCTCGGCGGGGATGTCGAAGATCGCGCAGAGGGCGATGAGGCCGCCTTCCTGGGCACCGAGCGCCCCCGGCACGGCGAAGGCGGCACCGCGAACCGCCTGGGCCAGGCTTTCGATGACGATGGCCTCGGCGACCGTCACCGGATAACCCATGAAATGCAGCGCCACATAAACTTCGGCGGCGCCGATGATCCAGCCGATCATGTGCACGCCCATGGCGCCCACGACCCGCTTGGGCGAGGAATAAAGTCGGCGCAGGCTGTCGAACAGAACATCGACCGCGCCGAGCGCGCGCCATTCACGGGCGGCGGCAAAGCGGCTCAGCAGGGCCTGGATGATGCGGTGCCCGCTGCGGCGCTGGATCAGGAAGAAGGCGCCGAGAGCCGGGGCCGCGATGGCGAGGCCGCCGGCGACGGTGCGCACCACGGGGCCATCGCCATGCAGCCAGGCGAGCAGGGCTACGCCGCCGACCGTGAAGAGGAACTGGGTGACCGCCTGGGTCATCAGGTCCACGAACATGCTGGCGCCGGCGAGCCCTCCGGAGAGGCCGCGCTGCGTCAACAGCCGCGCTCCGACGAAGTCGCCGCCGACGGTGGCCACGGGGAGGAGCGTGTTGATGCCCTCCCGCACGAAACGCAGCGAAATGCAGTTCCACAGGCTCGGACGGTCGTCCCGCGGGAAAACCGTGAACCAGCCGAGACCGGCCCAGCCGACGGCGACGGCGCGGGCCAGCACGACGATGGCAGCGCCCCAACCGGCGCTCACCACTGCCGCGGCGACGTCATCGAGACCCGATGACAAGAACAGTCCTGCAACTGTGCAGAGGCCGACGATGAGGGCCAATGTCGTCAGACGCTTCATGATCCCCCTTCGACCGTCGGCGCGGACGATTTTTTAGAGAATTTCACCGACGACCCGGACGAAAAGCCTTCCGGAAAACGTTGGCCTCATCGGAAGTTGCAGCTTTGGATTTCGTTGTCTATCACCCGATAGACACAGTGCGAGCCAAAGCGGCGCTGAGGCTTCTGCCTCGAAGAAACAGCCGCGCAAAGGCACGACCAAGGGACGAATGATGGACCGCGAAGCTTTCACCACGGCTCAGGATGCCGTGCTCGCCGACGCGCAGATCGATACCTACGACGCCAATTCGGCAGCCTATCGCGGGACGCCAGCCCCGAAATCGCCGGTCATGGCATGGAACGAGTGGGACCCTCTGGAAGAGGTGATCGTCGGCAGCCTCGACGGTGCGACCATTCCGTCCCACCACCTCACGGTGATCTTCAACCTGCCGCGCGCAGCGCAGCCGTTCTACCGGTTCGCCGCTGGCTTCCGGTATCCGAAGTTCATGAAGAAGCTCGCCCAGGCCGAGCTCGATAACTTCATCTCGATTCTCGCCGGCGAGGGTGTGAAGGTGCGTCGGCCCGACACGGTGGATTTCTCGCGCAAGTACAACGCCCCGCGCTGGTCCTCCCGTGGCTTCTGCGTCGCCTGCCCGCGCGACCCCTACCTGGTCATCGGCGACGAGATCATCGAGAGCCCGATGTGCTGGCGGTCGCGCTATTTCGAGGGCGACGCTTACCGTTCGCTGTTCAAGGAATATTTTCGTAACGGTGCGCGCTGGACCTCGGCGCCTCGGCCGCAGCTGACGGACGAACTCTACAATTACGATTACCGCGTGCCGAACCTGAAGGCCGGCGAGCCGATGCAGTTCACCGTGAACGAGTTCGAGCCGGTCTTCGACGCAGCCGATTTCGTCCGCTGCGGCCGCGACCTCTTCGTCACCCGCTCCAACGTGACGAACCTGATGGGGATCGAGTGGCTGCGCCGCCACCTCGGCTCGGGCTTCCGCGTCCATGAGATCGAGAGCCGTTGCCCGCAGCCGATGCATATCGACTCGTCCTTCATGCCGCTGGCCCCGGGCAAGGTGCTGGTTAACCCGGACTATATCGACGTCGAGAAGCTGCCCGCCGTGCTCAAGAAGTGGGAGGTGCTCATCGCGCCCCGCCCCGACCCGGTCGAGGGCTTCATGAGCAAGATTTCGATGTGCTCGCCCTGGACGTCGATCAATGTGCTGGCCATCGACGAAAAGAAGATCGTCGTCGATGCAAGCCAGCCGACCTTGATCAAGGCACTGAAGGATTGGGGCTTCGATCCGATCCCGGCGCCGTTCCTGTCCTATGGGCCCTTCGGTGGCTCGTTCCACTGCGCTACCCTCGACGTGCGTCGCCGCGGTGCGTTGAAGTCCTACTTCTAATCTGAGAATCGCTTCGGCGCGCTTGTCGCGCCGAAGCGATTTTTTGTCGGTGCCAACATAGGTCTATCGTCGCGTCGGCTTTGTCGTGATGCGTTAGGGAATTGTGTCTATGACCTCCGTCATGGACACGATGCTTCTCAACCCATCCTCGCGCCCTGCCCAAAGGACGAGCCTTGCCGCCATGCCGGCGCTGGCCCTCGCGGGCTCGCTCATCGCGGCGAGCGGCGCCGGAGCCGCGGACCTCATGGAGTTGCAGAGGCCGCCGACGTTCCTCGCCTTGGACCAGAATCTCTGGGTCGTGACGGTGACGGCGACGGTGCAGGCGACGCCGAGTTTTCCGGGGTCGAACGAGTATACCGCCATCGGCTACCCATCGATCAGCATCGCCAAGGCCGGTACGCCACGCCGGTTCTCGTCGCCGGATGACGGGATCAGCTTCTCGCTCTACGATTCGCCGCTCTTCAATGCCGGGCTGACGGCAGAGTACGTGCCCGGCCGCTATTACGGCGACAACCGGCGTGACCTGTTCGGTCTCCGCGATGCCCAGTTCGCCATCGAGCCGGGTGTCTTCGTCGAGTATTACCCCACGCAATGGCTGCGCGCCCGGGCCGAACTGCGCCATGGAATCTTCGGGCATCACGGCTTCGTCGGCTCGCTCGGCGCCGACGTGATCCAGCCCTTCGACCGCTGGCAGGTCTCGGTGGGCCCGCGCTTCAACTTTGGCGATGCCAGCTTCGCCAGACGCTATTTCGGCGTTCAACCGTTCGAGGCAGCGCTCAACGGGACGCTGACGCCGTTCCAGCCCGACAGCTACGTCACCGTCGGCGGATTGGGAGCCGTGACCTATACGTTCGACGAGCGATGGGCCGCCACGGGGTACGTTGGCTATAACCGGATCGTCGGCTCATCCGCCGAGAGCCCGCTGGTTCGCCGCCAGTTCGGATCGCAGAACCAATATACCTTTGGCATGAAGGTGAATTACAGTTTCACCACACAGCCCTGGTTCTAGAGACCACGGCCTGAGGTGGCGAGCGCCTGTCAGAGCCGCCGTTTCACCCGACGATATGGGCGTGGCCACCCCCGTCCGGGACGGCCTGCGCGACGAGCGCCCGCCGCCACGTGAATCCGGCGAGGGCGAGAGCGAGCCCGTATTGCAGCATTCCGTTCTCGGCGAGATCCGCCGGCGCGATCTGTGTCTGGATCGCCCAGCACGTCAGGGCATTGAGCAGGATCAGCCCCGCGCAGAAAACCGCGGCGGTGATCAAGGCGGCAACGAAATCGGGCATGGCGCGACCTCCGGAGAACCGGAGGCGAACTTTGCAAGGCGCGCGCCAGTCTGGCGGCTGAAGCGGTGCCGGTTCAGGCCGCCGGTGGTTTCGTTGCCACCATCGCGGGATGTTCGGCAAAGCCCGCGAACCACGCCGCCAAATCCCTATGGTCCCGCGTCCAGCCGAGTTCGGCAAAGCGCAGGTCGAGATATCCGAGGGCGCAGCCCAGGCTGATCGTTCCGATATCGACCCGGCCGAGGAGGCGTTCCGCCCCTGCGTCGAGGGACGCGAGCGAACTCCGGATCTTGGCCTCCTGACCGTCCATCCAGGTGCTGGAGCGTTCGGAGGCGTCGCGTGCCGTGAGTTCGTAGCGGATCAGCAGGGCCGCATCGAGAATGCCGTCGGCGATGGATTGGTCGTTGAGCGCCGTCCATCTCGCGGGACCGGCCGAGGGGAACAGCCCTCCCCCGGCTTGGGTGTCGAGATACTCGCAGATGACCCTGCTGTCGGCCAATGCGTGGCCCTCGTCGTCAAGCAGGGTCGGAACCTGTGCCAGCGGATGATGGGTCAGGATGGTGCCGTCGCGCTTCACCGGATGGGCCGCGCTCGGCAGCAGCTCGATACGGTCGACGATGCCCAGCACGTGGGCACAGGCCATGACCTTCCGCGCGAAGGGAGAGAAGTGCGAGTGGAACAGCTTCATCGTGACCTGTAGAGCTCGTTGCGCAAGCACAAGACCGTGCCGGCCTGCTGTTTGCGAAAAGCAACCGGGATGACAAGCCCCGGTGCCCCGCGCCTGAACCCTGACTCATCTCGGGCATGATGAATCAGGGACGTCTCACGGGTTTGGGCTTGGGTTGCGTGGCCGCCGCAGGCGTCGGAGCCGGCGCATGCGCGGCCGCCGGAGCAGCACGGGGCGTTTCCACGACCAGACGCTTCACCGGCCAGCCGTCGCTCCAGCGTTCCATGTCGCTGAGCCGCGGATTGGCCTTGAGGGTGGTGGCGTCGCGGCCAAACGCCGCTGCGGCGGCCAGATCGAACGTCTTCCAATAGGCGAGGTAATCGAGGCTATCTGCCCGGGAATTATTCAGTTGCGCGAGCAGTGTCGTCTGTTCGCCGGTCAGCGACATGTCGGCCGACCATTTGAACGGTGTCGGCGGCTGCTTCGGATCCTTCGGCGGCTCCGGTGGAAGCTTGATGGCTCCACCGTCATAGGCCGTGTCCACGGCACCCGGCGAGGTCAAGGTCGCCGTCAGCGAGGGAAAGCCGTGGTCGTCGGAGAGCGCGCGGATGAAGAGCTTGCGCTCGGGCGCGACACTGCTCGCCTCTCGCAGGAGCCGCTTGGCGGCGAGATCCGCCGCGCGGGCATCGCGGTCGCCGATGACGGTGATGACGAGTGTCTCGGATGGGATCTTCGACAGGTCGCGCAGCACGACGCCCCTGGATTTGGCGTCGCTGGCGATCCCCCCCGGCATGATGGCGAAGACGAGGCGCGGTACGGGCAAGCCGGTGCTGTCGGCATCGGCGGCGAGGTTGGCGGCGATCGGAGCCCCCGCGAGGTGGCCGATCAGGGCGACTCGCTTCGGATCCGGTTTGGCGTCGGGATCGGATTCGAGTTCCGCGAGGGCGGCCTTCACGAGTTTCTCGGCATTGCCCGTGGCGTCAGCCGGCCGCGTCCGGTTGACCTCCTGGAAGCGCGGAAACAGCACGAGATATCCGGCGCGGGCGAGGTGATCGATCCAGGCCCCGTAGGGCTGCGGGTTCGGGGCCCCCCAGGCGTGGAGGAACACCACGACGGGCCGTCCCTCCGTAGGCGCGGCACCAGCTGAGTAGAAGACGAAGGTCGCGGCACTCGGCCGTCCCAGCGCCCGCTTCACGATCGAGAGGGAGCGGTTTCCCACACCGCCGGGGCCGTCGGCAGGCTGGTTGGGGGGCGTCGCGGCGAAGGCCGGTTCGCATAACGGCGCAGCGACCAGCAAAGCGCCGAGAACGAGGCAGGCTTTCAAACGCATGACGGGCTCGTCAGATCGATCCGGAAGGGTCCGTTCGACATATCAGGTTTTAGGACATCGATGGGGCGGCGATCCAAGTCTTGCGCCAAGTCTCAGCGGCCGTGCGTCATTCGGGCCGCACCGATCACGTCGTCCCGATCGCGGCAGGGGCGAACGATGCTAGCGCCCGGCCTCGGTTTCATTGCGTCTTTCATCGATCAGCGCCGCCAGACGAAGCAGTTCGTCGGGCGCGGAACGATCGATCATATCACCGTAAAGGGAGCGTAGATCCTCGCCGACTTTCTGCATCATCCGCGCCTCGGAGAAGACCGTATAGGAATGCCCGGGGCGGCTGATATTGGCCATGTTGGTATTGGCGGCGCTGGTCATTGGAAACCCATGGCCCGTCACTGATCGACGGGGGACTGAACCAACCAACGGTTGGAGCCCGTCAAGTTTCCCTATGATCTATGATATTTTTAGAACGGCCCGGTGGCCCGTCAGGGAGCGGTGCCACCGATCACGTCTATGCCCGCGCCTTGCGCGGGAGCACGGCCCGCCGCTTCCTCGACCCAAGCGAGGATGTCGGATGCCCGCCACGGTTTCGGGATGAAAGTCGCGGAAATCCGCAGGTCACTGGGCTGGTCGCCCGCATCACCGGATGTGAGCAGCACGCGTACCCGCGGCCAGGTGACTCCGATGATCCGCGCGAGTTCGAAGCCGCCGATGGGGCCAGGGGTTCGCACATCGGAGAAGACGACGCTCACAGCGCCGTCCTTCTCGTTCAGGATGGCGAGGGCGCGTTCGGCGGTTTCCGCCTCGATGACGCTGAACCCGGTCTCTTCGAGGAGTGCGGCCGCGAGGTAGCGCTCATCCGGCTCGTCCTCGACGACGAGGATGATGGGTCTCTCGCCTGATGGATTCGCAGCACTCATGGGTCCGGAACGCTCTTCAGGCTTGACAGCCGCTCTAGCCGTTATCCCAGCAACGCTATGTAGTCCTACCCGTCAATGTGTCGAACCGGCGCTCGGATCGTAATTTCCGACATGCATCCATCCCTGAAATCATGATCAGAGCGGCGGTTTCTCCATTGTAACAGAGGGAACGCTCCTGTGGGAGGTGCCCGAACGCTCCGATTCGGTCGATCGTCGCGTTGGTCGATGAGGGTACGATTTAGCCGACCCCGTGGCTTTTGAGGAACGCCAGCGCGCGTGCCCAGCCCTGCTCCGCACTGTCCTTGCGATAGCTCGGCCGGTAATCGGCATGGAACCCGTGCGGTGCGTCGGGGAAGACGACGAGCTCGACACTCCGCCCCGCAGCATTCGCCCGGTCGCGGGCCTCCTCGACGCTGGCGATGGGAATGCCGGTATCGGCGCCGCCATAGAGTGCCAGAAGCGGTGCGCGGATGTCCGCTGCGACGTCCCCTGCCGTTTTCGGCTGCAGGCTCGTACGGTCGCCACCGAGTGGGCCGTACCAGGCCACCGCGGCTTTCAGATCGCGCCGATGCGCCGCGTAGAGCCATGCCCCGCGACCGCCCCGGCACCATCCCATCGTGCCGATCCGCTCGGGATCGGCCTTCGAATCGGCAACGGCCCAGGACGCTGCCGCATCGAGATCCGCGATCCACTCGGTATCGGGCGTCTTCAGGATGACGTCGCGAACGATCGCCTTCAGATCCGTCATAGTCGAGAGATCGCCCTGCCTTGCGTAGAGCTCGGGCGCCACGGCGCAATAGCCGGCCTTGGCCAGGCGGCGGCACACGTCCTTGATATATTCGTGGACCCCGAAAATCTCTTCGATGACGAGAACGAGGGGAAACGGGCCCGCTCCCTCGGGCATCGCCCGATAACCCGGCATCGGCCCGTCGGTTGCGGGGATTTTCACCTCGCCGGCGACGAGA
Source organism: Methylobacterium sp. WCS2018Hpa-22 (assembly GCF_031843785.1). NCBI lineage: Bacteria > Pseudomonadati > Pseudomonadota > Alphaproteobacteria > Hyphomicrobiales > Methylobacteriaceae > Methylobacterium > Methylobacterium sp. WCS2018Hpa-22. The sequence goes on from NZ_JAVTJA010000004.1 coordinate 161,053, forward strand.
CCATTGGAATCGGTCGTAACGGCCTGAGCCTGCGCATTCGCCTCGGCCAGGGTGAACCCGGCGATCAGGCTCGTCATCACGAAGCCCCGGCGCGAGAGGGGGGGAACGACGAGCCCATCGAGGCCGCCCAGTCCCTTGCTCCGATCGTCCTTGTCCGTCACGCGCTCGTCCATGGATTGACCTCCTGCACGGCGCCCCTCGACGCCTTTCAGGAAACTAGGGCGTCGCGGAGGGAGGTCACGTCAGGACAGGGCGACGCGCGCCGTATCCTTCTCTTCCTTCCGCCCCGCGACGTTGCGGTGGGGAACGGGCCGGCCCTCGGATGCGGTGGGTCTCCGCCGAGCGAGGGATTTCGGACGTACCAGTTCCGCCAGTTTCGTGAAGCCTTCGGTGCCGCCCTGTCCGCCCTGCCCCATCCTGAGGCCAAAACCGGTGACGAAGGATTGCGACAACGCCTCGTCGCGCTCGACGTTGAAGAGATCGGCAGCCGCCTGAAACGCGTCGCGGAACGGACGCAGCGAACACCAGCTCTTCTCCGCCAGATGCAGCGGCCATTCCCACAGGCCGGACTCGGAGCGCCGGCCCAAGCTCTCGCGGGCGATGAAATAACCGGTCCCGCGATGTTCGAGACCGTCCGCGATCACGCGCCAATCGGCATTCTCGAACAGGATCGTTTCATCGCCGGAAGCTTGAACGTCGAGCATCGCGTTCCCCTGTCATCGTCGAGGAACCCGCTGTCTCAGGTTCGCTCGCCTTTGGAACAATATGGGAACATTGGTGAGAAACGAGGCGGCCGTCAAGATGCTCGTTCACGCTGTGTTCGCGGGGTGGTGCCGCGACGATCCTCCTTTCGCTATGGTCAGCGCGATGGGAACATCGTGTGGTCGACTTGGTCACCCGCCTTGATTCCGAGCTTAGCCGTGACACCGGCATTGAGTTCGAGAACGGCGACCACTGGCTCTCCCGACGGAATGACCTTGGTCGAAAGCGGCTCGGTATTGCTCGCGATCCGAGCAATGCTTCCATCCGGGCGAATGAACAGCATGTCGAGGGGCAGGTAGGTGTTCTTCATCCACATCGCGACGCGCTCGACTTTCTGGAAGTCGAAGAGCATCCCGTGCTCAGGCGCCATCGCGCGGCGGAACATCAGGCCGCGCGAGCGCGATTCGTCGTCGCGCATCACCTCGACGGAGAAGCTGTGCCTGCCGCTCTTGCCCGTGATCGCAAGGGGCTCCTGCGCGGCCGAATCCTGAGCATTGGCGAGGCCGAGACCAGCGAGAATCGTGATCAGGATCAGGAACGCGCGCAAGGGCGCGGACCTGCGAACGTCTTGGATTGGTGTCACGTGGTCATTCCGTCAATGGGAGGCGGGCAGCGCGCCGTCCAGAAGCCGGACCTCGGCTGCCATCTTGCCCTTCGAGCCGTCGCCGTAGCGCACGAGAACGGTTTCGCCGGGCTTCAGTTCGGCGATGCCGTAGCGACGCAACGTCTCCATATGGACGAAGATGTCGGGGGAGCCGTCCCCCCGGCTGAGAAAGCCGAACCCGCGCAACCGGTTGAACCACTTCACCACGGCCGTCTCGAGCCCGCTCGTCGCCGTGACGCTCACATGGGTGCGGGGCATCGGGAGTTCGGACGGGTGGATCGCCGTCGACTGATCCAGGGATATCACCCGGAAGGCCTGCCATCCGCGTGGCCGCTCGGTGGCTTCCACCACGATGCGCGCGCCCTCGCTGGCCGCCGAGAATCCGTCGCGGCGCAGGCACGTGATGTGAACCAAGACGTCGGCCGAGCCGTCATCGGGAAGGATGAAGCCGAAGCCCTTCGACACATCGAACCATTTGATGCGCCCCGAAACCTCGATGAGGTCGAGGGGGCGCTGCACTTCTCCGTCGCCGAGGTCGGTGCCACGTCCACCGGTCGATTCACCCATCGCGCGCTGGCCGTGCGAGCCTGATTCGAAATCGTCGGACATGTAAGCAACCCACACCGAATCACGCGACGCGATCCGCACCATAGATTAACAAAGTCATGACTCGGCGGAAGCCCGTTTGGCGGACATCGACTGCGGCGATTGAGACATTCTTCATCATATTGGCATGAGAGCAACAAGGAACCGGGCAACCGGCGGCGCGGCGCCTTCCTCGCCCGCAACGGTGACTCAGCGGCTTCCGTCCAAAATCCGGATACGGCCTATCCGCCCGCGACCCGCCGCTTCCCGTTCGTGACTTGGACGGTTTTCGACGCTTCACGCGGAGCGCCGGTCACACTGGGCAATGCTGGGCCCTTGCATCCGCCTCGCCACCGGCGATAGCCAACGCGCATGACTCAGATCGTATCGTCCGAGATCGGACGTCCGCCCAGCGCGGGCTCGTCGCGCCACTCCGAACGGTTCAAGCCGGCGAGGCCGTTCGCATGAGTGCCTCCACGGCGAGACCTGTCGCTGCGTCCTCCGCATCGCCGGCCTCCAAAGAACTCGGTGGAACGCCGCGGCGGTTCGATAGTCTCGATGTCGCGCGGGGCGGCGCCCTGCTGGCGATGGCCGCCTACCACACCACCTGGGACCTCGGGCACCTTGCGCTCACGCCCGAGAACTACGCTCTGGCCCCGTTGGGCAAGGTCGCGGCGCACCTCATCGCGGGTACGTTCCTCGTTTTGGTCGGGATCGGCCTCGTCCTGATGAACCGGGATGGCCTCCGGCCCCGCGCGTTCCTCCTGCGTGTCGCGCGGATCGGCATCGCCGCCCTCCTCATCACGGCCGCGACGGTCTACGCGTTTCCGGACAGTTTCATCTTCTTCGGCATCCTGCATTGCATCGCCGTGTCGAGCGTGCTCGCCGTGCCGTTCCTGCGGGTGTCGCCAGCCGTCGCACTGGTGGTGGGGATCGTCGTTCTGGCGACGCCGGCCGTGATGGCGAACCCGGATTATCACCTCGCGGTCTTCGACGACCCGATCCTGAGTTTCCTCGGCCTCGGCATGGTTCCGCCGCGGACCAACGATTACGTGCCGCTGTTTCCCTGGTTCGGCCTGGTTCTCCTGGGGCTGGCAGCAGCGCGGCTCGGTCTGCCGGCTTTCCTGCGCACGAAATGGGCGACGTGGCGGCCGGGATCGCTCGCCTCGCGCGGGCTGGCTTTGGCCGGGCGTCACAGCCTCGCCGTGTATCTCGTGCATCAGCCGGTGCTGCTCGCCCTGCTCACAGGCGTCGTGACGGTGACCGGCCCTCATCCGAAGGCCGGTCTCGCGGCGTTCCGTCAGGATTACCGGGTCCAGTGCGAGACGACCGGAGGTTCCGCGCAGACATGCCGGGTGGCGGCGCGCTGTGTCGCCGATGCCCTCCAGCGAGAGAATCTCTGGGCGATCACGGGGCGGGGATTCAGCGTCGAAGAGCGGGCGAAGGCCCAGGCTCTGTCTCAGTCCTGTTACGACGCCGCCGAAGGGCCGGCGCCGTCGCCCTGAGGCGGATCAGGCCGGCATCGGTCTCCCGTGGGAGATCGATGCCCGAGCCTCGAAGTCCGAGCCTCGAACCGGCGGGTCTCAATCCTTGGCGCGTTCCACGTAGGAACCGTCTTCCGTCAGGATGACCACACGGGTGCCGACCGCCACATGCGGCGGGACGGCGGTGCGCACGCCGTTCGACAGGATCGCCGGCTTGTAGGAAGACGAGGCCGTCTGCCCCTTCATCGCCGGTTCGGTCTCGGTGATCTCGAGGGTGACACGCTGCGGCAGTTCGACCGTGAGCGGCACGTCGTTGTGCAGGGCCAGCATCACCTTCATGCCCTCCTGAAGGTAGGGCGCCGCGCTGCCGATCACGTCCTTGGGAACCGCGACCTGATCGTAGTTCTCAGGGTTCATGAAGTGGTAGCCCTCGCCATCCTCGTACAGGAAGGTGTGCTCGCGATCCTCCACGAAGGCACGCTCCACCGACTCGGTGGTGCGGTAGCGCTCGGACACCTTCACCCCATCCGTGATGCGGCGCATGTCGAGCTGCGTGACGGGGGTGCCCTTGCCGGGATGGATGTTCTCCACCGTCAAGATGACGTAGAGCTTACCGTCCTTGTCGACGACGTTGCCCTTGCGGAGCGTAGAGGCGATCACCTTCACGGGGTCAGATCCTGTTCGAGACAATATATGCGACGCCCCGGCGTGGATTCGGCCCACGGGAGCGACATCTGTGCCCCGCCACTATCCTATCCTGCGTCGCGTTGCCAGCAGCCCGGCGCCTGTGCCCGCAATTGGTGCGCCGGCTAGGGGGAGAACCGGCGTGAGCGGCTCACCGTCTCCGTGGTGGGCGCCGCATCGGCATGCCGATCGCCGCCCGGCCCTGCTCGCGCGAAACCGTATCGTCGCTGCTCTGCGCGGGCATTTCGCGGCCCGCGACTTCGTCGAGGTCGAAGCCGCCGCCCTCCAGGTCTCGCCGGGCAACGAGGCGCATCTCTCGGCCTTCGCCACCTCCGCCATCGGCCATGACGGTGCCGCCTCCCCGCTCTATCTCCACACCTCGCCGGAATTCGCCTGCAAGAAGCTGTTGGCCGCGGGTGAGACGCGCCTGTTCAGCTTGGCGCGGGTCTTCCGCAACCGTGAGCGCGGTCCCCTGCACCATCCGGAATTCACCATGCTGGAATGGTACCGGGCGGGGCAGGATTACGAGGTGCTGATGCGTGACTGCGCCGACATCCTGGCGCTGGCGGCCGACGAGGCGAAGACGCGCTCCCTCCGCTTTCGGGGAAGGGAATCCGATCCCTTCGCGGATTTCGAGCGCCTCACCCTCGCCGAGGCGTTCGAGCGCCATGCCGACATCGACCTCCTGGCGACGGTCGAGCCCGGCGGCCGCACGGACAGGGACGGCCTCGCCGCCGGCGTGGTCGCATGCGGCCTGCGGGTGGCGGCCGACGATACCTGGGCCGACCTGTTCAGCCGCGTCCTCGTCGCCCTGATCGAGCCGAAGCTCGGCGACGGGCGGCCGACCCTACTCTACGAATATCCCGTGAGCGAGGCGGCCCTGGCCCGTCCCAGCGCCCGCGACCCCCGCGTAGCGGAGAGGTTCGAGCTCTACGCATGCGGCGTGGAACTCGCCAACGCCTTCGGCGAACTCACCGACCCGCACGAGCAGCGGCGGCGCTTCGAGATCGAGATGGTGGAGAAGGCGCGCATCTACGGCGAGACCTACCCGATCGACGAGGATTTCCTCTCGGCACTGGCCATCATGCCGGAGGCGAGCGGCATCGCACTGGGCCTCGACAGGCTGGTCATGCTCGCGGTCGGCGCGCCGCGCATCGACGACGTGATCTGGACGCCGGTCGCGGAGACGTCGGCGGCGATGGATGGCAACGCGTGAACAGGCCGCTTCCCCGTCCCCTGCCCCGCTCCCTTCGCAACCCCGCGCAGCTCGTCGAAGCCGGGCTCGTCGCTCCGTCCGATCTTTCCGCGCTCGAAGCGGTGGCGGCGCGATACGCGGTCTCGGTGACGCCCGACATGGCCGAACTGATCGACCCGACCGATCCCGCCGACCCCATCGCCCGCCAGTTCCTGCCCCGCGCGGAGGAACTGGTGACACGTGCGGAGGAAGATTCGGACCCGATCGGCGATGCGGCGCATTCGCCGCTTCCGGGCCTCGTCCACCGCTATCCCGACCGGGTGCTGCTGAAGCCGCTCCATGTCTGCCCGGTCTATTGCCGCTTCTGCTTCCGCCGCGAGATGGTGGGGCCGGACGGGCTCGGCACCCTGAGCGAGGACGAACTCGCCGCCGCTTTCGCCTACATCGCCGACCGGCCCGACATCTGGGAGGTGATCCTCACCGGCGGCGACCCGTTCGCGCTCTCGGCCCGCCGGCTCGGGCAGATCGCCGAGGCCCTTGGCCTCATCCCGCACGTCAAGGTCCTGCGCATCCATACCCGTGTGCCGGTGGTCGAGCCCGCCCGCGTGGACGACGATCTCGTCGTTGCCCTGAAGCGCTTCGGCGGTGCGGTCTATGTCGCGCTCCACGCCAATCATCCGCGCGAATTCACGCCGGCCGCGAAAGGCGCCATCGTCCGTCTCGTCGATGCCGGCATCCCGATGGTGAGCCAGTCGGTGCTGCTCGCCGGGGTCAACGACGACCCGGAGACCCTCGCGAGCCTGATGCGAAGCTTCGTCGAGAACCGGGTGAAGCCCTACTATCTTCATCATGGCGATCTCGCGCCCGGCACCGGGCACCTGCGCACCGGATTGGCGGCGGGTCGCAACCTCATGGAACGCCTGCGCGGGCGCCTGTCCGGCCTCGCCCAACCGCTCTACGTGCTCGATATTCCCGGCGGCCACGGCAAGGTGCCGGTGGGACCGTCCTATCTCGCAAGCGACAGGTCCGGCTGGCGGGTCACCGACCCTCACGGGCTGGAACATCCCTACCCGCCGGATGCTGACAGGCCGGACCGAGACTGACCCGCGCGCGGAAGCGCCCGACTGAGACGAGGCTTCAGGGTCCAGACATGTTCTTTCCGCTCTCGAAACTGATCTATTTCGTCATCACGCCCTCGAACTTCTTCATCCTGATCGGGCTCCTCGGCTGCGTCCTGATGTTCGGCGGCTGGACGCCGCGCCTCGGGCGCGGTCTGGCCCTCCTCGGCTTCGCCGGGCTCTTCCTCGGCGGCCTCCTGCCCCTCTCCGCCTGGATCACCCTGCCCCTCGAAAACCGTTTCCCGCGCTTCGCGGAGGACGGCGCACCGATCAAGGGCGTGATCGTGCTCGGTGGCGCCGTTGAGACCCAGACGACGTTGGCGCGCGGCCAGCTCTCGGTGAACGATGCCGGCGAGCGCCAGATCGCCTTCGCGGATCTCGCGCGCCGCTACCCGGAGGCGCGGCTGCTTTTCTCCGGGGGCAGCGGCTTGCTCGGCACCGATGGAACGTCGGAGGCCGAGATCGTCAGCCGCTTCGCCGACACGCTCGGGCTGCCGCGCACGCGGCTGATCCTGGAAGACCGCTCGCGCAACACCCACGAGAACGCGCGTTTCTCGGCCGATCTCGTCAAGCCGGTGGCGGGTGAACGCTGGCTGCTCGTCACCTCCGCCTGGCACATGCCGCGCGCCATCGGCTGCTTTCGCCAGGCCGGTTTCGACGTGACGGCCTATCCGGTCGATTACCGCACGGTGGGATGGAGCGACGCGTGGAAGCTGAAGAGCTTCGCCTCCGACGGGCTGCTGGTCCTCGACCTCGTGGTCAAGGAATGGATCGGCTTGGTCGTCTACCGGCTCGCCGGCTATACCGACGCGATGCTGCCGGCGCCGCGGACGAAGGCCGACTGATCTTTTCGCGTCAACGAGGGTTCAGGCTTCGCCGGTAGCCGGGACGGGCATTCCGAGACGATAGATCCCGCGAAAATCGTCGGGGTCGGCGACGGGTTTCCCTTTGCGCATGATGGCGATGTGGCCCTCCTTGGTAAGGCGCACGGCCATGCGGCGAATCGGCTGCATCAGCGGGCTCCAGCCGTCCGGATGCGGCCCGCCGAGGTGGCGCGCCACTTCCGATGGGCAGACGGTCTTGCCTTCTCCCCGCTCTGAAACGAGGCGGAGGATCGATTCGCCGATCTCCTCCTCGCTCACGGATCTGCGCTCTGTGCTCATGACTCGGTGTCCTGCATGGTGGCCTCGTCGTCCTCGTTGAGGAGGATGGCGCGGATATCGGAGGTGAATTGCCGTCGCCACATGACACAGATGACGCCCGTGGTGGCGAGGATGAGAAACCAGGCGTTCACGAACCAGCCGAGATAGGCCAGCGCGAACAGGAAGGCACGCTGCCCCTTTGCGAAATGGGTCCCGGCGGCGATGTTCATGGCGGCGGCCCGGCGGGCGGCGCGGTCCATGTCGCGTTGCGCGGCGCCAGCGCCCTTGGGCGGCACCGCGCCGATGAGGATCGCACCGTAATTGAACAGACGGTAGGCCCAGGCGAATTTGAAGAACGCATAGACGAAGACGACGGCGAGGCCCGCCACCTTGACCTCCCAGGTGACGCGCGTGGCGATGGCGCCGAAGGGCAGCGCGCCGAACAGGGTCAGTACATCGTCACCGGAGCGGGACAGGGTCAGCACCCCGCCGAGCGCGATGAGGGACGTGGAGGCGAAGAAAGCCGTCCCGTTCTGGAGGGAGGCGTTGATCGTGGTGTCGACCACCCTGTTGTCGCGGACGATGAGCTGCCGCGACCATTCCTCCCGCTGGCGGTTCATGATCTGGCTCAGGCTCGTGCGCCGCCCGCGCATCCGCGCCACCGCTATCCCATAGCCAGCCCAGGCGGCGACGAAATATAGAAGGCCGGCAATGTCGAGCGGCGAGAAATCCGCGAGGGTGAACGGCTGCTGCATGGGTTCTGATCGCTTCCCGGCCTATGGCCGACCGGAACCCGGTCTCACCGGCCCGGCGCCGTTCCGCCTGCGGCGCGGACCATAGGCCATCGGCCCGATCCGCGGGAAACGAATCTCTGACGGTGAAGGATAAGAGAAACCCGTTATCGTGCCCGTCGGCACGGAGAGATCACGTTCGCAGGATGCGAAATCCCGCATCGGGGGGATTGGCGGAGTCCACCGCCTCCACCGAGGACACGACGGCACCGGCGGGCCCCAGCTTGCACGCATCGAGCATGGCGGCGACCGCATCGGCGGGACCGCTAAACGTCGCTTCCACACCGCCATCCGAACGGTTGCGGACATGGCCGTCGAGGCCGCGACGTTCCGCTTCACGCGAGGTCCAGTACCGGTAGCCGACACCCTGCACCCGGCCACGGATGACGACATCGACGGTTCTGATCGTAGCCAAGAATAAACCTCCTCGCGTCCAACCCTGTCTGCGATCCTCAGCCGCGTCCTGCCCGCAGCCAGCGGCGCATCTCCGTGATGTAGGCGGGCGGAAGGGAGGCGGCTTCGGCCGCGGCCAGGACCGGTTGCAGGTAGTCCGGTCGCGGAACCCCCGGAACAGCGCTGCAGCCCAGATAGATCAAGGCCCGTTTCACGCCGGTCGATGTGGTCACCGGCTGGTAGGCTTTGGTGTAGAGCCGCCCGGCGACGCCCTCGTAGCGGTCGAGGGCCGGCACGTCGGCCAAGGCCAGATCCCAGAGGACGCCCCAGACGGTGGATGTCGGGTCGCGCACCACCGAGGCATAGCCCTCTCGCATGATGATGAAGCGGTGCCGGTTCAGGCGGGCGGTGCCGAGGGAGGTCGAGCCGGGGCAGCGCATGGCCATCGCGGCGGCATCCATGTTGGCACCGTAGGAGAAATACAGGGGCATGGATCGGCTGGCCGGAAGGGGATGACGAGCGCCTGCCGGGCCCGATTCGACGGTCGGACCCGCCCAGGAGGGCCCATTCGCGGGGTCCCGGTGAACGAGGGGGCTGTCGATCCCCTCGCTTCGAGATTGCGTCTGGCGTTCAGCGAGGGTGCGGGGCGGCCGTGATCGGCTACCCCGCACCTTTAATCGCTATGCGATCAGGCGAATTCCATGATGACCGCGTCGACTGCGAGGCTGTCACCTTCCTTCGCTTCGATCTTGGAGATGGTGGCGTCGCGCTCGGCGCGAAGCACGTTCTCCATCTTCATCGCCTCGACGATGGCGAGGGGTTCACCGTTCTTCACTTCCTGGCCTTCCTTCACCAGGATCGCCTTCACCAGGCCGGGCATCGGGCAGAGCACCTGCTTGCCGGACCCGGCATTCTCCTTGATCGGCATCAGGGCGGCGAGTTCGGCTTCGCGCCGGGTGAAGACCCGCGCCTCGGCCGCCGCGCCCGCATGCTGGAGCGCGACGCCGTTGAGAAGGGCGCGCACTTGGATGGCCACGCGAGTGCCGTTGATCTCTCCCGACCAGACCGGCTCACCCGGACGCCAGTCGCTCTCCACCGTCCAGGTCCGGCCGTCTTCGGCGGTGACGACGAGATGCTCGCCGAGATCGTCCACCGTGACCGGGTAGGATTGGCCGGCCAGGATCACGATGCGGTCGCGCTCGAAATGGAGCAGGGCCGGGTCGCGCATCTGGCCCGAGATGCCGCGCTTGCGGGTGTTGAGCTTGTGGTCAATGGCGGCGGCAGCGGCCGCCATGCGTTGGGCGACCTCGCCCTCGGGCTCGGGGGCGACGAAGCCTTCTGGGAATTCCTCGGCGATGAAGCCGGTGGAAATGTTGCCCGAGCGCCAGCGCGGATGCGCCATGAGGGCCGACAGGAACGGGATGTTGTGGCGGATGCCGTCGATGGCGAAGGCGTCCAGTGCCTGGCCCTGCGATTCGATGGCCTCGGCGCGAGTCGGCGCCCAGGTCACCAGCTTGGCGATCATCGGATCGTAGTGGATCGCGATCTCGCCGCCCTCCTCCACGCCGGTATCGTTACGCACTATGGCATTGCCGAACGGGCCCTCCTCCGGCGGCTGGTAGGTGGTGAGGCGGCCAATGGAGGGCAGGAAGTTGCGGGTCGGGTCCTCGGCGTAGACGCGGCTCTCCACGGCCCAGCCGTTGAGCTTCACCTGGTCCTGGCTCAGTGGCAGCGCCTCGCCATAGGCCGAACGGATCATCAACTCGACGAGATCGAGGCCGGTGATCATCTCGGTGACGGGATGCTCGACCTGGAGACGGGTGTTCATCTCGAGGAAATAGAACGACTTGTCCTGGCCGGCGACGAACTCGACGGTACCGGCCGAATCGTAGGAGACGGCCTTGGCCAAGGCCACGGCCTGCTCGCCCATCTTCTTCCGGGTCGCCTCGTCGAGGAGCGGCGACGGCGCCTCCTCGATGACTTTCTGGTTGCGGCGCTGGATCGAGCATTCACGCTCGCCGAGATAGATGACGTTGCCGTGCTTGTCGCCGATCACCTGGATCTCGATGTGGCGCGGATCGGTGATGAACTTCTCCACGAACACACGGTCGTCGCCGAAGGACGAGGCGGCTTCGGACTTGGCGCGGGCGAAACCCTCCGCGACCTCGTCCGACGAATGGGCGATGCGCATGCCCTTGCCGCCACCGCCGGCGGAGGCCTTGATCATCACCGGATAGCCGATCTCGTCCGCGATGGTGACGGCGTGTTCTGGGCTCTCGATGACGCCGAGGAAGCCCGGCACGGTGGAGACGTTGGCAGCCGAGGCCGCCTTCTTCGATTCGATCTTGTCGCCCATGGCGGCGATGGCGCCGGGATTGGGGCCGATGAAGACGATTCCGGCCTCGGCCAGCGCGCGCGGGAACGCCTCGCGCTCCGACAGGAAGCCATAGCCCGGATGGACCGCCTGGGCGCCCGTCTGTTTGCAGGCCTCGATGATCTTGTCGATGATCAGGTAGGACTGCGCGGCCGGAGCGGGGCCGATATGCACCGCCTCGTCCGCCATCGCCACATGAACCGCGTCCCGGTCGGCATCGGAATAGACGGCGACCGTCTTGATACCCATCCTGCGAGCGGTCTTGATGATGCGGCACGCAATCTCGCCGCGGTTCGCAATCAGGATTTTCTCGAACATCTGTCCAGGCACTCGGGTGAAGCGGGAAAGGTCACGAGCGCCGTCGCGCTCAAGCTCGTTCCCGTTAAAGCAGTTGTGCGGCTTCGCAAAGCTGGACCAATGAAGGATTGTTCATACGCTGCGCCAAACCGGCTGTGTATTCAAAATCATGGTCGATGGTATCCAAGGGGCGGCGTAGCGATTGCGCCCTTCTTCCTTGGCCCGGTAAAGCGCATCATCGGCCTGCCGGACCAGGGCGAAAAAGCCCGACTCGTCACCATTTTTAACGTCGAGGGACAGGCCGATGCTGACCGTGACGCATTGCCCGTCGCCGAGGCCCGGATGAGGAAGCGCCAGTGAATCCGGTGTGACCGACACCAGGGTGTCTTCAAGCCTTCTCGGTCAACGATTTATCGACGTTGTTCAACTGCTGCAGAAAGTGTTCGGCGAACTAAATCCGCATATATGAGCGTTTTAATAAATATTTTTTTAAAAATACTTGAGATTACTAGTTATTTTATTGGCATAATGGCGTGATATCAATGGTATTGCGCCGTAGTTTCAATTTATGTGTATTGATTGTCGTAGGTCCGAATTTTTGCGATTCCTAAAAAGCCTAAAATTTTGAATCAAGACCGGTAGTGGTTGAGTGTGTCGTCAGGCCCCCTCTAATTGCCATCGTTCGCTGGCCAGTCCGACGAACGCGATCCGAACTCGCTCGGATTCAGGCCGCGTCCAGCAGCTCGACCGGCGATACCGAGGTCGCTTCCTCGACATGCAGACGACGGTGGGCGGAGCCGATGGCGAAGGCGACGAGGATCTCGTGGCTCGTCTCGGCCTCGCGAACGATCTCGAAAGCGATGCGGGCGGCAAGTGGTGTAGGGCCGGCATCGCTGCGCAGGGAGCCGACGAGCCAGCGGGCGATCTCGACATCGACGTAGCCGGTGGGACGCTCGCCCCAGACGGCGAAATTCACCACCGCGGCGCTCACGAGATCGGCATACGACACGTCGCTCTGCGGCACGGCCCGGTCGAGGGCGATGAGCATGTCGGCCTCGTCCGCATGCGAGATGCCGTCCGGGAGGATATCGCGACCGAGGACCTGAACGTCGGCGGCGGTGATGCGGCCGGCGGCGACGACACGGTTACAGAAGAGCTGAAGAGAATGGTTGATCATTGGTTGGTGCCTCCCCGGCTTTATTTGCGCCGGTCTGTGTTTCTGCATGTCGATGACTATGCAGGAGGCACCCGTTCAAGAAGTTAACGGCCAAATCTGAATCAACGTTCAGGTTAAAGGCTGCTCACGAATGAGCCTTTCCGAATCGTATCTTTGGAGCCCGGCTCCGCCGCCTCGGCGACGGAGCCGGTTCCCACCTTCGCCTCAGCGCACCACCACCTTCGCGCCGATCGGAACGCGCTCGTAGAGATCAACCACGTCCGCGTTGAGCATGCGGATGCAGCCGGACGACACGGCCTGGCCGATCTTCTCCGGCTCGTTGGTGCCGTGGATGCGGAACAGCGTGTCCTTCTTGCCCTCAGCGAGGTAGAGCGCGCGGGCCCCGATGGGGCTGGTGGGGCCGCCCTCGAGGCGCTTGGGCAGTTCCGGGCGGCGGGCGATCATCTCGGGCGGCGGGTTCCAATCCGGCCACTCGCCCTTGCGGTCGACATTGGCGGTCCCGGCCCAGGCCATGCCGGCATGGCCCACGGCCACGGGATAGCGCACGGCCTTGCCGTCCGGCAGCACGTAATAGAGGCGGCGCTCCTTCGTCACGACGATGACGGTGCCCGCGGGCTCGCTCGTCTTGTAGTCGACGGTGGTGCGGGCGATCTTGGGATCGACATTGCCCTGCGGCGCCTGTTTCAGCCATTCCTTGTCACGGGCCTCACCGGTCAGCGCCGGGGGCTGGGCCAGGGCCGTATGCGCGGTGGGCGGGCTGAGCGGGGCTGTCGCCGTCTGCGTGTTGCAGGCGCCGAGAGCGAGGGCGGACAGGATCGTCGCGGCGCCGAGCGAGCGATGCAGGACGCCGTGACGGGATGGGATGGGCGACCGGGTCATGGGCGACATGTGAGAGTGAGCCTGTCTCGAAGCCGGGGGGCTTCGAAGAATGTGGTTGATGGATTATGTCGCCATCTAACTCGCAGACTGATCGGCGCGTAATCTCGCTACCCTGAACCGTGGCGCATTTGCATCGTATGTTGTGCGTAAAGCACAGTCGGGTCGGGTGGAACGACGAGGATCGTTCGGAGGGATGAGCGTGACGACCCTGTACGTAAGCCACCCCTCCGCGCTGGATCACCAGATGCCAGAGGGGCACCCGGAACGATCGGACCGGATCCGCGCCGTGGAGGCGGCCCTGGAGAAGGAACGGTTCTCCGGTCTGCTGCGCGAATCGGCGCCCCGCGCGGAGACGGAGACGGTCGCCCTCGCCCATCCCGTTCCCTATGTGGAGGCGATCATCGCGGCCTCCCCGCGATCCGGCTATGTCCAGATCGATTCGGATACGCTGATGTCGCCCGGCACCCTCGACGCGGCCCTTCGCGGTGTCGGCGGCGCCGTCCATGCGGTGGATGCGGTGATGAGCGGGGCCTGTTCGAACGCCTTCGTCGCCATGCGGCCGCCGGGCCACCATGCCGAGCGCATGCAGGCGATGGGCTTCTGCCTGTTCAACTCCGCCGCCATTGCCGTCCGTCACGCCCGGGAACGGCACGGAGCCAGCCGGGTCGCCTTGGTGGATTGGGATGTCCATCACGGCAACGGCTCGCAGGACATCTTCTGGGACGATGCGGCGGTGATGTACGCCTCGACCCATGAGATGCCGCTGTTCCCCGGAACAGGCGCAGTAGGCGAGCGCGGCACCCACGACACCATCGTCAACGTGCCGTTACGGGCCGGCGACGACAGCTGGATTTTCCGCGAGAAGTTCGAGAAGGGGGTCCTCGCTCGCCTCTCTGCTTTCGCCCCCGACCTGATCGTGATCTCGGCAGGCTTCGACGCCCACCGCCTCGATCCGCTGGCCAGCGTCGAACTCGACGAGGCCGATTTCGGCTGGGCCACCCGGAAGCTCATGGAGATCGCCGACAAGCATGCCGGCGGCCGGATCGTCTCGGTCCTGGAGGGCGGCTACAGCCTGGACGGTCTCGCCCGGTCCGTTACCGCCCATATGGATGCGCTGATGGGACGGTGAGGGGGACTCACCCTTCCAGCGGCACCTCGCCCAGCAGATCGATGCCGAAGCCAGACAGGCCGACATAGGAGCGCGACGAAGTCGAGAGGTTGCGGATCGAGACGATGCCGAGATCGCGCAGGATCTGGGCGCCCAGACCGACCTCGCGCCATTGCCGCACGCGCTGGGCTTCCGCTCCTTCTTCTGCATAGGAAGAGAGCGGCACTCCGGCGGTGCCGTCGCGCAGATAGACGAGGACGCCGCGTCCCTCCTTGGCGAAACGGCGTAGGACGCAGTCGATCGACTTGCCGCCGCCGATCACGTCGGCCACCACGTTGGAGCGATGCAGGCGGACGAGCACGTCGCGCCCGTCGCCGATATCGCCCTGGACGAAGGCGAATTGCTGCACCGTCTCGAACGGGGTCGTGTAGGCGAAGCCGGTGAGCTCGCCGAATTCCGACTTCACCGGGAAGGTCCCGACCCGCTCGACCAGCTTCTCGCGCGCCTGCCGGTAGGCGATGAGGTCAGCCACCGAGACGCGCTTGAGGTTGTGCAACTCCGAGAAGGCCGTGATCTGCGGCCCCTTCATCACCGTGCCGTCATCGTTTGCCAGTTCGCAGATGACGCCCACCGGCGGCAGTCCGGCGAGCTTGCACAGGTCAACCGCCGCCTCCGTGTGACCGGAGCGCATGAGAACGCCGCCATCCTTGGCGATGAGCGGGAAGACGTGGCCAGGGCGGACGAAATCGGATTCGCCCATATTGCCGTTGGCGAGCGCCCGCACCGTGTTGCAGCGCTGCTCGGCCGAGATGCCAGTGGTCAGCCCGTGCTTCACATCCACCGTGACGGTGAAGGCGGTGCCCAGGGGCGCATCGTTGGAGGCCACCATCGGGTCGAGCCGCAGACGCCGCGCTTCGGCGCGGGTGAGAGGCGCGCAGACGATGCCGCAGGTGTTGCGGACGATGAAGGCCATCTTCTCCGGGGTGCAGAGCGAGGCCGCGACGACGAGGTCGCCCTCGTTCTCACGATCGTCGTCATCGGTGACGACGACGATCTCGCCGCGGGCATAGGCCTCGATGGCCTGCGTGACGTGGGTATGGGGCACGGGATATCTCTTGGAATTCGCTGGGCGGATGGGTTGCGGCGCGCCGGGTCACCCCCGCGTCCCGACCTGCCCCCGGTGACGCAGATAGTGATCCGCCAGTACGCACGCCATCATCGCCTCGGCGACGGGGACGGCGCGAATACCGACGCAGGGGTCGTGGCGCCCCTTGGTGACGAGATCGACGTCGCGGTTGTTGGTTGTCACGCTCATGCGCGGCGTCAGGATGGAGGAGGTCGGTTTGACCGCGAAGCGGCAGATCAGCGGCTGGCCGGTGGAGATGCCACCGAGCACGCCGCCGGCATGGTTGGCGAGGAAGGTCGGAGCGCCGGCATTACCCGAGCGCATCTCGTCGGCATTCTCCTCACCGCGCAAAGCCGCCGAGGCGAAGCCGTCGCCGATCTCGACGCCCTTTACCGCGTTGATCGACATCATCGCGGCGGCGAGATCCGCGTCGAGCTTGCCGTAGATCGGGGCGCCGAGGCCGGGCGGCACGCCTTCGGCGACGACTTCGATGACGGCGCCGATGGACGAGCCGTCCTTGCGGATACCGTCGAGATACTCTTCGTAGAATTTGGCCGTCTCGGCATCGGGGCAGAAGAACGGGTTGCGCGCCACCTCGTCCCAATCCCACCGCGACCGATCGACCGCATGCGGTCCCATCTGCACCAGGGCGGCCCGGATGACGATGTCGGCCGGCAGAACCCGTCGCGCGATGGCCCCGGCCGCCACGCGGGCGGCGGTCTCACGAGCCGAGGAGCGCCCGCCTCCCCGATAATCGCGGATGCCGTATTTGGCGTCGTAGGCGTAATCGGCATGACCCGGCCGATAGCTGTCGCGGATCTCGGAGTAATCCTTCGAGCGCTGGTCGGTGTTCTCGATCTCCAGGGCGATCGGCGTGCCGGTGGTCAACTGGAGGCCGCCGGTGCGGTCGTCGGCAAACACCCCCGACAGAATGCGGACCTGGTCCGGCTCCCGGCGCTGGGTCGTGAAGCGCGACTGGCCGGGCTTGCGCCGGTCGAGCTCCGCCTGGATGTCCGCCGCCTCGATGGGAATCCCCGGAGGGCACCCGTCCACCACGCAGCCGAGGGCCACCCCGTGGCTCTCGCCGAAGGTGGTCACGCGGAAGAGATGGCCGAAAGTGTTGTGCGACATGGTGGGAGACGCTCTAGCGCGGGATGTGGCCGAGAGCAAAGCGCCGGGCTCATGCCAGACCTCGCTGAGCCTGACTCATCGAGGTCTGCCCGCGCGACGGCGCGGCGGCGGTCATCCGCCGGACCTCACTGAACCCGACCTATGGGTCGGGTTCAGTGAGACTTGGTATTCAGCGAGACTTGGTATCATGCCTCCGGCCGCGCCAGCACCCCGCCGGTCATCGCCTCCCGCACGCCGGTGGTCGACGGGAAGGTGATCGGCAGGCCCTTCAGCGAGCGCACGGCGAGATGCGCGAAGGCCTGGGCTTCGAGATAGGCCGAAGACCAGCCGATGGCGTCCGCCGTCGTGATCTCGGCGCGCAGGTGGTAGTTCAGGAGCCGCACCAGCTCGCCGTTGCGGGCGCCGCCGCCGGCGACGATCCAGCGCGTGGGGATTTCCGGCGCGTGGTCGAGGGCCCGGGCGACGGACCGGGCGGTGAAGGCGGTGAGCGTCGCCGCGCCGTCTTCCGTGGAGAGCTGGCCGGCGAGCTTGTGCGAGAACCAGTTGCGGTCCAGCGATTTCGGCGGCCGGCGGAAGAAGAACGGATGGGTCAGGAGCCAGGCGAGGAGCGGCTCGTCCGGCCGTCCCCGCGCGGCCGTGCGCCCGCCATCGTCCAGGGGCCGGCCGGTGCGCTCTCGCATCCAGTCGTCGATAAGCGCGTTGCCGGGCCCGGTATCGAAGGCGATGACGTCGCCGTTAGAGGCGATGAGCGTGGCATTGGCGACCCCGCCGATGTTGAGGATGCCGAGCGCGCCGTCATAGCCCGCCGCCTTGGCGAGCGCCTTGTGGAAGACCGGCACCAGCGGCGCCCCCTGCCCTCCCGCGGCGATATCGGCATGGCGCAGGTCCGACACGACCGGGATGCCGAGACGGCGGCTGAGTGCGGCCCCGTCGCCAATCTGCACGCTCATGCGCTGGTCGGGCCGATGGACTACGGTCTGGCCGTGGAAGCCGATGACGTCGATATCCGCAGCGCTGAGGCCGTTATCCGCGAGGAAGGCCTCCACCGCCTCCGCATGGGCCGCAGTGACGAAGGCTTCCGCCTCCGCGAGGCAGCCGGGCCGGTCTTCGCGCGCGACCACGGCTTCGGAATCCGACAGCGCCCGGCGAAGCAGCTCACGATCCTCGTCGGTATAGCCGCGATAGCCGGTGGGGCCGAGCGGCTCGAGGTAACCGTTATGGCTGCGGACCACCTTCACGTCCTCGCCGTCGGTCTCGATCAGCGCCACGTCGACGCCGTCGAGGGAGGTGCCGCTCATCAGGCCGATCGCCCGCATCATGGTCATGCCGTTTACGCCCCGTGCCTTCCGCGGTGAGCCCTGCTAAGAGCCGCGCATCACTTGACCTGCTGCTATCACGCCGGCGTTTCTTCTGTCCCGCGCCGCGACCCGTTGAATCCGGAACCCCGCATGTCCACCGCTACGCCGAACCAGCCTGAGACCTTCGCGCCGAAATCCGACTTCCTGCGGGTTCTGTCCGAGCGCGGCTACATCCACCAGGGATCGGACCTCGCCGGGATCGACGCGGCGGCCCTGGAAGGCCGCCTGACGACCTATGTCGGCTACGATTGCACGGCCGCCTCGCTGCATGTGGGGCATTTGCTGTCGATCATGATGCTGCACTGGCTGCAGAAGACCGGAGGCACGCCGATCACCCTGATGGGCGGCGGCACGACCCGCGTCGGCGACCCGTCCGGGCGGGACGAGTCGCGGAAAATCCTCACGCTGGAGCAGATCGAGGAGAACAAGGCCGGGATCCAGAAGACCTTTTCGCGGTTCCTGACCTTCGGGGGCGGCGGCAACGGCGCGACCATGGTCGACAACGCCGAGTGGCTGACCAAGCTCAACTACATCGAGATGCTGCGCGATATTGGGCGTCACTTCTCGGTCAACCGCATGATGTCGATGGACAGCGTGCGGATGCGCCTGGAGCGCGATCAGGAACTGTCGTTCCTCGAATTCAACTACATGATCCTGCAATCCTACGATTTCGTGGAGCTGAACCGCCGCTACGGCTGCATCCTGCAGATGGGCGGATCGGACCAGTGGGGGAACATCGTCAACGGCATCGATCTCGGCCGCCGCATGGGCACGCCGCAGCTCTACGGCCTGACCTGTCCGCTGCTTACCACGGCGTCCGGCGCGAAGATGGGTAAGACGGCGGCCGGAGCGGTCTGGCTCGATGCCGGGATGTTGAGCCCCTACGATTACTGGCAGTTCTGGCGCAACACCGAGGATGCCGACGTGGCTCGGTTCCTCAAGCTGTTCACCCTGCTGCCGATGGACGAGATCGCCCGGCTTCAGGCCCTCCAGGGCGCCGAGATCAATGAGGCCAAGAAGGTGCTGGCCACCGAGGCGACGGCGCTCATGCACGGGCGCGAGGCGGCTGACGCGGCCACCGAGACCGCCCGCAAGACCTTCGTGGAAGGCGCCGTGGCGCAGGACCTGCCGAGCGTCACCGTCGCCCGCTCCGTTCTGGAAGCCGGTCTCGGCGTGCTCTCGGCCTTCGGTCCCGACCACGCTAAGCTCGTCCCCTCCACCAGCGAGGCGCGGCGCCAGATCAAGAGCGGCGGGCTGCGTGTCAACGATATCCAGATTACCGACGAGAAGGCGGTGCTCACGCTGGCCGATCTCGGTCAGGATGGCGTGGTGAAGCTCTCCTTCGGCCGCAAGAAGCACGTGCTTCTCCGGGTCGAGTGAGGCGACGGGGGTAGAACCTCGATCGGGGCTTTCGAAAGTGTGGCGCATCTCCTTCCCCCCTCTGCGGGGGAAGGTGGCCCGCGAAGCGGGTCGGATGAGGGGAGCACGTTGTTCGGAGAGATCGCCCCCTCTCCCGCCGGCTCGGCGGGCACCCTCCCAAGCCGGCGGCGCTACGGCATTCACAGATTTTGCGGGCTGCGCAGCCCTGCCCTCCTTTCCAGTGGATCTCGGGCCTGCCCGAGGTCCGCCGAGCTTAGGGGAGGAGTAGGGGCGGGGTGGTCGGGTGCCCCTCCTGCTGCTGCGGAGGCTGGCGGAGCCACCCCCACTCCTAACCTCTCCCCACAAGGGGGAGAGGGACGCGACCTGCCTAAAAGAGCAGCTGTATGAATCCCGTAGCCCGAAGAGGGAGGACGTGGCCGGCTACCTCAGCGTTCGGTCTCTCCGGCGGAGGTCGCGCCGGGAAAGCCGTCATTCCCTCCGGCGCTGAACAGACGGCGCAGGATGCCGGGAGCCAGGGCGGAAAGCGGGTTCACACTCACATCCGGCTTGGACAGGCGGCCCGAGACCCGGAAATTCAGGGCGAACAGGCCCTCGTTGTTCCCGCCGCCGAGAAGCTGTCCGAACAGCGGCAGGCGCGAGACGACGTTGTTCAGCCCGTACAGCGGGACGAAGGTGCCGTTGATGTCGGCGCGTTCCTTGGCGGTGTCGAGATAGCCGCTCATGGTGAAGCCCATGGCGGCGTTGGAGATGGCGGCGTCAGTAAAGTCGACGCGGCTGCCGGTGCGGGTGAAGTTCGCCCGCAGGCGGTCGAAATTCACGTCGTTGCCGGCATTCTGGATGATCTGCTTGCGGCCCTTGGCATCGACGACTTCGCTCGTCGCCGGACCCTGGGCCATGATGCTCGACAGGGCCGGCTCGTTGCGCAGCATGAAATCGCGGATTTGGACCACGCCGGTCTGCGGCCCGTCTCCGAGGGTGCTGCCGAGGACGAGGCGCCCGCCATACATGCGCTTGTAGATATCGACGAAACGCAGGGTCGCCCCGGCATCGGTGGTCTCGATGTTGATCGAGGGATCGCTGCGGCCCGAGCGGGACACCACCGCAGAGAAGCCGGCTCCGTTGAAGCGGCCCTGCACGCGGCCCGAGCGGAAATCCTTGCCCTTCATCGAGAGCTTCGCGCTGGCGCCGGTCAGCGCCTCGCCGTTGAAACCGGTGATGATGCCTAAGCTGATATCGGCCTCGATCTCCTTGGACTGGTCCCGGCCGCTTTCCTTCGCGGCCTTGCCCTCCGGTCCTCCGAGCGACTTCATGAAGGGCCGCGCATCGGCCACGGCCCCTTTCACGCTCACCTTGTAGAGGTTGCCGCTGCGGTCAATCTGAATGCGCATGTCGTCGCCAGGCGAGAGCTTGAAGCTCGAAAGGTCGGCCCGGTCGAACTGTCCGTCGCCGTTGATCGCGGCCGTGCCGCGCGCGCTGGCGCTGCCGGCATCGAGGACGATGTCGCGCAGGTCCATGGCCCCGCCCGGGCTGACCTCTGTCATGACGAAGCTGACGCGCCCCGGCTTGCCGGCCGGTTTGACGAAGCCCGGAATCAGGCCATCGATGGAGGCGCGGGACAGATCCGCTTCCATGCGGATGGGTGAGCGCGCCGGGCTCCCCTTTCCGATCGCGAGATTGATCTTTAGCGGGATCGGCCCGGCGAGTTGCGGGGCCACCGGCAGGCCTCGCCTCGCCCGCAGGGCTTCGTCGAGGAGGAGCGTCGCGTTGACCTCGCCCGGTGCGCCCGCCTTCGGTTGGCGCAGGTCGAGGGTGAGCGGCGAGCCGAGGACCCGGCCGTCGCCCTTCAGGGTGAAACCGCCCCGTTCGTAGGTAACGGCGAAGCGGCCGTTCTCCAGCTTCTCCTTACCGAAGGCCTTCTCGACGGCGAGGTCGTTCAGGGTTCCGGTGAGGCTCACGGGAAGGTCCGGCAATTCGGGGATGCGCTTGAGGTTGAGCGGGAAGTCGATGCGCAGATCGGCATTGCCCTTGACCGAAGCCGGGTCGATCTCGACCCCGGTGAGGTTTTTGAACATCTTGGTTTGGAGCAGGGCGACGAGGGCGTCCGCGCCGCCGCCGAGCTTGAGGCCGATCTGGGCGGTGACCGTGTCCGGCGTGATCTTCGGGATCACGAACGAGCCGTCCGTGATGTAGAGCGTCCGGTCGTCCGGCATCTTGATGTCGGCGGTGACGCCGCGGATGTTCGTGGTCAGGCCGGTGATGGTCCCCGTCACACGGCCGCGGCTCAGGGGGGGAGCGCCCTCGCTCACCGCCAGCGTGGCGTTAGAGACGGCGAAATCGATATGGATGGCGCTGTCCGGCATCGGCTCGCCACGCGTCGCGGCGGCAAGCTCACTGCCGCTCATGTCCACGGTGATGTCGACCTTGTCCACGAGGCCGCCCTGGAGGTTGTCCACCAGATATTCGCGGGCGGGCGGAGCGATATGTTCCGGCCACAGGCGCAGGGCCATGCGCCCATCGGTGTGGGCCGCATTGATCTTCAGTGTGAGGCCGCCCTCGTCAGCGCTGGTGTCCACCGTACCGGTGACCCGGCCGGTGGCTCCACCAGCTCCCGCCACGGTGAACTCGTCGATGGACATGCCGCCATCCCGCCCCGTGACATGGGCCGAGAGGGCATCGAGCTTGACCGGCTTGTCGGTCCTGGCGGCGCCGCGCAGGATCGCATCCTTGCCCGCGAGGGCCAGGGTCCAGGCCGTGGGGCCCCCCACCGGGCTCGCGGTCCAGACGCCGGCGAGATGCACCGCGTTGCCGGCTCCGAGATAATCGATGCTGTCGAGGTTCAGGACCCGCTTGGCCTCGTCCCAACTGACCGAGGCGGTCAGGCTCTCGATGGTGACCGGGTTGAAGTCCTTTTCCTCGATGAGGAAATTGCCATCGCTGGTCTTCACCGTCGCTTTCAGGGTTTCGATCCGGCCCTGGTCGAGGCCTACTTCCGCTTTGGCCGAGACCTTCAGGTCGGTCTCGATCGGCAGTTTCGATTGCCCCGAGAGGAGGAGGAGATCGGTGACCGGCAGATCGTCCAGGGTGATGATGCCGTTGCGCTTTCCTTCGCCGCCCTCGTGCAGGTCACCGCCGAAGCGCCATTCCCCGTGAGGGCCGTCGATGCGCAGCTCGAACACGCGGGAGTCCCGCACCGCGTCGCGCCGGAACAGACCGTTCACATGCTCGAACACCCCGCGCTGGCGGGCGTCGTCGTCGATCAGCGTCAGGCGCCCATTGGTGATCCGCGCCCGGTCGAGGGCTCCGACCACGCCGGCGGGATCGAGGACGATGCCGAAGATCGAAGCGATGGCGGCCGAGATCGGCGACGAGGTTCCCCGGGCACTATCCACGCTGGGCAGTGTATGAGGCTCCGCCGCGGCATGGGCCGGATCGGAACCGGCAAAGGCGATGGACCCGTCGCGGTGGACCAGGGCCGTCATCTGCAGATCGCGGAACTCGATGGCCCTCGGCTGGACGGCGAGGCGCAGCAGACCCCAGGTATCCAGGCTCACCACCGCCATGGGAGCGCGTAGCACAAGGGCGCCGTCCGGGTTGTGGATGTCGAGGCCGACGACCTGAAGCGCCAGGGAATTCTCGGAATCGAGCTCGACGGTGCTGTCGCGCAGGTCCACCCGCCAGCCGGGGCCGATGCTGCCCGCGATGGCCGAGGCCACGCGTTCGGACATGCCATCGATGCGCAGGGGACCGTTGGTCAGACGCCAGAACGCGCCGGTAACGGCGAGCGTCAGGGCGACCACGAGCACGACCGAGCACCATAGCAGCGGGCGCCGCCGGCGGCGCGACCTGCACCGTCGCAAACCTGTGGCCGTGTCCTGGTTCATCGATCCTTGAGCCGCTGGATCGGACGGGCCGCTCACGCTATCGAGCGGGTGTCCGGGATTCGGGGTTGCCTTGACCCGGCAATCTTTCGGTCCTCAGCCGAGGGGTTACGTGCACCCCCCGATCAACGCCTCTTGTGGCACACTATCAATCGGCCGAAAGGAAGGCATCATGCCTCTCGACACCGGAGATCACGCTCCCGCCTTCACGTTGCCCGGAGCGGGCGGCGCGGAGATCAGTCTCGATGCGCTCTTGGGTCGCAAGGTCGTACTCTATTTCTACCCCAAGGACGATACCAGCGGATGCACCCTAGAGGCGCAGGGGTTCAACGCTCTTGGCGACGCCTTTGCAGAAGCCGGTGCCGTCGTGGTGGGCGTTTCACCCGATTCGGTGAAGAGCCATGACAAGTTCCGGGCCAAATACGACCTGACCTTCCCGCTCGCCTCAGACGAGAGCAAGGCGATGCTCGAAGCCTACGGGGTGTGGGTCGAGAAGAGCATGTACGGCCGTAAATATATGGGCGTCGAGCGCACCACGGTGCTGATCGACGCGCAGGGCCGCATCGCCCGGATCTGGCCGAAGGTGAAGGTTCCCGGCCATGCCGAGGAGGTCCTGGCGGCCGCGCGCGCCCTCGCCTGAAAGCTGTCCGCCTCCGGCATCATGGCTAATCCCCTGACGCGCGATTTTGCGCTTCTTTAACCCTGATCCCCTCCAATGGCGCGAGTTGGATTGGGGTTGCCCGTATGCGCCTGTCGTCACCTATCGCCGGAGGGTTGCGCTTGCCGAAAGCCAGGCGGCGCCTCGTGCCGGCTTTGGCTTGTGGGCTGGCGATCGCCACGCTCTGGGCCGGGGGCGCCACGTGGTACTTGGTGTTCCACGACGAGGTGCTGGCCCGGTTCGTGTCCCAGCAGACCGCCCTCCAATACGGGTACGAGGAGCGGATCGGAGCCCTCAGGCTTCAGCTCGACCGGGCGACGATGGAGCATCTGGCGACGCGTGAGGGCATCGCCGCGCGCATCGCCGATCTCTCGCAACGTCAGGCCGTGCTGGAGAAGCGTCAGGCCCAGCTCGCACTTCTCGCCGGCGAGGCGCAACGCCCAATCATTGCCGCCGACCAGATCGGCGTCGACGATCCAGTCGAGACCGGGGCCCTCGGCTATGCCGGTCAGGTGGCCGATCCCGTTGCCAAGTCGTTTGCTGCGCCATTGCGCAAGTCGGTGCCGAAGCCGTTTCCCACTCCGGATGCACTCGAACTGCGCTCGCGCGACACTGATGGACAGCCCGGCCGCCAATCCCTGCGGAAGAGCGAGCAGGTTCTGGCGGCGCTCGACCAGCGCCTCGATCGACTGGGGGCGGACCAGATCCGAACCCTGGACGGGTTGGGCGTGCGCGCGATCCGTGGGTCCCAGCGCCTGCGCGACATCGTGTTCCGGGCCGGCCTCGACCCGCAGCGCTTCGAGCGCCAGCGCGAGGCGGGGATCGGCGGGCCGCTCGTGCCGCTCTCTGCCGATCCGTTCGGCATCGCTGTCGGACAGGTTCAGCGGGTTCTCGGCGAGGAAGACCGCCTGCGCCGCATCGCATCCGCCCTCCCCGTCCGGCAGCCCCTGACCGGCAAGTACAGCCTGTCGAGCGGTTTCGGACCGCGTCTCGATCCGTTCACGCGCGGGCTCGCCCTGCATACCGGCCTCGACATGAAGGCCGAGTTCGGGGAAAGCGCGCGCGCGACGGCGGCCGGCCGGGTGACGGTCGCAGATTACAGCGGCGGCTACGGCAACATGGTCGAACTCGACCACGGCAACGGGCTCGTCACCCGCTACGCCCATCTCTCGTCGGTCTCGGTCGGGCCCGGAGAATGGGTCGAGGCCGAAGCCGCCATCGGCCGTGTTGGCTCCACCGGACGCTCGACGGGGAGCCACCTGCATTATGAGACGAGAATCGACGGCGAGCCCGTAGACCCGCTGCGTTTCCTGCGCGTCCTCAGCGGATCTGACGCGCAGTTCCTCACCGCCCGCTAGGAGCGCGCATCTGAAGGCAAGCGAGGATCAGTCGATGTCCTCGACCTCGCCGGCTCCGCCGTAGACGCGCTGGGCCAGCGACGCTTCCATGAAGGGATCGAGCGCACCGTCCAGCACTTCATCGGGATCGGTCGACTGGGTACCTGTGCGCAGGTCTTTCACCAGCTGATACGGCTGCAGCACGTAGGACCGGATCTGGTGGCCCCAGCCGATATCGGTCTTGGCCGCGTTCTCGGCGTTGGCCTTCTCTTCGCGCTTCTTGAGCTCGGCCTCGTACATCCGGGCGCGCAGCATGTTCCAGGCGGTGGCCCGGTTCTTGTGCTGGGACCGCTCCTGCTGGCACGCCACCACGATCCCGGTCGGGTTGTGGGTGATGCGCACGGCCGAATCGGTGGTGTTCACGTGCTGACCACCGGCGCCCGACGAACGATAAGTGTCGATGCGGCAATCCGATTCCTTGATCTCGATGACGATGCGGTCATCGATCACCGGATAGACCCGGACGCTAGCGAAGCTAGTATGCCGGCGCGCGCTGGAATCGTAGGGCGAGATCCGAACGAGGCGGTGAACGCCGGATTCCGTCTTGAGCCAGCCATAGGCGTTGTGGCCTTTGACCATGAGCGTGGCGCCCTTGATCCCGGCCTCGTCGCCATCCGACCATTCGACGATGTCGACCTTGTACTTCCGGCGCTCGGCCCAGCGGCCGTACATGCGCTGGAGCATGTTCGCCCAGTCCTGGCTCTCGGTGCCACCGGCTCCGGCATGGACCTCGACATAGGTGTCGAGCCCGTCGGCTTCGCCGGACAGGAGAGTCTCGATTTGGCGGCGCGCAGCCTCCTTCTCGACGGCGCGAACGCCATTCTCGCCCTCGAGAATGGTGTCCTGGTCGCCTTCCATCTCGCCGAGCTCGATCAGCGTGACGGCATCGTCCAGATCCTGCGCGAGTTTCCTGATCGCAGCCACGGCCTCTTCGAGGGCGCCGCGTTCACGCATGACCTTCTGCGCCGCCTCCGCATCGTTCCAGAGGTCGGGGTTCTCGGAAGCCGCATTCAGCTCCGCGAGTCGTTTCTCGACGGTATCCCAGTCAAAGATGCCTCCTCAGCAGTCCGATCGACTGCTTGGCGGCATCCGAGAGTTGTTCGATCTCGGCGCGCATCTGGTGTTTCGGCTCGTGGTGAAGGTATGGGGCTCGGCGTGTGAGCGCGGGTGATACCGAGACGCCTGCCCGGTGTAAACGGCGGCGCCCGTCTTCCTTATCCGTCACGATCCGAGACGCTGCGAACGCATGGCGCCACACATCGCTTCCAGACCCACCGCCCGCATGCGGACACGCGCGCTCTATCTCGCGGCTGGCCTGGCCATCATCGGCGCGGGATTGACCCTCCGCTTCGTCCCTGTCGGACTGCCCTTGGCAATCGTGAAATACGGCGGCTCGGCCCTATGGGGCGCTATGGTCTATTGCCTGGTCGCGGTGCTGCTGCCGGGCCGGCGCACGAGGGCCATTCTCATCGTTGCCGGGACGATCGCCCTCTTGGTTGAACTCTCCCGCCTCATCCATACGCCAGCGCTCGACGCTCTCAGGCTGACGCTCGCCGGTGCTCTTTTGCTCGGACGGATCTTCTCGCTCTGGAACCTCGTCGCCTATGCGGCGGGCCTCGCCGCGTCGGCCCTCGTGGATCGTCTGGTCAGATCGCGGGCGGATGGGGAATAGAGGTCAGCGCCCGTAGGCGGGGGGCGCGACGCGCGCCGGGGCCAGGACGAATTCGTGCGGCCGCTTGCGTCCGCTCAGCGGACCTTCCGTCGGTGAATCCTCGAAATAGCTGTTGCCGCTGAGGCCGAACCCTCCGCCATTCATGACGCTCGGCACGGGAATCGCGCGCGCATCGTCAGGGACGGGACGGCCCGTCGCCCGGTCCGTCGGCAGGATGTAGGGGCCATGCGAGGCCGTATAGGAGGTCTGGGCGACCGCGCCGGTGGCGACGGACAGGCCGAGGCCGATCAGGCCGGCGGCGGCGAATGTCGAGAGATGCTGCACGGGTCGCTCCGTCGCGGTGTTCACATGCGGCCGCGGCCGCTCTTGCTCTTACCATGACTCAGGAGAGGTTGCCTGTCCGTGTCATTGGCGCGCCAAGCCGCAACTTTTTCACGTCCGCCCTCCGGGCTCGGGATGGGCGTCCGATCCCTGGGGCAACCGAGCCGGACGCGCCGCGTTGACCTCCCAAGCGCGATCTTCAAGCGCATCCAACAAGGAGCCCAACGTGACCGCCATCAAGATTTCTGCCGCCGCTGCCGCAATGGTCGTTGCCCTGTCCGGTGCCGCCTTCGCACAGACCGGCATGCCCGAGAGCCACGGCACCAACGCCGCCGGTTCGAAGTCGGGTGTCGTGGGCAAGGGGGACAGCCTCGAGGCCGGCCCGGCGACCACCGGAACCGCGACCGCACCGGGTGCCCGCACGGCACCGGGCAATGCCATGCCGGCCACTCCCGGTATGACGACCAACGATCCGAGCACGGCACCGCGCCCCGTGAGCCCGGCGCCGGCCGCCCGCTGAGGCAAGGTTCGACCGGTGTAGGAAAGGGCTGATCGCCCTTTGAAAAGAAAAGGCCGGAGCGATGCTCCGGCCTTTTTCATGAAAGGGTGCTCCGTCCGGGCGGATCAGCCCTTGGAACGAAGCACGACCTGCGGCTCCCGATGAACCGGTTCGCAATTGCTGACGACCGCATTCAGGACGAAGGGCCGGGAATCGCAGACATAGCTCAGGCCCGGCTCGGGCGCGGGAACGGGGTCACGCGCGACGATCGGGTTCGGCGCACAAGCACCGGCCGATCCGGCCAGCAGCAGCGCGACGGTCAGGGTCAATCCGCGCATACGATCCTCGGTGGCAGGCGACATTCCGCGACCCTGCTCACCGGGACGGCATGTGACAAGCACATGAGAGGGTCACCGGCCGCTTTGGCGCGACCTGTCTCCTCCCCGCAACATCGTCTCCGATGCGTCAGCCCGCTTTGGTCAGCGGCACGACGTTGTGCAGCGTGCGGTCGGACGTCTCGAAGAAACGGCGAATATTGCGGGCCGCCTGACGGATGCGCTGCTCGTTCTCGACCAGCGCGATACGGACGTAATTGTCGCCGTGTTCGCCGAAACCAATACCCGGCGCCACCGCGACGTCCGACTTCTCGAGAAGCAGCTTGGAGAATTCCAGGCTGCCGAGGCTCTGATACTTTTCCGGAATCGGCACCCAGGCGAACATCGAGGCCGACGGGCTCGGGATCTTCCAGCCGGTCTTGTCGAACGACTCGATCAGCGCGTCCCGGCGCTTCTTGTAGATCCCGCGCATCTCGACGATGCAATCTTCCGGGCCGTTCAGGGCGGCCGTCGCCGCGACCTGGATCGGCGTGAAGGCGCCGTAATCGAGGTAGGATTTCACGCGGGTCAGCGCCGCAAGCAGGCGCTCGTTGCCGACAGCGAAGCCCATGCGCCAGCCGGCCATGGAGAAGGTCTTCGACAGCGACGTGAACTCCACCGTGCAATCGATCGCGCCCGGCACTTCCAGAACGGAGGGCGGCGGCTCGCCGTCGAAATAGACCTCCGCATAGGCGAGGTCCGACAGGATGATGATTTCGTGGCGCTTGGCGAAGGCGACGAGGTCCCGGTAGAAATCGAGGCTCGCGACGTAGGCTGTGGGGTTCGAAGGGTAGCAGACCACGATCGCCACCGGCTTCGGGATCGAGTGCTGCATGGCCTTTTCCACAGCCGGGAAGAAGGCCGGGGTCGGCTCGGCCGGCACGGAGCGGATCACGCCGCCCGCCATCAGGAAGCCGAAGGCGTGGATCGGGTAGCTCGGATTCGGCACCAGCACGACGTCGCCCGGCGCGGTGATCGCCTGCGCCATGTTGGCGAAGCCCTCCTTCGAGCCGAGCGTCGCCACCACCTGCGTGTCGGGGTTCAGGCTCACGCCGAAGCGGCGCTTGTAATAATTCGCCTGGGCGCGGCGCAGACCGGCGATGCCCTTCGAGGACGAGTAGCGGTCCGTGCGCGGCCTGCCCGCTGTCTCCACCAGCTTGGCGATGACATGACGCGGGGCGTCGAGATCGGGATTGCCCATGCCGAGATCGATGATGTCGGCGCCATTGGCGCGCGCCTGGGCCTTGATCCGGTTGACCTGCTCGAACACGTAGGGGGGCAGGCGCTTGATGCGGTGAAAATCGGTCATGGGCTTCACGGGGTCCGATGCGCGAATCGCATGATTCGCGCGTTCAAAACTGTCATCACTCTGACGTGGTCGGCCTGTCTACCATTTCGGCGGTCCGGAGCCGACCGTTATTGTGCAGGCTGGATCTGGCCGGTGGCGCGGGCGGCGCTCTCGGCGGCGCGGCCCTTGGCCTCGTTACGCCCACGAGCGCCCATCAGATCGTTCTCCAGACTCTTGGTCCCCTCGGCGGTGCGGGCGCTGATGGGTCTGGCGGGTGCTGCGACGCCGACGGGCAGGTAATCGGCGTCGGTCTTGCGGGACTGCACCACGAAGTCGGGCGCCTTCACATCCTTCGGCCCTCCGCCGGCGAGCGTATAGGCGCCGCGCATGGCGTTGAGGTCGCCGGAGCATCCTCCTGCGGCGAGAAGTCCGCCGAGGACGAGGGCGAAGCGCGGAGCAAAGCCGCACCGCCTGTGATTCCGTGATGAAGGCTCTGACATAATGACCTGAAACGTAAGCCGCGCCCTGGCGGAAAGTCGAGGTGCCGCGTTAATTTGTCGAGAACGAGGACGGTTCGGCCGGGCCGTCCCACGGAATAGAGGGGAAATTCACGCGTGACGACCGACAGGACGACACCGCTTCCCGATATCGACGCCTTGTCCCGCAACGCGACGTTGCTGATCGAGGAGTTCACCCGGACGGCCGGCGCCTACATGAAGCCGATCAGCCAAGCCGACCCGCTCGACCCCGAACTGGCCAAGCCCCCGGAAGAGGTCAACGACGTCGTCAAGACCCTCGGCACCGTCGCCGAGCGTTGGATGGTCGATCCGCAGAAGTCCCTCGAAGCCCAGAAGAAGCTCAGCGACGCGTTCATCACCCTGTGGGGCTCGACCTGGCATCGCCTCCAGGGCGAGGAAGCCCCGCCCGTGGCTTTGCCCGAGGCGAAGGACAACCGCTTCAAACATGCGGAATGGTCCACCAACCCGATCTTCGACTTCATCAAGCAGAGCTACCTCATCACCTCCCGCTGGGCGGAAGAACTCGTCGACGAGGCCGACGGGATCGACGAGCATACGCGGCACAAGGCGCAGTTCTACCTCCGGCAGATCGTCGGCGCGCTCTCGCCGTCCAATTTCGTGATGACCAATCCCGAACTGATTCGGCACACGCTGCAGGAGAACGGCGCCAATCTCGTGCGCGGCATGAAGATGCTCGCGGAGGATATCGAAGCTGGCAAAGGTCAGCTGCGCGTCCGCCAGACCGATCCGTCCGGGTTCGAGGTCGGCGTCAACGTCGCCGTGTCCCCCGGCGAGGTGGTGTTCCGCAACGACCTGATGGAACTGATCCAGTATTCGCCGACCACCGAGACGGTGCTGAAGCGCCCGTTCCTGATCGTGCCGCCCTGGATCAACAAGTTCTACATCCTCGATCTCAACCCGTCGAAAAGCCTGATCGGCTGGATGGTGTCGCAGGGCCTCACGGTCTTCTGCATCTCGTGGGTGAACCCCGACGAGCGCCATGCCGACAAGGATTTCGAGAGCTACATGCGCGAGGGCATCGAGGCGGCCATCGACGCGATCGGTGTCGCCACCGGCGAGAGCGAGGTCGCGGCGGCAGGATATTGCGTCGGCGGCACTCTGCTGGCGGTGACCCTGGCCATGCAGGCGGCCACCGGCAACAAGCGGATCAAGAGCGCCACCTTCCTGACGACGCAGGTGGATTTCACACATGCCGGCGATCTGAAGGTCTTCGCCGACGAGGAGCAGATTCGCGGCATCGAAGCCCGCATGAAGAAACGCGGCTACCTCGAAGGCTCCGGCATGGCGGCCGCCTTCAACATGCTGCGCCCGAACGACCTGATCTGGTCCTACGTGGTCAACAACTACGTGAAGGGGCAGACGCCCTCGGCCTTCGACCTCCTCTACTGGAACGCGGACGCCACGCGGATGCCGGCGGCCAACCATTCGTTCTACCTGCGCAATTGCTACCTCGATAACACCCTCGCTCAAGGCCGCATGATCCTCGGGAACGTGCGTCTCGACCTGAAGAAGGTGAAGGTGCCGATCTTCAACCTCGCCACCCGCGAGGATCACATCGCCCCCGCCATCTCGGTGTTCGAAGGGTCGTCGAAGTTCGGCGGGCCGGTCGACTACGTCCTGGCCGGGTCCGGTCATATCGCCGGCGTGGTCAACCCGCCTTCCAAGCCGAAATACGGGTACTGGACCGGCGGGGCGGCCAAGGGACGCCTGGAGGATTGGATCTCGGCGGCGACCGAGCACAAGGGGTCGTGGTGGCCCTATTGGTTCGAATGGCTGGAAAAGCAGGCGCCCGCCCGCGTGCCTGCCCGGATTCCGGGAGAAGGAGGCCTCGCCTCCCTCGGGCCGGCGCCCGGGACCTATGTCCGCATGAAGGCGTGATCGGATCGAATGGCCGAGTCGAGAACGCGACCGTCGGTGGCTCGTGCGGCCGGCTGACAGGTGTTCGACTGCCTTTTTTCGAATTCCCGTCACCTCATTCTGAGGTGACGGAGCGTAGGCTTCGAGGGAGCCCTCCAGTTCGCGCAACGGTGTCTGGAGGGCTCCTTCGGGGCGGCTATCGCTGCACCTCAGGATGAGGTCGAGGGGGGAAGATCTCCTCAAAGCCGCGGTGTTCCGGCCGAGGACCCTCAGAACTTCCGCACCAGCGGCGCAGGAGCGATCGGAGCGGCAGGCGTTCCGAAGACGTAGCGGAAGCCCACCGAAACGATGTCCGCGCTGCCGCTGGTATCGGCCGCGAAGGGGATGTCGCGGAAGTTGTAGTCGCGGCCCGGCCCGGCCAGGAGCTTCGAATCGCCCACGAGGAAGAGGTGGGAATAGGCGATGTTCAGGGTCAGCTTCTCGCTCCAGCGATAGCTGCCACCGAGTGAGACGTTGAAGCGGTCGCTGTCGGGCAGCCGCACCGAGCGGTTCGAGAAATCGATGGGCGATTGCTCATAGGCGAGACCGCCCCGGACGGTCAGGGCCGGCGACCAATCGTACTCGCCGCCGACGGAATAGGTGTAGCCGTCCTTGTAGTTCAGGGGCAGCGTGGTCGCGATGCCGCCGGTGGTGCGGCCGACGATGCCGACATCGCCGAGCCTCGACCAATTGTCCCACTCGAAACCGAGATTGACACGGGCGACCGGGCTGACGGCCTGGGTCAGGCCGACGCTCAGCTTTTCCGGGGTGTTGAGGTTGGCGGTCACCTGCTGGCTCAGGAGGGCCGCCGGCCCCGGCAATATGAAGGCGCCTTCGATGTCGTGATGCACGGAGGAGCGATAGCCAACGCCCAACGCCGTCCCGGCCCAGGGGGTGATGAGCACGCCCGCCGTGAAGCCGACGCCCCAGGATTCTCCCTTGAGCGACGCGTTGGGGGCGATGAGCGGGCTGAACGAGAGCGGGAAGGCTTGGCGAAGGGTCAGCCGGAAATACTCGATGTTCGGCCCGGCGGCGATCGAGAGCCACTCGTTGACCTTGAAGCCGATGGTCGGGTTGAACGAGAGCGAGAAGATTCGGCTCGACCGTCCATAGACTTCACCGGCCCAGTCATCGCGGGGCTTGGTCACGAGGCCGAACGGAGCGCCGGTATGGATACCGATCCAGAGCCTGTCGGTCAGCTGATAGGAGGTGGCGCCGGCCGGGATCACGGCTCCCTGGCCGATATCGCCGCTGCCGCCCAGTGGCGCGAATAACGGCGAGGTGCCGTCGGTCGGGGTGATCTTGGAGGAGAGGTTGATGAAGCTGAGATTCTGCTCGCTGACCCAGCCGGGGTTCATAGTGATCGTGGCCGGGTTCCAGAACATCGACGAGACGCCTCCGGAGCCGGATGCCGCACCGGCGAAAGCCTGACCTTGGGCAAGGGTGCTCTGTTCGCGGATACCGAACGCGCCGGCCAGGGCTCCCCCCGCCGTCAGGGTCAGGAGCGCGGTAGAAATTCCCGCCAGAGCCGCGTTGCGAATCGTCATGGCCATGTCCTCTTCCCGACCCTTGCTTACGATGCTCGGATTTACCGTGGAGTGATCCCCGGCCCGCATCTTGAGCAGAAGAGTGCCGTTCTTGGCCGGTCTATGCAATCCATGTTAGTTGACGTGTTAATCGTTTCCTAATCTGTGATTTACTTTGAGGATGCGTCTGATGACATCATCGGCTTGTGTCACCGAAAAGCATCGCGGTAGATGGTTCACATCTAAACTGTCGGATTTACGTATTGGCGTTCATGCAAGAAAATGCGTATTCTGATGGGTTTCCCGAGCGGTGTATGAATTATGCAACATGCGCCTGTCCGGCCTCGACACCTTGCCAGGGACGGTAGTGGGACCGATCTCAGTGCCAGTCCATCGATCGAAGGGGAGTGAGAGCCGATGAAACTGGTGCGTCATGGTGATGTGGGCGACGAGAAGCCGGGTCTGATCGATGCTCAGGGTGGATTGCGGGATCTGTCCGGTGTCCTGCGCGATATTTCCGGTTCCGCCCTCGCGACGACGTCGCTGGAGCGGCTGCGGTCCATCGATCCCGAAACCTTGCCGCTCTTGTCGCCGGAGACACGCCTCGGTCCCTGTGTCGGCGGAACGCGCAACTTCATCGCCATCGGGCTGAACTACACCGATCACGCGGCGGAGATCGGCGCGGATATCCCGGCCGAGCCGATCGTCTTCAACAAGGCGCCGTCCTGCATCTCCGGTCCCAACGACCGGGTCATTCTGCCGAAAGGGTCGGCCAAGACAGATTGGGAGGTGGAGCTCGCCATCGTCATCGGCGCCCGCGCATCCTATGTCCATGCCAACGAGGCTTTGTCCTATGTCACCGGCCTCTGCCTCTGCAACGACGTCTCCGAGCGGGAGTACCAGTTCGATCGCGGCGGGACATGGAGCAAGGGCAAGGGCTGCCCGACTTTCGGCCCCCTCGGGCCCTGGCTGGTGACGCTGGACGAGATCCCCGACCCGGCGGCCCTCGACATCTGGCTCGACGTGAATGGCGAGCGGATGCAGACCGGGTCGACATCGAGGATGATCTTCGACGTCGCCCAGATCGTCGCCTATCTCTCGCATTTCATGATGCTGGAGCCGGGCGACGTGATCACCACGGGAACGCCCCCTGGCGTCGGCATGGCGCGCAAGCCTCCGCGTTTCCTCAAGAGCGGGGACGTGATGACCCTCGGCATCACCGGCCTCGGTGAGCAGCGGCAGGAAATCGTCGCCTTCGACGATTGGACCGCGAAGGTCGCGGCCGGCGAACCGACTCATTGAAACGGGGCGGGGATCGAAATCCCCGCTCGCTCGTCTCCTCTGCTAGAGGCAGCTTGGCCGGTAACCTGCGTCGCGCGGCCCGGCCCATGGCAGTTGGAAGGACCTAACCTTGAGCATCGGACTGATCGCCCTCCTCGACGACATCGCGGGGCTCGCCAAGGTCGCGGCCGCTTCCCTCGACGACGTCGCCGGGCAAGCCGCCAAGGCCGGTGCGAAGGCGGCGGGGGTCGTCATCGACGACGCCGCCGTGACGCCGCGCTACGTCGTGGGCTTCGCGGCCGAGCGCGAATTGCCGATCGTGGGCAAGATCGCCATCGGTTCGCTGCGCAACAAAATGCTGTTCCTGCTGCCGGCGGCCCTGTTGCTGCAGGCCTTCGCCCCCTGGGCCATCACCCCGCTGCTCATGCTCGGCGGGGCCTACCTCTGCTACGAGGGCACCGAGAAGGTCTACGAGGCGCTGTTCCCGCACAAGGCCCATGCGCATGAGGCCAAGCTCGACGCCGATGCCGGGGACGGCCAGGCTCTGGAAGCGCGCAAGGTCTCCAGCGCGATCAAGACGGATTTCATCCTGTCGGCCGAGATCATGGCGATCTCCCTGGCCTCTCTTCCCGAAGGCAGCATCTGGACGAAGGCGATCGTGCTCGCGGTCGTCGCCATCGGCATCACGGTCTTCGTCTATGGCGGCGTGGCGCTCATCGTGAAGGCGGACGATGCCGGGGTCGCGATGGCGAAGAACAATTCGGCGTCCGTGTTCGGCAGCGCGATCCGCGGCTTCGGCCGTGCCCTTGTCAAGGGCATGCCGGTCTTCCTGCAGCTTCTGGCCATCATCGGTACAGCCGCGATGATCTGGGTCGGCGGCGGCATCCTCGTGCATGGTCTCGAAGGCTACGGCCTGCCCCAGGTCGCTCATGTGATCCACGAAGCCGCTGCCGGCAGCGCGAAGATGGTGCCGCCGGTCGGACCCGTCGTCGAATGGATCGTCACCGCCATCGGCTCCGGCATCGTCGGTCTGGTGGTCGGGGCTGCGCTGATTCCGATCACGAGTTACCTCATCGCGCCGCTCTGGTCGGGCCTGTCGGGGTTGCGCGGCAAGACGGCGTGAGGGGGCTATCCTGGCCGGCCTGAAGCCAAATGCATCGGGGCATGCGGCCGGCCCGGCTTGATTTTCCGGCGAAGATTCGCCTCATGGGGCCATGACTGACACCGTGGCCCCCCTCGCCCCCTTCCCCGCCACCGAGATCCCTGCGATCCGGCACGATTGGACCGTGGCGGAGATCCAGACGATCCACGACCTGCCGCTCCTCGACCTCGTGTTCCGGGCGGCTCAGGTCCACCGCGCGCATAACGACCCGGCCGATATCCAGCGCGCCGCCCTGCTGTCGATCAAGACCGGCGCCTGTCCCGAGGATTGCGCCTATTGCCCGCAATCGGCGCATCACAAGGGCACCGGCCTGCCGCGTGAGCGACTGATGGCGGTGGACAAGGTGCTGAAGGAGGCCGCCGCCGCGAAAGCCGCCGGGGCCCATCGTTTCTGCATGGGTGCCGCCTGGCGCCAGCCCAAGGACGGGCCGGAATTCGATGCGGTCCTCTCCATGGTGCGCGGTGTCCGCGGCCTCGGAATGGAAGCCTGCGTCACGCTCGGCATGCTCACCCCATCCCAGGCCGGGCGCCTCGCCGAGGCCGGGCTGACCTCCTACAACCACAACCTCGATACCGGCCCGGATTTCTACGGCGACATCATCTCGACTCGGACCTACGAGGATCGCCTCAACACCCTTCAGAACGTGCGCGATGCCGGGATCGGCGTCTGTTGCGGCGGCATCGTCGGCATGGGCGAGGGCGTGAAGGACCGCGCGGCGATGCTCCAGGTGCTCGCCAACCACGCCCCCCATCCCGAGAGCGTTCCGATCAACGCCCTGGTGGCCGTCGAGGGGACACCTCTCGAGGACCGTCCGCCCGTGGACCCGCTCGATCTCGTCCGGATGTGCGCCACCGCCCGCATCGTCATGCCGAAGGCGCGTGTGCGTCTCAGCGCCGGCCGCAAGGGGCTCACCCGCGAAGCGCAGATCCTGTGCTTCCTCGCCGGCGCGAACTCGATCTTCTACGGTGAGCGCCTCCTCACCACGGCCAATAACGAGACCGATGCCGACGCGGAACTGCTTCGCGACATCGGCATCACCGTGCCGGGCCTGACCCTGGCGGCGGCGGAATAAACTCAGAGCGAAGTCGGCGCGCGGTCCGGGATCACGATCCGGAAGCGCGCACCCACTCCCTCCTGCGTTTGATCCAGGGTGAGACGTCCGCCCTGAAGCTGGATCAACTCGGCGGCGATCGGCAGGCCGAGCCCCGTCCCCCCCGCGCGCATCGACCCTTCGAAGGGCGCGAACAGGTTCGCTCGCGCCCGTTCGGGAAGCCCGGGTCCGTTATCCGAGACGACAACGGTCAGGTTTCCCGAACCCGGCTTACCGTGGCGGCTGGCCTCGATCTCGATGAGCGGATCGGGCGCTCCGGCTTTCTCGGCGCCCATGGCCTGCACGGCGTTGCGCACGATGTTGGTGAGCGCGCGCGAGAACTGGTCCGGATCGATCTCCACCTCGATATCCGGCTCGCATACGACGCGGATCGTCACGCGTGACGCGTCGTCGAGCCTCGCCAGATCGGACAGTTCGGCCAGCAGCGGTGCGAGCTGGATTGTGCGCCGCTGCGGCATTGCCTCGGTCGCCCGACCATAGGCCAAGGTCTCCTCGCAGAAACGGATCGCCCGGCCGAGCGTGGCGAGGAGGCGGGGGGCGATACGCTCCACCGCCGGGTCGGACACCGTCTCGAGACGGTCTCCGAGGAGTTGGGCGGTGGTGAGGAGGTTGCGCAGCTCGTGGTTGATCTTGCTCACCGACAGGCCAAGCTCGGCGAGGCGGCGCTTCTGGCGTAGCTCGCCCGCGAGCGCCGTCTCCATACGGGCGAGGGCCACCTCAGCGTGGCCGATCTCGTCGGTCCTGCGCGAGGGCGTGATGATGCGGTCGCTCCCCTGGGGATCGTCCGCGAATTCCGTGATGTTGCGGGCGAGGCGCCGAACCGGGCGAACGATGATCCGCTGCAGCATCAGGAAGACGAGGCCGGCCACCGTGGCGGCGATCGCCAGCGACGAGAGCAGCAGACGATCGGCGAAGTCGATCAGCGCCTCGCGCAGGGGCGCTTCGTCGAGAAGGATCTCCACGAGGTCGAACCCGTCCCGCCCATGGCCAATGACCCGGATCGGACCCTGATTCTCGGAGAAGACGGTCCGCCATGCCCCCCCGATGGAGGTGATCCAGTCATGCGAGCGCAGATCGACATGGCCGGTGACCTCCGACGGCACGGCGTCTACCGCGAGCAGGCGGCGTGTCCCGTCGCCACGAACCGCGATGGCGCTGGCGCCGACACCCTTCAGAAGATGCCGGGCCAGTTCATCCGAGACATGCTGATCTGGCGAGGCATCGAGGACCAGAGCGGCGATCTGCGCGGCGGCGATCCGGTCCGACAGCCACATGCGTCGGTAATTCGCGACGGTGGGCACGTAGATCAGGATTTCGACGAGGGCGACGAAGGCGATGGTCACGAGGAACAGCCGGCCCGACAGGCCGAGATGTCGGCCGATCCCCGCCCGAGCCTCCGCTGCGACGGGGACAGGTGATTCCATGTCGGCGCGTGGCGTCGCGTCCATCACGGGGTCCCGATCATCCCTGCTCCCGGGTTTCTTTGCTCGTCCCGGTTGCTCCGGCGCGGCACCGGGCCAGCACCGGTATTCCGTTCCCTCGGCGTCGAACGACACATGTCGATCTTGCTGTTTGCATGACGGTTACGCTTCGGGCGCGGCCCCGTCGAGTACCCCCGCAATGGGGATCTGGCGTGAGGGGCTAGGACGGACCCGCGCGTCTGCGGGCGAAGCGGCGTCTCAGCACGATGGAGAGAAGCGCGAAAGCGGCGATCCCGCCGAGGCCCGCGGCTGTCTTGACGGTGACCAGCGAACGCAGGGACAGGGCCTCGTCGCACGCGACGGCGCCGCTCTCCAGGCACGCCGCCTTGGCGGCTTCGTTGGCCGCGATGACGTCCTCGATCGCCGCTCCGGCCGCCGCGTAGACGAAGGCGCCCGGGGTCAGGCCGAGAAAGGTGGCTAGCACGAAGGTACGCAGGGATACGCCGAAGGCCGCCGGGGCGAGGTTGGTCATCCAGAACGGAAAGATCGGCAGGAGCCGCAGGACGAGGATGTAGCCGAACGCGTCGTCGCGAAAGCCGGCGGCCAGACGTCCGAGGCGCGGTCCGGCGCGGGTGACGAGAAACTCGGACATCGGACCACGGCCGATGGAGAAGACGATGGCCGCCCCGGTCGTCGCCGAGACGAGAGCGATCCCCGCCCCGGTGGTCGTCCCGAATAGAAAGCCCGACAGGATGGTCAGCACCAGCGAGGCCGGCACGGACACGATCACGCAGCCGATATAGACGAGGCAGGCGATCCCGATCGACCGCAACCGGTCCTCGGCCACCGCCTCCATGAGCGCTGCGCGATAGGACAGCAGGCGATCGAGGCTGAAGAGATGCGGCGCTCCGGAGACGAGCACACCCAGCGACAGGGCCACCAGGGCGAGGACGGGTAGCCATCGCATGGAGCGTCGGAGCGCGCCGCTCGAGTTGCGTGTCATGTCCCCGCTTCGCCGCGCCGGATCAGCCGGCCTTCCGCATCCTCAGGATCTTGAAGAAACCACCGGGAAAGGTCGGCGAGACGCCGATGAACTCGACGCCGTTGCGTTGAGCCCAGGCCTCGATCCGGGTCGATTTGAACGCCGAGGACCAGCCGATCTTGGTGCAGAGCGGCGCGACGATCTCCTCGACCTTGGCCACGGCCCCCTTGGTCTGGCCGAAATGGTTGGCGAGCACGATCTCTCCGCCCGGTCGCACCACCCGGAGGAATTCCGACAAGGCGGCCTCCGGGTCGGGCACCAGGGTGATCAGGAACTGCGCGACCACGGCATCGAAGCTGGCATCGGCATAGCCGAGGCGGCACACATCCATCACCTGCAGGCCGCGGACATGGGTGAGCCGGCGGCGGAGTACCTTGGCGCGGGCGCGCTTCAACATGTCTTCGGAGAGATCGACGCCGCAGACGAAACTGCCCGCCGGATAATAGCCGAGCGATAAGCCGGTGCCGACGCCGGCCTCCAGGATGCGCGGCCCGCAGGCGGTGGCGGCCATCACCGCATCGCGCGCGGCAGGCTCGGTCAGCTTGTCGTAGACGACGTCGTAGACCGGTGCCCAACGGGCATAGGCCTTGCGC
Source organism: Methylobacterium sp. WCS2018Hpa-22 (assembly GCF_031843785.1). Lineage (NCBI taxonomy): Bacteria > Pseudomonadati > Pseudomonadota > Alphaproteobacteria > Hyphomicrobiales > Methylobacteriaceae > Methylobacterium > Methylobacterium sp. WCS2018Hpa-22. The sequence continues at coordinate 201,299 of NZ_JAVTJA010000004.1, forward strand.
ATCAGGGCCGTGCTCGGACCGGCCTGCGGCTCGCTCAGCATATCGTCTCTAGATCCTGCGGATGGGAAGGTTTTGGCTCGGGTCTGCGGGTCGGCGTCAGGCGGCTTGCGCCGCCCCGGCTGCCAACGCCTCGATGCGACGAATGGTGCCGCCGCCGAGCACACGTGAGCGTGGGCTGTCATCGGCATAAATGACGCAGGCCTGGCCCGGGGAGACGCCGTCTTCCGGTGTGGCCAGAACGACCTCGGCGGCCGCCCTGTCCTGATCGACCGTCAGATGCGCGGCGCGTGGCTCCCGGGTCGAGCGGACCCGCACGGCCACCGGCATGTCGACGACCCCGCCGGGGGGCATGCCGCCGAGCCAGTTCAAGTCGTCGAGCCGGATGCGGCTGGTGGCCAGGGCGGAACGCGGACCCACCACCACGCGGGCGGAACCCGGCTCCAGGCGGATCACGTAGAGCGGCTCTCCGACGGCGAGGCGAAGGCCCTTCCGCTGCCCGATCGTGTAATGGATGATGCCCTCATGCTGGCCGAGCACGCGGCCTTCGAGATCGACGATGTCGCCGGCGCGCGCCGCATCCGGCCGCAGCTTGGCGATGACGTCGGCGTAGCGCCCCTGGGGCACGAAGCAGATGTCCTGGCTGTCGGCCTTCTCGGCAATGGCGAGGCCGAGTTCGCGGGCGAGGCGACGGGTCTCGTCCTTCGGCAGTTCGCCCAGGGGGAAACGCAGGAAATCGAGCTGCTCGGCTGTGGTGGCGTAAAGGAAGTAGCTCTGGTCGCGAGCCGGATCCAGGGCGCGGTAGAGGCCGCGCCCGCCGGCTTCGAGGGGGCGACTGGCCACGTAATGGCCGGTCGCCAGCACGTCGGCATCGAGGTCGCGGGCGGTGGCCAGAAGATCGCGGAACTTGATCGAGCGGTTGCACTCGACGCAGGGGATCGGCGTCTCGCCGGCCAGATAGCTCTCGGCGAAACGGTCGATCACCGATTCCCGGAAGCGGTCCTCGTAATCGAGGACGTAGTGCGGGATGCCGAGCGTCTCGGCGACCCGGCGCGCATCGTGGATGTCCTGGCCGGCGCAGCAGGCACCCTTGCGATGGACCGCCGCCCCATGGTCGTAGAGCTGCAGCGTGATCCCAACGACATCGTAGCCCTGTTGGCTGAGCAGGCCTGCCACCACGGAGGAATCCACGCCGCCGGACATGGCGACGACGACACGTGTCTCGTGCGGGGCCTTGGGGAGGTCGAGGGAGTTCATCACGTCACGGGTTCGCCGGCAGGCCGCAGCGCCCGCATATGCGGAGTCTATAGCGATCCTGAGGTCGAACTTCCAGGCACGCGCGAGGCGGGGCTCGCATACCGGAGCACTGAACCCGGCAAATCCTGCCGGGAAGGGGACGATTTCGGCGGGTCGCGTCGGTAAGATTCAAAAGGCTTGGAAAAATGTTGCTGTTAAATCAACGGGTTGCGGCGTGTGGGCCGTGGCTCGAAGTTTGCGCGGTGGGGGCGAGGAGATGACGCCCCATGGCCACCACGTCGATCAGCGGAGAAAAGGGCGTGCGGTTGGCGAGCGCGGTCGCCGCGCGTCCCGCCATGCCTCTTTCGGCCGCTTCCGATGGCCTCGAACGTTTCAGCATCCCGGTCGAAGGGCCAAGCTCGGGCGCGATACCGGTCTCAAGCGGAGCGGCAGAGCCGAAGGCGGCGATCCGAGACGGTGCAGCAGCCAAACCTGTCGCTGCAGCCAAACCTGTCGCTACGGCGTCGCTGGGTTCGGCGATCGCGCAATCCGCCTTGCCGATCTCGGATCTGGTCCGGTTGGCAAAGGCTACGATCCCGTCGTCACAGCCTTCGACAGACAGTGCCGCAGGACAGATGGCGGATGCGGCCGAGACAGGACTGCCGCGAGCCCGAGAGGACGAGGATCCGGCGACGCCGCCGAGCGAGGCCGGCCTTGGCGGTTTCCCGTGGCTGAGCGAGCAGCAGACCAATGTTGTCGCCAAGCCAGCTCAAATGCCGCAGCAAGGTGGCAAGGCAGGCTTGCCGATCATCTACGGCGCCGAACCTTCGCCCGTGCAGGCTCGTCAGGGGCAGGTCCCGGACGCTCCGCCGGGTCAAGCCTTGCTGCCCATTGCGGGAAACGGTCGTCTGTCCGCCTCCCGGGTTCAGACCGGAAGTGCCTTACCTTCCTCGACCTTGCCTCCCTCGACAATGGTACAGGCGGCCGCGACCGCTCCGGTTCAGGCCATCGTCTCTGAGCCTGCGGAGGCCAACCCGATCACGACGGCGGATGAGCCGAGCGAGGACGTGGCGGTCCCAGCGGACGGTATGGTGCCCGATGCGACCGGCATGATGACTCTCGCCTTCGCTCCGCCCGAATCCGTCGCGCTTCCGCCCGCGGCGAACGCCCCCGCGATGGCGACACAGGCCGGTGCCGCGCCCCCTCCGAACACCGGGGAAATCGTTTCACACGGCATAGGCGCTGCGAAAGCCGCCGACGGTCGCCCTGCCGCCCTCCCCGCACTCGGAACCGACCGCTCGGCCTCCTCCGAGCGCGAGACCATATCGGTCAAGGCTTTCGATGAGTTCGCTTCCGGTGCGGCAATGGCCTCCGGTGATCTCGCTTCCGCCCCAGCCTCGCCGTTCGGCCCTGCGCCGGCGGCCCCGCTTCCCGCGTCCGCTCTCGATCCCGCCGGCATCCTCCCCCAGGCCCAGGCTGTGCCGGTGCCCCTCGGCGCGGTGGCGATGACCATCGGGCTGCGGTCGTTGGCCGGGTCCAACCGTTTCGAAATCAGCCTCGATCCCAAGGATCTCGGACGGATCGACGTGAATCTCGACATCGACAAGGACAACGGCACGGTCACTGCGCATCTCACGGTCGATCGGCCGGAGACCCTGGCCCTGCTGCAACGCGATGTCGGCAACCTGCAACAGGCCCTGTCACAGGCGGGTTTCGACGCGGGTGAGGTCGGCATCAATCTGTCCCTGCGCAGCGACACCGGCTCCACCGGGGGCAACGGCGCCGAGCGGGATGGCGGGGGCAGCCGTGACGGCCGTTCCGGCAACGGCGGCTCCGACCTGAAAGAACAACGCCTTCCCAACGACGCCGTGCCGCTGCGAATGCTGCGCGGTCTCGGCGGTCTCGACATCCGAATCTGAGGACACTGCCATGACATCGGGCATCACCGGAGCTTCGAGCAGCTCCTCCATCACGAACCCGAATACCGCCACCGGCGCTTCGCAGGAGATCGCCGGTAATTTCCAGCAGTTCCTGACCCTGCTGACGACACAGCTGAAGAACCAGAATCCGATGGACCCGCTGGACACCAACCAGTTCACGCAGCAGCTCGTGCAATATGCCGGCGTCGAGCAACAGCTGAAGTCGAACGACCGGTTGGACTCGATCCTCAACAATGCGAAGGCGTCCAGCGCCGCCGCAGCGACCGGTTTCATCGGTCAGAGCGTGACGGCGGACGGGCGGGTCGCCAACCTGAAGGATGGTTCGGCGGTCTGGACGCTGACCCCGGCGCGGGCCGCCAAACAGGCGACGATGACGATCAGCGATGCCAAGGGCAACGTGGTGGCGACACAGTCGAAGGCGCTGACCGCGGGTGCGCAGACTTTCGCCTGGGACGGTCGATCCACCTCGGGTTTCACCTCCGCAAACGGCAGCTACTCGATCAAGATCGATGCCTTCGACGCCACTGGTGCACAGGTTAGCGTCGATACGCAGGTTGCCGGAAAAGTCGATGGCGTCGATCTCAGCGGTACAGAACCGGTGCTGCTGATTGGCAATTCGCGGCTGCCGATATCGAGCGTTCAGAACATCGGAGCCGGGTTGTCCACATGATCGTGGAAAAAACGAATCAGATGCAATCGATCCGCTTCAACATATCTTAAGCGGGCGCAAGTACCTTCCTGGCTCGACAGGTCAGTCGAGTTGTAGAGCGTATCATGACCGAACCAAGCCGCCCGAGAGTCAAATACGTCATCGGGCCAGATGGCAGTCCGTTGACCATTGCCGATCTTCCGCCGACCACGACCAGACGGTGGGTTATCCGCCGGAAGGCGGAAGTCGTCGCAGCCGTACGTGGCGGACTTCTCAGTCTCGAGGAAGCCTGCCAGCGCTATACCCTCACCACCGAGGAATTCCTGAGCTGGCAGTTCTCCATCGACCAGCACGGTCTCGCCGGATTGCGTACAACCCGCATCCAGCATTACCGCCACTGAGGTCAATGGAGTTCGGCGTCCGCTCCGGATGCCGAGACAATGCCTCGGACCACCGTCGATCCACGAAAGAACCGCGCCCCCTCAAGGGCGCGGTTCTTTCGTTACAGGGACCGCCGCGGCAGGACCGAGCCACACCCTTTTTTCATTCGTTAAGACAATCGTTAACCGAACGCTAACCACGGCCTGGGCAAATTTTGCCGAGTGAGCGCGGCCCTTCCGTCGCTCCGGTTCGGGTGGGTACGTCGCGTCGTGAAGTCGGTTCTCGAACTGGTGACGAAGTTGGGACCGGCACGGCTCGCGGCCATGGCGGCCGTGACGCTGACGTTGATCGGCTTCTTCGCCTTCGTCATCCTGCGCGTCTCGAAGCCCGATATGGGTGTCCTCTTCGCCGACCTGTCGATGCAGGATTCGGGCGCCGTGATCCGCGACCTCGATGCGCGCGGCATCAAATACGAAACACGGGGCGATGCCGGCCAGACCATCATGGCGCCTCGGGCCGACCTGCCGCGCCTGCGGATGGACCTTGCCGGCAAGGGTCTGCCCAGCGCCTCCGGCGTCGGCTACGAGATCTTCGACAAGGGCGATGCGTTCTCGTCGACCAATTTCGTTCAGAACGTCAATCATTTGCGCGCGCTCGAGGGCGAGCTCGCACGCTCGATCCGGGCCATCGGCCGGGTCCAGGCGGCGCGCGTGCACCTCGTCATACCGGAGCGCCGCCTGTTCGAGCGCGACCGCGAATTGCCGAGCGCCGCCATCGTGCTCAAGCTCGTCGGCGACATGGACCCGTCCCAGGTCCGCGCCATCCGTCACCTCGCCGCCTCGGCGGTGGAAGGCCTGAAGCCCGAGCGGATCTCCATCGTCGACGAGCGCGGCCGCCTGCTGGCGGACGGGGCACGGGGTGCTGAGGCCGAGACCGGCGCCGGCATGGAGGAGAAGCAGGTCGGCCTCGAGCGCCGTCTGCGGTCCCAGATCGAAGAGATCGTGGCCGGTATTGTCGGCACGGGTCGCTCGCGGGTGCAGGTCACCGCGGAGCTCGACCGGAACCGCATAGAGAGCCGTTCGGAGACCTTCGATCCGGAGAGCAAAGTCATCCGTTCGACCCAGACCCGCAGCGAAAGCGCGCTCACCGGTGGGACAGAGGGCGCCGTGACGGTCGGCAACGAACTGCCGGGCGCCAACCAGCCGACACCGAATCCCAACTCGAAGGATTCCACGAAGAAGGACGAGGAGACCACGAATTACGAGATCTCCCGCGTCACCAAGACGGTGGTCGAGGAAGGCGGACGTCTGAAGCGCCTGTCCGTGGCGGTCCTCGTCGACGGCGCCTACGTGCCGGGGGCCGATGGACGGCCCGTCTATCAGCCGCGCCCCGCCAACGACATCGAGCGGATCGCCACCCTGGTCCGCACCGCTATCGGATTCGACAAGGACCGGGGTGACCAGGTCGAAGTGGTCAACCTGCGTTTCGCCGAGACGCCCGCTCCCGTCGAGTTCACCGAGCCGTCGCTGATCCAGTCGTTCCTGGCGCCGTCCAAGGAAGACGTCATGCGGATGGTCGAACTCTCCGTGCTTCTGATCCTGACCGTGATCGTGCTGATGGCCGTGGTCCGTCCCCTTCTACGCCGCGTCCTCGCCTCGGAGCCCGCCCAGGCCATCCTGATGGCGGGTCCGGCACTGGCCGGCGGCGATCCGGGCCCCGACCAGGTCCTGGTGGCACGCGACAACCCCACCGCCCGCCTCGTCGACTTCGCGCAGCTGAACGGCAAGGTCCAGGCGGAGACCGTCCAACGGGTGGTGGACATGGTCCGCGGCAGTCCGAGCGAGACGGTAGAGGTCCTGCGCAACTGGATCCACGACAGTTGAGCGGGTGGGCGATGGTCTTCGTAACGGCAGCCACAACGGTGAAGAGGAGTGAGGCATGTCCTCGGGGTTGAGCGTCATCCCGGATCAGGAACTCGGCAAGGCGGGCTTGAACGCCATGACCGGCGCCCAGCGCGCGGCTGCGCTCCTCCTGCTCCTCGGCGAGACGGAGGGCGCGCCGATTTGGCAGATGCTCGACGAGGAAGAGGTCAAGATGGTCTCGCACGCCATGGTCCAGCTCGGATCATTGGAGGCGGAGACCGTCGAGAGGCTGATCGTGGATTTCGTCTCGCGGCTCTCCTCGGGCGGCGGCATCACCTCGAACTACGAGCGCACCGAATCGCTGCTTCTCAAGATCTTTCCCACCGAGCAGGTCTCGGCGATCATGGCGGAGATCAAGGGCGCTTCGGGCAAGCGGGTCTGGGCGAGCCTGACGCAGATCGACCCCGAGATCCTCGCCTCGTTCCTGCGTAACGAATACCCGCAGACGGTGTCCGTCGTGCTGTCGAAGGTGCGGCCGGATTACGCCGCCAAGGTCCTGACGATCCTGCCCGAGGATTTCGCCATCGACGTCCTCAACCGCATGCTGCGGATGGAGACGGTGCAGAAGGAGGCCCTGCGCCATATCGAGGAGACCTTGCGCGTCGAGTTCGTCTCGACCATCGCGCAGACCACGCGGCGCGACGCCCACGAATTGATGGCGGACGTGTTCAACGCCTTCGACCGCCAGACCGAGGGCCGGTTCCTCGCGGCCCTGGACCAGGCCAATCGCGGCTCGGCCAAGAAGATCCGCCAGCTCATGTTCACCTTCGAGGATCTGCTGAAGCTCGATGCGGGCAGCGTGCAGACGCTGTTGCGCAAGGTCGACACCGATACCCTGTGCCGCGCGCTCAAGGGCGCCGACGAGCGCGTGCGCAACTTCTTCCTCAAGAACATGTCAACCCGCGCGGCCAAGAACATCAACGACGAGATGGGCTCGCTGGGGCCGATTCGGCTCAAGGACGTCGATGAGGCGCAGGCCAAGATGACTGAGCTCGCCAAGGAACTGGCCGAGAAGGGTGAGATCATGATCGCCAAGTCCAGTGGCGAAGAGGAGCTGGTCTATTGAACGCCCGCCGGTTCCTGTTCGACACCGATTTCCGGCCGCGCGAGGGTGCGACCGTCTCGCCGAAGGAGGCGGCGGCCCTGGCCGAGGCCGTGGCGCAGGCCCATGCGAGGGGTGTCCAGGAAGGGCGCGCCCAGGCCGAGGCCCAGGCCCAGGCTCGCATGGCGGATGCCCTCACCCGCGTCGGCCTCGCCGCCGCCGGCCTCATCGGCCAGGCGGATTCGCGGGACGCGGCCCGCGAGGAGGAGGCCATGGCCTTCGCCGTATCCCTGGCGCGTCGTATCGCCGGCGATGCCCTCGATGCCCATCCGCTGGCGGCGATCGGCGACGCGGCGCGGGCCGCCCTGCAGCACCTGCGCGGCGTGCCGCATCTCGTCGTGCGCGTGAACGACAGACTGGTGGACGAAGTCGAGGCGCTGGTGAAGAGCCTCGCCCGCGAGCGCGGCTTCGAAGGGCGTCTGATCGTCCTCGGGGAGCCCGACCTCGCCCCCGGCGATGCCCGCATGGAATGGGCCGATGGCGGGGTGGTGCGTGACCGTGCCCGTATCGAGGCCGCCGTGCTCGAAGCCATCGGCCATCCTCTCGAATCCTGATCCGTCGACGACCCCCCCTGTAACGCGCGACTTTGAAAGATCCTGATGGCCGACGATTTCAGCCTGCCGCTTCTCAATGGCGGCGACGCGTCCTTCGACGGGCTCGGCTCCGAATCGATTCGTGAGGCGCCCACCACCCCGAAGAGCGCCGCCGATCTCGAACAGGTCTTCGATGTCCCGGTCATGGTCTCGGCCGTTCTGGGGTCGTCCCGCATGCCCATCGGCGACCTGCTGCGACTGCAGCCCGGCGCGGTGCTCGAACTCGACCGCAAGGTCGGCGAGGCCATCGACATCTTCGTCAACAACCGCCTCGTCGCGCGCGGAGAGGTCGTCCTCGTGGAGGAGCGCCTCGGCGTGACGATGACCGAGATCATCAAGAGCGACCACTGATCCCGCCCGCCGCGCTGCTGCGCGAGGCTCCACCGACACAGGATACTAGACCATGCGGCTCCTCATCATCGGACGCTTGAGCGGCGAACTCGTTACCGCCTCGAAGATCGCCATGAGTCGCGGCGCGGCCGTGACCCATGCGGACGGGGTGGCGCAGGGTCTCGCCGTGCTGCGCGCCAAGGGCGCCGACCTCGTCATGATCGATGTGGGCCAGCCGATCCGCGAACTCGTGACCGCGCTCGCCGACGAGCGCATCCGCACCCCGGTGGTCGCCTGCGGCGTCGCCACCGATGCCAAGGCGGCCGTGGCCGCGATCCAGGCGGGTGCCCGCGAATACATCCCCCTGCCGCCCGATCCGGAATTGATCGCCGCCGTGCTGCAGGCGGTCTCCGAGGACGGACGCGCCTTCGTCTGGCGCGACGCCTCCATGGAGCGGGTGGTGAAGCTCGCCGAGCAGGTCGCGCGGTCGGAAGCCTCGGTGCTGATCACCGGCGAGAGCGGCACCGGTAAGGAGGTGCTCGCCCGGCACGTCCATATGAAGTCGGCCCGTTCGAGCCGGCCCTTCGTCTCGGTCAACTGCGCCGCGATCCCGGAAGCTCTGCTCGAATCCGAACTGTTCGGCCACGAGAAGGGCGCCTTCACCGGCGCCGTCGCCCGCCGGATCGGCCGGTTCGAGGAAGCCAATGGCGGCACGCTGCTGCTCGACGAAATCTCCGAGATGGATGTCCGCCTGCAATCGAAACTGCTGCGCGCGCTGCAGGAGCGGGTGATCGATCGGGTCGGCGGCACGGCCCCCGTGAAGGTCGATATCCGGGTGCTCGCCACCTCCAACCGCAACCTCATCGACGAGGTCCGCAAGGGCACGTTCCGCGAGGATCTGTTCTACCGCCTCAACGTCGTGCACCTGCGCCTGCCGCCGCTGCGCGAGCGCCCGGCCGACATCCTCGAGCTGGCCTCCCACTTCGCCAAGAAATACGCCGAGGTGAACGGCGTGCCGGTCCGTGTCCTGAGCCGCGAGGCGCAGGCGATCATTCGTGAGAATCCGTGGCGCGGGAACGTGCGCGAACTCGAGAACACCCTCCACAGGGCGGTCCTGCTGGCGACGGGCCCGGAGATCGACGCCGACGCGATCTCCACCCCGGAGGGCGAATCCTTCGCCCGCTCCGCCGGGCCGGTGGAACGCGCCGCCCAGGTCGCCGAGGCCGCCACCCGCGGTCTCGTGGGGCGGACGGTGGCTCAAGTGGAATGCGAGCTGATCCTCGACACGCTCGACCATTGCCTCGGCAACCGCACCCATGCCGCCAAGATTCTCGGCATCTCGATCCGCACCCTGCGCAACAAGCTCAACGAATATGTCGATGCCGGCATTAGCGTCGCCGAGCCCGGCAGTGTCCGGGCCGTGGCGGCCTACGGCTGAACGGCGCGGAGCCGGCGAGGCGACACGCCCCGTTGCCGCCCCTCCCCCCCATCGTTAGGTGTGGCGGCGGCGGCGCCCACTCCCCTCGGCGCGCCGGATGTGGAACGGGCACCCGGATTTGGCAAAGCACGACAAGGACACGACCGTGCGGACGGCGAAGTCGGGTTATTCCGACATCGTCCTGGTCTGCGCGAAATGCACCAAGCGCGTCGGCCTGAAGAAGGACGAGATCCGGGGGCGGCTCAAGCGGGAGGCGAAAAGGCGCGGCCTCGGCGGGATGACCCGCGTGGTCTCGACGGGCTGCCTCGGCCCCTGCCCGAAGCGGTTCGTGGCGGTGGCGACCTCCTTCAGCCTGTCGCGCAACCGCATCGTGCTGATCGATCCCGAGGGCAATGCCGAGCAGGCCCTCGATACGGTCTATCCGCCCGCCCGCCGGTCCGAATGAAGCGATCTCCGATTTCGGCCCCAATGCCGCTTTAGGGCGGATCCGGGATCAATTTGGGTGGCAGGCTTTGCGCCGGATGCGGTGCCCGCCGAGCAGAAGAGGATCGTCGGCCTTGGCGCTCGTCCATTCCACAGGGCTGTACCGGTGACGCGCCGGGTCGTGGCGCCTCCTCCCGCCCGTACGGGCGCCGTGAGGCACGTTCTGCGATACCTGCCCGTCCTGGGCACGGTACTCGGCCTCGTCCTGGCGATCTGGCTGGTGGCGACCCACGATATCGCCTCGGTGACGGATGCCTTCGGGCGGATCGGGATCGTCGGGCTCGCCGGCATCGTGCTGATGCGCGTCGTCATCCTGTCGCTCTGCGGTCTCGCCTGGGAGCGGGTGCTGCACCGGCTCGCGGCCACCGCCGAGGCGGGAGCGTTCCTCATCCTCCGTTTCGTGCGGGACGGGATCAACGTGCTCCTTCCTGTGGCCTCCGTCGGGGGTGACGTCGTCGGCGGGCGTCTCCTCACCTTCTGGGGAGTCCCGGGCAAACTCGCTGCGGCCTCGATCCTGGTGGACATGCTGATCCAGGTCGGCACGCAGGCCCTCTTCGTGCTCATCGGCGTCGCGCTACTGATGCAGATGGAAGGCGAGTCCGCCGCGTCCCTCGCGGCCTGGGCCCTGCGGGCGCTCGGCGTCACCGCCATCGTGCTCACCGCCTTCTTCGTCTTCCAGCGCAGTCCGCTCATCCGGGGTGTCGAGCGCCGCATCGCGGAGCTCGCTCGTCGCTTCCTGCGCGACCGGGAAGAGGCCGTCCCCGGCTCGGCGCCTGACGATGCGGGCGTTCATGGCGCTCTCGATACGGTCTGGGCCCCGAAGCGCTGGCTCCTGCTGTTCCAAGGCGTCGTCCTGCACCTTCTTGCCTGGATGCTCGGTGCCACTGAGATCTGGATCGCGCTGACCTGTATGGGCGTGGAGGGCGTGGGCCTCGCGGAAGTCATCATCATCGAGGCCTTGAGCCAGGCCATCAAATCGGCGGCCTTCCCGGTGCCCAGCGGATTAGGGGTTCAGGAAGGCGGGTTCGTCCTCGTGGGCGGCCTGTTCGGCATCGATCCCGGAACCGCCATCGCCCTATCGCTGGCCAAGCGCGTGCCCGACGTGGTGCTCGGCCTGCCGTCCCTGATCCTGTGGCAGACCCTCGAGGCCCGCCGCGCCACGATCCTGCCGCCGCGCGGCTGAACCCTTCTCAGGTCGAGATCGTCGCCACCGATCCGCCATCGACGCGCAGATTGGCGCCGGTGACGAAGCTCGCTTGTTCGGAGCAGAGGAACGCCACGGCCGACGCTACTTCCTCCGCCCGTCCCCGGCGCTTGGCCACCATGCCGGGGCGCTCCTCGTCGAGGAAGCTCGCGATCGCCTCATCGAAGGAGGTCCCCTTCTCCTCGGCGCGCTTCTTCATCATAGCGTCGGTCATTGGTGTGGCGATGAAGGCGGGGGAGACGGTGTTCACCAGGACGCCATCCGGCCCATAGGCCTTGGAGAGACCCTTGGCGAGGCTGAGGATTCCGGCCTTCGCCGCGCAATAGGGCAGTTCCTCGACATAGGGCTGCACCGCGTCTTCGGAAGCGAACAGGACGATCCGCCCCCACCCGGCCTCGCGCATGCCGGGGATGAAAGCGCGTGTTACCCGCACCGCCGCCATCAGGTCGGTCTGGATCGTCTCCAGCCAATCCTCGTCGGTCAGGTCCAGGAAGTCGCCCGTAGCCCCGGTGATGCCGGCGGCATTCACCAGGATGGTCGGGGCCGCACCGAAGGCCTCGCGCGCCTTGATCGCCAGCGCTTCGACATCGGCCCGCTGTGCCAGATCAGCGACCACCGCCACAATGGTACCGAGGCCGGACAGTGCGGTGGCCGCTTTCTCCAAGGCCTCCGCGACCTTATCGCTGAGGATGACCTTTGCTCCCTCCTTCAGGAGCAGCTCGGCCGTGGCGTAGCCGATTCCGGAATCGCCCCCGGTGACGACGGCGACCTGTCCCTCGATCCCGAAATCCATTGCTCGCTCCGCTGGCCGCGTGGGTCCGACCGGGGCGACACGTTCTCCGGCCGGTCATGTGCGGGCCAACCCTGACCGGGCCGGGGGTGTTCCGGGCTACGCGACTGTGACGGATCGGGCGAGCGTCCGGCGACCGCGGTGACCTACGGCTCCGCAGGATCTTCGCAGAAACGCAGGGTGTTGCCGAAAGGGTCGGTCACCGTCATCACCAACCCCCAGGGCAGGTTCTCGATGCCCGGCTTGGCATGGACGTAGTTCCGAGCGCTGAGTTCCGCCTGGAAGGCGTGAATGCCCGCCATCCGCACGAAGGTCGTGGAGCCCGGCGTCGCATCGCCGTGATGGCCGCTGAGATGCAGGATGAGACCGGCGCGCGACACCTGGGCGTAGAGCGGAAAGTCGGCGTCGAAGCGATGCTCCCAATCGACGCTCAAGCCGAGGAAGTCGACATAGAACTCGCGCGCCTTCGCCTCGTCGAAGATGCGCAGGATCGGGCAGGTCTGGTCGAAGCGGATGGTCCGGTCGGGTGTCGACATCGGGCTCGGCTCCTTAGGCGATCCTGTCGGGCTCGGCCAGAAGCCCGTCGACGAAATCCGACAGGCCGGTGTTGCGGGCGCGCTTGAGGCGCTCGGCGACGAGGATTCCCTGGAGCTTTGCGAAGGCGTCGTTCAGGTCGTCGTTGACGAGGACGTAATCGTACTCGTTCCAGCGCTGGATCTCGACGCGGGAATTGGCGAGGCGCTTCTCGATGGTCTCGGGCGAATCCTCGGCTCGGCGTTCGAGGCGGTGTCGCAACTCGGCGAGGCTCGGCGGTAGTATGAACACCGTCACCACGTCGTCCGCGAGCTTCGCCCTCACCTGCCGCGTGCCCTGGTAATCGATGTCGAAGATCATGTCCCGGCCGGCGCCGAGCACCTTCTCCACCGGGCGGCGCGGCGTGCCGTAGAAATTGCCGTGGACCTCGGCCCATTCGAGCAGGTTGTCGGCGCCGCGCAGGGCGTCGAAGGCCTCACGGTCGATGAAATTGTAGTGCTTGCCGTCGATCTCGGAGGGCCGGCGCTGTCGCGTCGTCACCGAAATCGAGAGATCGAGCCCCCATTTCGGGTCGCTGGCGACCGCGCGGGTCAGCGTGGTCTTCCCCGCTCCCGAAGGCGAGGACAGGATGAGGATGAACCCGCGCCGCCCGATCGTCGTGGCCTGCATGTCCGAAAAACCTACTCGACGTTCTGAACCTGTTCGCGGAATTGCTCCACCACGGCCTTCAAGTCGAGTCCGATCCGCGACAACGCGATGTCTCCGGCCTTCGCGCAGAGGGTATTCGCCTCGCGGCCGAGCTCCTGGGCCAGGAAATCAAGCTTGCGGCCGATGGCGCCGCCCTTGGCCAGCAACTCGCCGACACTGTCGAGATGGGCGCTCAGACGGTCGAGTTCTTCGCGCACGTCGGCTTTCGCGGCGATGAGGACGGCCTCCTGGTGCAGACGGCCGGGATCGAGCCCGCCGGCCTCCATCAAGGCGGCGATGCTCGCGGACAGGCGCGCCTTCACCGCCTCGGGCTGGCGGCCGGGGCAGGCCTCGGCGGCCTGGCGGAGGCGGGACATGGCGACGAGCTGCCCCTCGATGATGGCGCGCAGCTGGCGCCCCTCGGCGCGGCGCGCTTCCACGAGGTCGGCCACGAGCCGGACCACGCCCTCGGCGAGGTCATGGGCGAGGCTGTCCGATTCCACCGCCGGCTCTTCGTCGGATTCGATGACGCCGCGGATGCCGAGCAATCCGTCGAGGGAGGCCGGGGCGAGCCCTTCCGGGCGCGGCACGCGCGCCGTGGCGGCGGCGAGCTCGGCCAGCAGGGTTTCGTTGATCCGCACCCGCGCCTTGGTCTCGGGCCGGGTGAGGTTGAGCGAAAGCTGGCACTGACCCCGCGTCAGGGTCTTCTGCAGGGCGGTACGGGCAACCTCGCCCACCGCCTCCAGGCCGTTGGGCACGCGCAGGCGCACGTCGAGCCCGCGCCCGTTCACGCTGCGGACCTCCCAGGCCCATTGCACCGGGCCGGTGGTGCCGGTGGTGCGGGCAAAGCCCGTCATGCTAGAGAGGATCATGGTCGAGAGCCGTGGTCGAGAAAGGCGGTCGGTCGCCGAGTTTCCCCTCTCCCCGCCGGGCGGGGAGAGGCCTGTCGGCACCTCGTCGTGCCGACAGGAAGCGCAGGCGAAGCCGGAGCGGCGGTGAGGGGGTACATCCGGACGAGCCTCTTCCGGCTCCGTCCCCTCACCTTCGGCTGCCGCCTCGCCGCGCCGACAACGGGGTCGTCGCGGCCCTCTCCCCGCGTGCGGGGAGAGGGTATGCGCGCGGCGGGCGTGCGTCTCATTGCGGCTTCAGCGCCGGGACGCTTTTGGCCGAGTTGAGGTCGAAGGTCTTGTTCCGAAGCGGGTCGAGCTTGGTGCCTTCCGACGCGTCGAAGGCTTTCGGCCGCGGGGCCGACGGGTCCGGGGCGCCGCCGGCGAAGTTCGTGCCCTCCGGCGCGTAGGCGGAGGCTCGGCCCGGCACGCTCGACGGATCGGTCGGAGGATCGGCCTTGTCCACGGGGGCGGCGTCAGTGGGTACCTCCTTGCGGGCGCGCTCCACCTGGCGCCAGCGGGCGACGTTGCGCGAATGGCCTTCCAGGCTGTCCGCGAAGGCGTGGCCGCCGGTGCCGTCGGCGACGAAATAGAGGTCCTTGGTGCGCGACGGGTTGGCGACGGCCTCGAGCGCGGCGCGGCCCGGATTGGCGATCGGCCCCGGCGGCAGGCCTTCGATGACGTAGGTGTTGTAGGGCGTGGCCCGGTCGATCTCCGAGCGCTGGATGCCACGGCCGAGCGTGCCGCGTCCGCCTACCAGACCGTACACGATGGTGGGGTCCGATTGCAGCTTCATGCGCTTGTTGAGGCGGTTCACGAACACCCCTGCGACGCGGGGGCGCTCATCGGCCCGGCCGGTCTCCTTCTCGACGATGGAGGCCAGGGTCACCATCTCGGCCGGGGTCTTCACCGGGATCTCGGCCGAGCGGCGCAGCCAGATCTGGTTGAGCACCTCGCGCTGCTTGGCGCGCATCAGGTTGACGATCTGCTGGCGGGTGGCGCCGCGCTCGAACTTGTAGGTATCGGGCAGGAGCGAGCCCTCGGGCGGGATCTCGTTGATGTCGCCGGTGAGGATGTCGTTCTCGTTGAGACGCACCACGATCTGTTCGGAGGTCAGCCCCTCGGGGAAGGTGATGGCGTGCTGCACCTGCCGGCCGGTGGATAGGGTTTCGATGGTGTCGCCGATGCTGGCATGAGCCTTGAACGTGTACTCGCCGGCCTTCAGCGCCTTGCCCGAGAAGCGGGAGGCCCATTCGAACAGGGCGGTGTGGCTTATGACGCCCTCCCGGCTCAGAGCCTCGGCGATCTCGGAGGTGCCGCTGCGCGGCGGGATGACCACGACCTTGTCGGCGGCGAGCGGGCCGGGCTCGCGGATCTGCCGGTCGAACAGCGTCACGCCGATCATCGCCGCGATGGCCAGGATGACGGCGGCGGTGAGCAGGCCGCTGATCGTGCTGAGCAACCCGCCGCGCTCTCGCACCGGACGGTCCGGCGGGGGCGGCGCGGCCGTGGGCTTGATCGCCTCGCTGGGGCTGCGCGGGGACGCGCGGTTCAGCTGTGCCGGCTCTTCGGAGGGGACCGGAAACGGCGCCGGGTCCGGATTTTTGCGCTTGCGGAAGAACATGGACATCCTGTTCGGGCCTCGCCTCTCGCCAACCTCTTCTCGGCCCGACGATGCGGTCGTCGTGTTGTCATGTCCGACCGGGGGCCATGCGTGCCACGAGTCTCAGGCAATGAGGTGCCGGTGCATGGGTGGACCTCCCGGATGGAGACCACAGGTTCCGTGCGTCAAACCTGACTACACCCGGGCGGCCGGGTTATACGAGACGGAGTGAACCGGTTTTGTGGCAAAAAGGCGTATTACCGCTCCATCGTCACGGCCCCGCCCCCGTTGCCAACAGCCCTTTTGCGTGAACCTCACGAGGCGTTCGAGGAAGGCCCCCGCCTGCCGCTCGAGCAGGCGATACGAGGCCGGGGCGATCAGGATCTTCGCCGTGAGCGAGATGACGAGGTTAGGGAGCAGGTGGAGCGAGGAGGATGCATCACCGCTGATCTAGGACGCGCGCAATAACGAAAGCTACCATGCGGGAGTAGACTTTCGCCCACGGGCGACTGGTTTCGGCTTTGCCGTCCGTTTCCGACGAATGTCGCTATCGATGGAAAACAAGACTTTCGGCTGGGGACCAACGGGTCAAACTGCGTTGGCCCTTACTGGGTCCGCCGTCCCTCTTCCCGATCTTGCCGGTGACAGCCTTCCGCCGTCAGACCCGCCGCATTACCAGCGACGCATTCGTCCCGCCAAATCCAAAAGAATTCGACAGCACGACATCCACCTGCTTGCGCTTGGCTTCATGCGGCACGAGGTCGATGGCCGTTTCCACCGACGGTGTGTCGAGGTTCAGCGTCGGCGGCATCACGCCATCGCGGATGGTGAGGATCGAGAAGATCGCCTCGATGGCGCCGGCCGCGCCCAAGAGATGCCCCACCGCCGACTTGGTGGAGGACATGGCGGCCTTGGCCGCGTTGTCGCCGAGCAGGCGCTCGACGGCCTTGAGCTCGAGCTCGTCGCCCATTGGCGTCGAGGTGCCGTGCGCGTTGATGTAGTCGATGTCGCCAGCCGAGATGCCGGCGCGTTTCACGGCGGCGCTCATGCAGCGGAAGGCGCCGTCGCCGTCCGGGGCCGGCGATGTGATGTGGTAGGCGTCGCCCGTGAGGCCGTAGCCGACCACCTCGGCATAGATCCGAGCGCCGCGCGCCTTGGCGTGCTCGTATTCCTCCAACACCACCACGCCGGCGCCTTCGCCCATGACGAAGCCGTCGCGGTCCTTGTCATAGGGGCGCGAAGCTTTGGTTGGCTGGTCGTTGAAACCTGTGGAGAGGGCGCGGCAGGCGGCGAAGCCCGCGAGCGCGAGGCGGTTCACCGGAGATTCGGCACCACCCGCCACCATGACGTCGGCATCGCCGAACTGGATCAGCCGGGCCGCGTCGCCGATGGCATGGGCGCCGGTGGAACAGGCGGTAACCACCGCGTGATTCGGCCCCTTGAGCCCGTGCGCGATCGAAACCTGGCCCGAGGCGAGGTTGATGATGCGACCGGGAATGAAAAACGGCGAGATCCGCCGCGGCCCCTTGTCGTGCAGGGTCACGGAGGCGTCGTAGATACCCCCGATCCCGCCGATGCCGGAGCCGATCATCACGCCGGTGGCGCATTGATCCTCGTGGGACTTCGGATGCCATCCGGCATCATCGAGCGCCTGGCCGGCGGCGGCCATGGCGTAGACGATGAACGGATCGACCTTGCGCTGCTCCTTCGCCTCCATCCACCGGTCGGGATTGAAGGTGCCGTCGCTGCCGTCTCCGAACGGGACCGAACAGGCGATGCGGCAGGCGAGATCGGACACGTCGAAGGCTGTCACCTGCGACGCTCCGCTATCTCCCGCGATCAACCGGCTCCAGGTGGTCTCGACGTCGCTTCCCAGCGGCGTCACCATGCCTAAGCCCGTCACCACAACCCGACGCATCGCGTTATCCCGAACCGGTCCCGTCATCATCATTCCAAACGGCGCGCGGGGCGATCGAGCCCCGCTTGTCGATGCGCCTTTTGCCCCTCGCGCTTAGGCGGAGTTCTTCTCGAGGAACTTCACGGCGTCGCCGACCGTCTGAATGGTCTCGGCGGCATCGTCGGGGATCTCGACGTTGAACTCTTCCTCGAACGCCATCACGAGCTCGACGGTGTCGAGGCTGTCGGCGCCGAGATCATCGATGAAGTTTGCGCCCTCGACTACCTTTTCCGGCTCAACGCCGAGGTGCTCGACAACGATCTTCTTCACGCGCTCAGCGATATCGCTCATCGTTCTTGGTCCTTAGCTATTCGATCGTGATGGTGAAGGCGCCGTGGCCGCCATCCCGCTTGTGAGGATTTTGAAGGCGGCCGGTGTCCGATCGCGCGTGGCCTTGAGAACCCGCAACACGCAGAACCGTCAACCCCCCTCGCACGGCAGCCGGGGTGGTAGCACAGGGTTTTCGTGCTGGCGAGGGGCGGTTCACAAACCGTTCATCGCTGTGGCTTTTTCGAGCGAAGGAACACTTATTTTTCGTGTGCAGTGCAGCAAAGCGCTCTGCGTCAAGGCAATAAAAGACGCCTCAATACATCGCCATGCCGCCATTCACGTGCAAGGTCTGGCCGGTGACGTAGCCGGCCTCGGCGGAGGCGAGATAGACGGCTGCCGCGCCGATCTCGTCCCCGGTGCCCAGGCGGTTCATGGGCACGCGGGTGAGAATTCCCTCACGTTGCTTCTCGTTGAGCACATCCGTCATCGGCGAGGTGATGAAGCCCGGCGCGATGCAGTTGACGGTGAGGTTGCGGGTGGCGACCTCGGCGGCCAGGGCCTTGGTCATGCCGACGAGGCCGGCCTTGGCGGCGGCATAGTTCACCTGGCCGGGATTGCCGGTGGCGCCCACGACGGACCCCACATTGATGATACGGCCGTTCCGCCGCTTCATCATGCCTTTCACCGCCGCCCGAGAGAGCCGGAACGCCGCGGTGAGGTTCACGGCGATCACCGCATCCCACTCGTCGTCCTTCATCCGCAGCATGAGGTTGTCGCGGGTGATGCCGGCATTGTTGACGAGGATGTCGAGGCCGCCCATCGCGGCCTCGGCCGCCGGCACCAGGGCCTCGACGGCATCCTTGTCCGACAGGTTGCCGGGCACGAGGTGGACGCGCTCGCCGCCGAGTTCGGCGGACAGGGCTTCCAGCGCCTCGGGGCGGGTGCCGGAAATGGCGACGATGGCACCCTGCGCGTGGAGCGCCTTGGCGATGGCGCCGCCGAGGCCGCCGGTCGCGCCGGTGACGAGAGCCTTGCGGCCGGTCAGGTCGAACATGGGCAATCCTGTTGTCAGCTGAGCGTCGGGAAGGCGGCGACGTCGTCGGGCGTGCCGACGGGAGCCGCGGTGGAGCCGGAAGCGATCCGCTTGACGAGGCCGGTGAGCACCTTGCCGCTGCCGATTTCGTAGAACTGGTCGATGCCGGCGGCCGCCATGGCCTCGACGCATTCGCGCCAGCGCACGGTGCCGGTCACCTGCGCGACGAGGGCCTGCCGGATGGCGGCGGGCTCGACGACCGGCGAGGCCAGCACGTTGGAATAGACCGGGACCAGGGGGGCCTTCATGGCCACGCGGGTCAAGGCATCCTGCATGGCCTCGGCGGCCGGCGACATCATCGAGCAATGGAACGGGGCGGAGACGTTGAGCATCACCGCACGCTTGATGCCGCGCGCCTGGGCAATCGCCACCGCGCGCTCCACCGCGGCCTTCCCGCCCGAGAGCACCACCTGCCCGGCGCCGTTGTCGTTGGCGACGTCGCAGACATCTCCTTCGGCGGCTTCCGAGGCGATGGACAGGGCCAGCTCGGCATCGGCGCCGATCAGGGCGGCCATGGCCCCGGCCCCCGGTGCGACCGCGCCCTGCATGGCCTCGCCGCGAATGCGCAGGAGCCGGGCGGTATCGGAGATCGTGAACGTCCCGGCGGCGGCGAGCGCCGTGTATTCGCCGAGCGAGTGGCCGGCCACCGCCGCCACGTCGCGAACGAGATCGAGCCCGCGCTCGGCCTGAAGCACGCGCACGACCGCGAGGCTGGCCGCCATCAGGGCGGGCTGCGCGTTGGCGGTGAGGGTCAGTTCTTCCGTCGGTCCCTCGAACATCAGCGTCGAGAGGGACTGGCCCAAGGCCTCGTCCACCTCATCGAAGACGGCTTTCGCCTGGGGGAAGGATTCGGCCAGGGCCCGGCCCATGCCGACGGCCTGGCTGCCCTGGCCGGGAAAGAGGAATGCGCGCGCCATGTTCGTCGAAATCCTTTGCCACGTCGTCGCACGGGAAAGGGCGGCGCAGTCGCACCGTGTGCAGCAGGTGTCAACACGAGCGGAGACGAAGCGATGGACGAATACCGGTCTCGACCGGGGTTGAGACCGCGATGTCGGTAATAAAGCCGCGCTTTTTCTCTCGCGCCGCCATCGCCGGACGCCCATCACCGAAATGCGGGCGTCCGATGATGGGCGCGTGCCGGTTTCCGATAAATCCGTCTCAGGCCTCGTTGAAGAAATCCACCGTGCCGGTGTCGAGGCTGTAGGATGCCCCGACGATGCGCAGCTTGCCCGCCTTCAACGGGTCGAGCAGCGCCGGCTCCGAGGCGGTGCGCATGCGGTTCACCACGCGGTCGACATTGGCGCGTACGCAATTCTCCAGGAAATCGCCGGGCTTGCCGCGCACCGAGAGCACCGCCGGAACGATCGGTTCAATCATCCGGCCGATGGAGCCCGGATAGACGGTGTTGTTCTCGACCACATCCGCCGCGGCCTGCACAGCGCCGCAGCGGCTATGCCCCATGACCAGGATGAGCGGCACGCCGAGCTGGGAGACGGCGTATTCCACCGATCCGAGGGCGGCGGTGTCGGCGGTGTTGCCGGCATTGCGGACGATGAAGAGTTCGCCGAGACCCCGCCCGAACAGGATCTCCGGGGAGACGCGGGAATCGGAACAGCTCACCAGCACGCAGAACGGGGTCTGCCCGAGGGCGATCTCGATCCGGCGCTCACGCCCTTGCACCGCGCGGACGGGGCTGTCGGTCTTGTAGAGCCGGTTGCCCTCTTTCATTAGCTCCAGCGCCTGATCGGCCGTCAGGTCCGTCTTCTTGGTGGACGGGCTGGCCGCCAGACCGAGATTCGGCATGGCGGTGGCGGCGAAGGCCGCTGCGCCGAGATGGCAGGCACAGCTGAACAGGCCGCGGCGGCTGAGCGTCTTCGTCATGAGGTTTGGGCCCTCTTCAATTCCCATGCGAAGGCTCGCACGAGCTTAACCGTGCCACGCATAACCGGGGGGCAGGGCGCTGTCGCCCGGGCGATAAGCAGCGGCCTCGGGCGGGAATGGAACGCCGGTCCCGAACGTGCTGCCCGTGGAGGCGTCGGGGGCAATATGCCGGTCGCGCTTGTTGCGCCACGCGAGGCGGTGTAAGAGGCGCGTTCAATCATACTATTCCCGGTCCTATGGAAGGAGCCTCTGCGCATGGCTCGCGTCACCGTTGAAGACTGCATCGACAAGGTCGAGAACCGCTTCGAGCTCGTCCTGCTCGCGAGCCACCGTGCCCGCCTGTTGGCCGCCGGGGCGCCGCTGACGATCGACCGCGACCGCGACAAGAACCCCGTCTGCGCCCTGCGCGAAATCGGCGACGAGACCATCACCGCCGACGACCTTAAGGAACAGCTGATCCATTCGATGCAGAAATACGTCGAGGTGGATGAGCCCGAGGCCGAGACGGTGCCGCTGCTGTCGAGCTCGCCGGCTGCCGCCGCCGTCGCGCCGCAATCGTCCAGCGATGACGGCGCCGTCCAGTTCGACCGGATGAGCGAAGAAGATCTTCTGCGCGGTCTCGAGAACCTCGCTCCTCCGACCGAGACGGACGAAGAGGCCGAGTGATCGGACGACACGTTTATTACTGACGATCCCGCGAAGACCCGGCCCAGCGCCGGGTTTTTCGTTTTTCGGGGCGAGAAACCGGTGTCATGCGGCGCCATGGGTCTGGCGTGCCCGGCCGCGATGCGGGACAACATGAGACAGAGGTGGGCAGTGACGATGAGTGAAGGGTGTTGCGGCGGATGATGCGCCAGTACGAGCTCGTCGAGCGGGTGAGGCGTTACAACCCCGCCACCAACGAGGCCCTTCTCAACCGCGCCTATGTCTATGCCATGCGGGCTCATGGGACGCAGAAGCGGGCCTCGGGCGATCCGTTCTTCGCCCATCCGCTGGAAGTCGCCGCGATCCTCACCGATCTCCGGCTCGACGACGCCACCATCGTCGCCGCCGTGCTGCACGATACGGTCGAGGACACGGCAGCCACCCTCGACGAGATCAGCGAGATCTTCAGCCCCGAGATCGGCGCCTTGGTGGACGGGCTGACCAAGCTCAAGCGCCTGGACCTCGTCTCGAAACGTGCGGCGCAGGGCGAGAACTTCCGCAAGCTGCTATTGGCCGTCGCGGCGGACGTGCGCGTGCTGCTGGTCAAGCTCGCCGACCGCCTGCACAACATGCGCACGCTTCATCACATGAAGCCGGAGAAGCGCGAGCGGATCGCCCAGGAGACGCTGGATATCTATGCGCCGCTGGCCGGCCGCATGGGTATGCAGGAACTGCGCGAAGAGCTCGAAGACCTCGCGCTGCGCAACCTCAAGCCCGAGATCTACGCGACGATCACCCAGCGGCTCGCCGACCTCGCCGTGAAATCCGAACGGCTGGTCGAGAGCATCGAACGGGACCTGACCGCCAAGCTCGCGGCCCAGGGCATCAACGCCGTCGTCACCGGGCGGCAAAAGCGGCCCTTTTCCATTTCCGCCAAGATGGAGCGTAAATCCGTCGCCTTCGAGCAACTCTCGGACATCTTCGGATTCCGCATCATCGTGGAATCCCTGTCCGAATGTTACGGGGCGCTGGGTGTCGTGCACACCACCTGGCCGATGGTGCCGGGTCGCTACAAGGACTACATCTCCACCCCGAAACAGAACGATTACCGCTCGATCCACACCACCGTGATCGGGCCGAAGAGCCAGCGCGTCGAGCTGCAGATCCGCACTGCGGCCATGGACGAGATCGCCGAATACGGCATCGCCGCGCATGCCCATTACAAGGAATCCGGCGGAAAGGACGAGATCGGCGGCGTCCATCCGCGCCTCGCCACGGAAAGCGGCGCCTATCAATGGCTGCGGCGGACCATCGAACTCCTGGCCGAGGGCGACAGCCCGGAGGAATTCCTCGAACACACCAAGCTCGAACTGTTCCAGGACCAGGTGTTCTGCTTCACGCCGAAGGGGCGCCTCATCGCCTTGCCACGCGGCGCGACGCCGATCGATTTCGCCTATGCGGTCCATACCGACGTGGGCAACACGGCGGTGGGGGCCAAGATCAACGGCCGCATGGCGCCGCTGCTGATCGAGCTCGTCAACGGCGACGAGGTCGAGATCGCCCGGGCCGATGGACAATCGCCTCCGGCCGCCTGGGAATCCCTCGTGGTCACCGGCAAGGCCCGCGCCGCGATCCGGCGCGCGACCCGCTCGGCCGTGCGCCGCCAATATGCCGGCCTCGGCCGCCAGATCCTCGATCGTGCCTTCGAGCGGGCGGCCAAGAACTTCTCCGAGGACAAGCTGCGCGGGGCGCTTCCTCGCCTCGCCCGGCAGAGCACCGAAGACGTGTTCGCGGCGGTGGGCCGGGGCGAGATGTTCTCGGGCGACGTGGTCCGCGCGGTCTATCCCGACCACAAGGACGAGCGCCGGACGGCGCCGGCAGCCCTGCAGCAGCCAATGGACGGGGGCGCCGGTCGCCTCAGCCTCGCCAAGGGGCAGGCCATGCGCCTCACCTTCCCCGAGGGCACCGCCGATATGGGCCGGCCGGATGCCATCCCGATCCGCGGCCTCGACAACGACCTGCCGGTGAGCTTCGCGCCGAACGGGGGCGCGGTGCCGGGGGACCGCATCGTCGGTATCCTCACCCCCGGTGTCGGGGTCACGATCTATCCGATCCAGTCGGCGGCGCTCGCGGATTTCGACAACGAACCGGCACGCTGGCTCGATGTGCGCTGGGATGTCGAGGCGGGGGGGAGCGAACGTTTTCCCGCGCGCCTCGCCCTGCAATCGATCAACGAGCCCGGCGTTCTGGCCCAGATCGCGCAGGTCATCGCCGACCACGACGGCAATATCGACAACGTCTCGATGAAGCGACGCACCCAGGACTTCACCGAGATCGTGATCGATCTTTCGGTCTGGGACCTGAAGCACCTCAACGCCATCGTCGCCGAGCTGCGCGGTAAGCGCACCGTGAGCAGGGTCGACCGCGTCAACGGCTGAGCGTCCGTACCCCTCTGGGCGCGTCGTCGGCGCGCGCCTTGCGCCAGGTGGCCCGCGCTGCCACAAACGCGGCCCTCACTCGCTATCCAAGGAACACGTTTCTCATGACGCCAGACGCGGTGCTCGCGGAATTCCGCGATGCAGGGGCTCTGCTCGAAGGACATTTCGTGCTCAGTTCCGGGCTCCATTCCGGCGTCTTCCTGCAGAAGATGGCGATCTTCTCCGATCCGGTCCGGACCGAGCGCCTGTGCAAGGCCCTGGCGGAGGTCATCGTCGCCCGCTTCGGCCCGATCGACATCGTCGTGTCCCCGGCGATCGGCGGGATCGTTCCGGGATACGAGACGGCGCGTCATCTCGGAGCACGCGCCATCTTCGTCGAACGTGATCCCGGCGGGCCCTTCAGCCTTCGTCGCGGCTTCAGCATTCCGGCCGGCCAACGCGCCGTGATCGTCGAGGATATCGTGACGACGGGGCTTTCCGCCCGCGAATGCCTCGCATCGCTCCAAGGCGAGCCCGGGGAGGTCATCGGCGCGGCCTGCCTCATCGACCGTTCGGGCGGGCGCGGCGAAATCGGCCTGCCGCTCGTTACCCTGGTCACTCTCGACATTCCGGCTTATGCTGCCGATGCCTTGCCGCCGGAACTTGCCGCGCTGCCTGCCGTCAAGCCGGGTAGCCGGGTGATGCCTCCCGCCTAATCTTAAGCAAGGCTAAAACTGAATGTGGTCGATGAACTGATGCGCAATTGGGCGCAACAGTTGTAGACCGTCAAATATTCTCGGCAGAACCTGGTTTTATCCTCAATTTCAGGTGATTGTATACCAATCGTGGTTGACAGGTATGTCAATCCGACAATAACAAAGGAGAGGCTTGGCCGTTGCCTGTGGCATTCGACCGGTTCTTAGAATTTATTATTAATTCTAACGTTCTGTCCGTTATCAACCTTGGGTTGTCAAGGCATCGGGCGGCGAATGATCAGTCAAATGTGACGAATTATTAGGACTGCAACATCTTACGTCTGAAAATTCTGATGAGAAAATGGATCTTTCAATGAGCGCACAACAGCGCAGTGCTCTGTTTATCGACGGAGCGAATCTTTACGCGGCAACGAAGGCGCTTGGCTTCGATATCGATTATCGCCGTCTGCTTAAGGAATTTCAAGCTCGCGACAATTTGATCCGGGCTTTTTACTACACAGCCATGGTCGAAGACCAGGAATATTCATCGATCCGCCCGCTGATCGATTGGCTCGATTATAACGGTTATCGGGTTGTGACCAAACCGGCTAAGGAATTCACCGATTCCGCCGGTCGTCGCAAGATCAAAGGCAATATGGACATCGAACTCGCCATCGATGCCCTCGAACTCGCGCCCCGCATCGATCATATGGTCCTGTTCTCGGGCGATGGCGATTTTCGCTCCCTGGTGGAGGCGATGCAGCGCCGCGGGGTCCGGGTCACCGTCGTCTCGACGATCCAGACACAGCCGGCCATGATCGCCGACGACCTTCGCCGACAGGCCGACGAGTTCGTCGACCTCGTCCACCTCATTCCCCGCGTCGGTCGCGATCCGGGCGAGCGCGGCGTCCGGACCCAGGGTGAGGGCCTGGCCCGCAATCCTCGGGACGTGCCGCGGGAGGCTCCACGGGACATGACGCGCGACGTGGCCGAGCGGCCGGTCGCCCGCGCCAATCCCGGACTGGAGACCCGCTACGGTATCCGTCAGGGCGACGACGTTAGCGAGCAGTAGACGTTCACTCAACCGGGGGAAGTCTGCGTCTCGCCTCCCTCCCCCCGGTATGCGGATGGCCGAAGCCGCGATTGCCGGTTCACCCCATGGCGTTGGAGCGAGGCTCCGAGAGTTCACGCTCCAGCCGTGATGCATGCGCGAAGAACCGGCGGCGCACATCCGCCGCGTAGGGGTTCGCGCGCTCGATCGCGTCGAAGACTTCCGGGGCATCGTTCCTGACCATGCCCACCGCCTGCATCAGCAGGTCGAAGCTCTTCGTCGTCATCCGGGTCGGGAGCGGCTCCATCTCGACGAAGACCTTGGCGATGAGATGCGTCAGGCCCTGAACCGAGGCGGCTGCCCGGTCATGTGCCTCGGGATCCGTGAGGATGACATCGAGGCCGAGATGCTTCCGTAGGAAGGCCGCGGCGCGCAGGCCTCCCCGCCCCCGGATCGGACATACGGCGATCTTCAGCCCCTTCAGGCCGGAGCGCGCGCTTTGCGGGCCGAAGAGCGGATGCGTGGCGACGATCCCGACGTGATCGGGCAACCCTTCCGCCATGATCCGTGCGGCGACCATCTTCACCGAGGCGACATCGAGGACGAGTGCGCCCGGCCGCAGATGAGGTCCGATGGCGGAGACCACCTCGGCGAGCTTGGAGACCGGAGCGGCCAGCACGACCACGGGACAGGAAGCCGCCTCGGCGAGCGAGCCGAGCCGCACCCCGGCTTTCCTCGCCCCTTTCTGCGTACCGGATTCACATGTCTGGTCGCCGGCCGTTCTCCCTTCCCAAGTGGGTTCGACATGAGGCGCGACGGGCTCCCTCTCCTGGAAGGAGAGGGCTGGGGTGAGGTGTGGTCCGCCTCCGACAAGGTCACACACCTCTCCCTGTCCCTCTCCTTCCAGGAGTGTGGACCCGCGCATCCCGCGAGATGTGTGAACGCCGTAGCCTTCCAGGAGAAGAGACCCGTGCTGCCCGCGAGATGCCTGAATATCGTCGGCGTGCGGCAGGGCGGGATCGTAGGCGCGCAACGCGAAATACCGCCCGAGATGTTGGGCGATCAGCTGGCCGAACGCGCCGAATCCGATGATCCCGACGGTGATGCGTGATGGAGGGGACGTAACCAAAGACACGGAACTGACCTCTATGGAGCCGAGGGGCCAGCGGTGCTTGGAAAAGGGTCAACCGCCGACGACCGGGGCGGTTGAGACGTGACAGAGCACCTCGCCGCTAAGGGAGCGGCGCGTAATACAATCCAGAAAGGATCGGGTTCGTCGTCATGGGCGGTGTCTTGGCAGGACGGGCATCGCCCGTCAACGGAGCGTTCGCCGATCAGCCCTTGTCGCGCATGATCCGGGCGCGGTCGCGCTCCCAGTCCCGCTCCTTGGCGCTCTCGCGCTTGTCGTGGAGCTTCTTGCCCCGGCCGAGGCCGAGTTCGATCTTCGCGCGGCCCTGCTCGTTGAAGTAGATCTTCAGCGGCACCACCGTGTAGCCCTCGCGCTTCGTGGCGCCGATGAGCTTGTTGATCTGTTTGCGGTGGAGCAGCAGCCGGCGCGGACGCTTGGTCTCGTGGTTGAACCGGTTGGCTTCGAGATATTCCGGGATGTAAGCGTTGAACAGGAACAGCTCGTCACCCGACGGACCGGCATAGGCCTCGCCGATGGCCGCCTTGCCCTTGCGCAGGGATTTGACCTCCGTCCCGGTCAGGGCGATGCCCGCCTCGAGGACGTCGGAGATTTCGTAATGGAAGCGGGCGGCGCGGTTGTCGGCGACGACGCGGCGGGTGTCTTGCGGTTTGGGAGCCATCACATCGTCGGTTCTGGTGCATCGGCCTATCCGAGCCGATGCCCCTTGTCTGGAAGGAAGCTGATGCCGTCGCCGGCCGCGCGACGCGGCCGATCGACACTCATATGGTTCGCCGGGGTTTCGCCTGCGAGGGGGCTCAGCCGTCGATCAGGCCGGCATGGCGCAGGGCGGAATCGACGATCGCCTTCGTGGCATCGCTGACCGTGAGGAGCGGGAGGCGCACCTCGTCGCTCATATGGCCCAGCCGCGAGAGACCGTATTTCACCGGTGACGGGTTCGACTCCGCGAACAGCCCCACATGCAGCGGCAACAATTGGTCCTGGATCCGCAGGGCCGTGGCGTAATCGCCGGACAGGGTCGCTTCCTGAAGCTTGGCGCAGAGGCGCGGCGCCACGTTGGAGACCACCGAGATGCAGCCGACGCCGCCCTGAGCATTGAATCCGAGCGCCGTCGCATCTTCGCCCGAAAGCTGGATGAAGTCTTCACCCATGGCTTGGCGTTGCAGGCTGACACGGTCGAGCTTGGCCGTGGCGTCCTTCACGCCGGCGATGTTCTTGAGTTCATACAGCCGCGCCATGGTTTCGACGCTCATGTCGACCACGGAACGCGGGGGAATATTGTAGATGATGATCGGAATACCGATGGCGTCGTTGACGGCCTTGAAATGCGCGTAGAGCCCGGCCTGCGTCGGCTTGTTGTAGTAGGGCGTCACGACGAGAACGGCGTCGGCACCGGCCTTCTCCGCGTTGACGGCCCGGTCGACGGCCTCGGCCGTGGAGTTCGAGCCCGCGCCCGCGATGACCGGTACCCGGCCGGCGGTCTCGGCGATGCAGGCAGCCACGACACGGTCGTGCTCGTCATGGTTCAGGGTCGGCGTCTCGCCGGTGGTGCCCACGGGCACGAGGCCATGGATGCCCTGCTCGATCTGCCAGTTCACGAATTTGCGAAAGGCGTCCTCGTCGAAGGCGCCATCGCGAAACGGAGTGGCGAGCGCGGTCATGGCGCCCCTGAGGCGCTGTGTCGTGGTGTCGGTCATCCTGGCGTTCCCGGCCGTCGATTTTTCGGTGGGCCGGTGTGCCGGCCGCATCACCGCTCTCGCGGACGGGCAGACATAGGGCCTTGCCGGCACGCGCGCAAACGCTCTGTCGGCGCGGTTAATGACTTCTTAATGCCCTCCGGGACAGCTTAGGCATGTCCGCATCTGACGGGACTTGAAGAACCATGGCGTTCTGGACACGCTCGCATCGTGCCGCCCTCCCCGTTTCCCTCGCCCTTGCCTTGGCGGGGACGACGATGCTGGTCGTGCCGAACACGATCTTCCCGGCCGCCGCGGCTCAGGGGGAGGATGTCACCACCCGCCCGTCGAGCGACGCCGTCGCCCCCTCCGTCATGGTGCCGGACAGCAAGGCCGCGGAGACCGAGGCAGTCGCCGCCGATGCGCTGAAGCTGGATGACCGCAGCGCCGAGACCGTGGCGAGCAAGGCCCTGCCCGCCGCCGCCAAGGCCTATGCCTCCGCCGATCCGGAAGCGCCGATCGCCTTCCCGCTTCCCGACGCCGCCATGACGCCGGCCGCGCCCGTACCGGAAGTGCCCGACCCCGCCCGCGCCGCGCAGGTCGCGCCGGATGTAGACCTCCCCGCTCTGCGCCAGGCCATCGACGCCTATCGGCGCGGCAAGGTCTCCGAAGGCGACCGCCTGCGCGACGGCTTCACCGATCCGGCGGCCCTCGCTCTGCTCGAATGGGTGGCAATCCGCGCCGGCTCCGGCATCGGCTTCGAGCGCACTGTCTCCTTCACCCGGACGAACCCGGAATGGCCGGCAGGTCCGCTCCTGCGCCGCCGTGCCGAGGAGGCGCTTCTCACCGAGCGCAAGAACCCGGCGACCGTGCGCGCCTTCTTCGCCGGAACACGTCCGTCGAGCGCTCCCGGCAAGTTCGCCCTCGCGCTCGCCTTCCGGGCCGATTCCCTCGACGAGGACGCCGCCTCCCTGGTCCGCGACCTGTGGCGCTCGGAAACCTTCGGGCGCGCCCTCGAGACCAAGGTGATGGACGCCTTTCCGAATGTCCTCACCCGCGTCGATCACCGCTTCCGCATGGAGCGCGCGCTCCTGAAGGAGGATTACGAGACGGCCGGGCGGGCCGCCTCCTATGCCGGCGGCGGCTACGCCAGTCTGGTCCGCGCCCGCCGTGCCGTGGAAGACAAGAGTTCCTCGGCCGCCTCCGCGTTGAACGCCGTGCCGCCGTCGCTCCGCAGCGATCCGTCCTACATCCTGTCGCGGGCGCAATACCTGCGCCGGGCCGACAAGGCGGTGGAGGCCGCCGCGATCCTCGCCACCGCTCCCACCAACGGCGATGTCCTGGTGGATGGCGACGAATGGTGGGTCGAGCGCCGGATCGTCGCCCGCAAGCTCATCGATATCGGCAATCCGAGCCTCGCCTACGAGGTCGCCGCCGGCCATAGCGGCCGCACCGTGGAGAAGCGGATCGAGGCCGAGTTCCATGCCGGCTGGATCGCCCTGCGCTTCCTCGACGATCCGGCCAAGGCCACCAACCATTTCGCCAAGGCCGCGACCATTGCCGAGACCGCGATCTCGCTGGCCCGCGTGGCCTATTGGCAGGGCCGCGCCGCCGAGGCGGCAGGCGAAGCGGGCCTCGCCAAGACCTTCTACGAGCGCGCCGCGCTTCAGCCCATCGCCTATTACGGGCAGCTCGCGCGGGCGAAGCTCGGGCAGGCGAGCCTGCCGCTCCGCGTCGTCCCCGATCTCGAGCCCGCTGCCGCGGCCGCGTTCGACAACCGCCTGACCACGCGGGCGCTGCGGATGCTGGAGGCGGCTTCGCTGAAGGATCTGGCTTTGCCGCTCTACATCGACACGGCGAATCGCCTGACCAACCCGGCTGAGCTCAGCGCGCTCGGCAACCTCGCCGTGGAGGTGCGGAATTCCCGAGCCCTCGTGGCGGTGGGTAAGCTCGCGGTGCAGCGTGGGCTGCCCCTCGACGCCCATGCCTACCCGACCATCGGCATCCCCGATTACGAGGCCTCCGCCGCCGTTCCCCTGGTGGAGAAGGCCATGGTCTTCGCTATCGCCCGCCAGGAAAGCCAGTTCGATCCTCGCGCCCAGTCGAGCGTCGGCGCCCGTGGGTTGATGCAGATGATGCCGGCCACCGCCCAGCGCACGGCGCGACGGGTCAGCGCCTCCTACGACCAGGACCGCCTCACCAGCGATCCCGCCTACAATGCCCGCCTCGGCCAGGCCCATCTCGGGGAGCTGATGGAGGATTGGCGCGGCTCCTACATCCTCGCCTTCGCCTCCTACAATGCCGGTGGCGGCAACGTGAAGAAGTGGATCGACGCCTATGGCGATCCGCGCCGGACCGGCGTCGATCCCATCGACTGGGTCGAGCGCATCCCCTTCACCGAGACCCGCAACTACGTCCAGCGCGTGATGGAGAATTTGCAGGTCTACCGCAGCCGGTTGGAAGGCAAGAGCGCGCTGCTGATCGAAGGAGACCTTCAGCGCGGGGCGCGGTGAGCGGAGGGGTTATCCTCTCCCGGCCACCTCATCGCGAAACTTTCCCTCGAAGCTTCTGCTCGGCACTGTCAGCCCGTCTCGGTGATGGAGCGAGGCGGTCGGGGGAGCGGCCGACACCGTCGAGGCCCGACACCCTCGGCGATGGACGCGCCAGCCTCGCCAGTGCTCCGGTTCCGGCGCCAACGATATAGGCCGTCAGGTTCAGCGCCGCGCTCTCCACCCAGAAGCCCGGGCGGCCCGGTACGATCCCGCTGAAAGCGAGCCCAGCGAGCGCAACGGCCCCAAATCCGAGTCCGAGCCCGATGGCGGTCGAAAGCCGGTCGCGTGGCGGTCCGAAGTGCCATCCGATGGCGGTGCCCAGCGCGAAGCTGGCGGCCAGCGCGGGCCAGAGAATCGTCAACAGCAGAAGCATCGGGACGATCTCTCAGGAGCGCAGGGCGAGGCCGACGCCCTGCCCGGTGGCATTGGCGCGACCGGCGGGAGCGGCGACGATCCTGTCCGCCGGGATGCCGGCTTGGAGCAGATACTCGACGATCACAAGTGCTCGCTGTCGAGCCATGTCGGGTTCCGGCTCAGCCGGTTTCGCCTCTTTCGGGGCCTCCGTCTTGGCATCCTTCTCCTTCGCCGCCTTGTCGCCGGTCGCCTTGTCCTTGCCGTCCTTCGCCGGAGCCGGTTTGGGATCGGCGGGCTTCACCGGGGGCTTGTCGGTCTTCGCGACCACCGGCTTCGAGGCCTTGTCGGCGTCCCGAGCCTTCCCCGAATCGACGGAAGAAGTGTTCTCCACTCCCGCATCAAGGGCGGGTTTCGGTGCGCCCGCGGCACCGGCCGGGTCGACATGCCCCGTCACCTCGATGCGCAGGCCGGTGCAGGCTTTCGCGGCTGAAGCCACCGCGTCGAGGGTCGGATAGAACTCCGCCTTCAGGGTGACGCTGCCGGGTGCGAAGAGCAGGCGGCGCCCCTCGATCGCGCGGTCGAACGAGCCCCGGCAGGCCTTATCCTCCATGGTCTCGCTGGCTGGCGGCTTGACCTCGGCCTGCCCCTGCCAACCGGCCGGCATCCGCCGGGAGAGGTCCATTTCGAAGCGTCCGGCGCTCTCGCGGTAGAGGCTATTTCCGGAGAGCGCGAGAGTCCTGTCCGAGATGCGGATTTCGCCCGTGGCGAGCAGGGACAGCGCGCTGATGCCGGCCTCGATGGCGCCGCTGAGATTGGCCGGCGCGCCCTCCGCGATGCGGCTTTTGTCGACGATGCGTTCGCGGAAGAAGCGCGGTCGCAGCGTCGCCAGGATACGGTCGCGCGTGGCGCCGTCGGGAAGGTGTCCGGTCAGGGTCACCGCGTCGCTCTCGCGGCGGACCATGAAGCGATAGGGCGAGAGCGGCATGGCGGCGAGATCGACAGGCCCGGCCCTGGTGCCGGACGGTCGCCCGTCGCGCAAAAGCGCGTCGATCTCGCCGATGGCCTGCCCGTCGAGGGCGGTTCCTGAGACCGACAGGCGCGAGTCGGAGTAGGTAACGCTGCCGTCCTGCATCAGGGACGAGACCCGAAACGCGAAGCGGCCGAGCGTGGTCGGATCGATCCCATCCGCAAGACCACGGGCGGTCTGCATTCGGTCGTCCACCGTGGCGCCATCGGCGGCGTCGTCGGCCATGGCGCGGATCTCCTCGCGGGCCGTCTCCGAGACGACATTGCCCGAAAGGACGAGGTTGCCGCCGCGCTCGCGGGTCACCGCAAACCGGAAATCGGGGGTCGCCGGCGGCCTGATGTCGACCTTGCCCATGGTGAAGCCGGTCGGAGGATGGGCCAATGCCTGCCTGACGGCCTCGTAATCGGCCACCGTCGATGCCTCGCCGCTGAGCGACACCGTGGTATCGGCGATGGTGGCGCTGGCGCCCGGAGCCAGCGGCTTCAGCTGTTCGAGCGCGAAGGCAGAGGCGGTGGAAAAGTCCGGCGGTGCCCCGCGCGCGGCTTTCGCCTGATCGACGATCCTGGTCTCGGAGGGAAGTTCCGGGGCGAGCTTCGCGGCAAGGGCACTCGGACCGATCTCGACAGGCCGGTTGCCGGTCAGTTCGATCCTTTCCGGGCTGGTGCGTGTCGCCGTCCAGACGAAGGGCGAGGCATCCTCGACGATTCCGATACGCCCGACCACGTGGCGCAGGCCAGGCAGGCGCTTGAGCCTGTCGAGGGCCGCGACGCGCCCGGCCTCGTCTGGCGCCTCCCCGGTGGCGATGAGGTCACGGCCGCGTACCGTCAGGCGCAGCCAGGGCTCCAACCCCGTCTCGGCCGTCGCACGCACGACAGCCTCGGCGTTGTCGTCGAGCCGCCGCTCCGCGCGGGTGGCGAGGAACGGCGTCGCAACGCCGACGATGAGCGCCAGTCCGGGCAGGCCGACGGCCCAGCCGAATTTCTTGAGCAAGGGGGGGGACGGGAGGGCGGGCAATGCGAACCTCGGGGATCGGCCGCCACCAGACACCCGCTTCGCGGCATCTTGAAGACGCCGCAGGCTCATTCCCATCGATCGCCGCCTTCTTCCTCGTCCACACGCCTTCACCCCCGCGCGCGGACAAGCGCCGGGGGCATGGCCTAAAAGAAGCCCCAAAAGGGGGACGCGGGACGCCGCGGAACCCATTGAGCGCTATAATAAGTTTGCCGGTCCCCCGGCGTCCCGTCAGGCTCCGGCGTTCCCGCCGGGGCCTGTTTTGCGTCACGGTGTCTCCAGCGGTCCTCGCGTTGCGTCGCGCCTGAGGTGGTCGTGTTGCATCCCAGCCCGGCTGTTCGAACGGACTTTGCCCCGCACGCCCTCTCGTATTGGAGGGGCCGCAAACCTCATCATGGCAGCCCAGAGCGGGGTCAGTGCCGGGGCATTTAACTCCCGACCTACCGCGCCCCCATCCGAGCCCCCAGACTATCGAGCCGCCGCCCGGGGCGATGGTGACCGACACCACCGACGCAGGCACCGCCCCGCCGCCCCTTTCGGCCCACCCGGTCGGTCACCGGACAGGCCCCCTTCGCTGGGCGGCAGGTGTGGGGATATAGGCATGAAATAGGAATTTTATCAAGAAGTTTCATGTGGCGGAGAACGGTCTCGGCCATGGGACCCCTATCGGGAAGCCTCGGAGTTCTCTGGCATCCCATCGGGGGCGAAGGTCTCGTGAACGCTCCGGTTTCCCCCGGTCGAGGGGGGGCGTGTCACCCAGCGGGGGAGCCCGAGCCGACACGCTCTGCCGGGCGTCCGGTGCGAAGGGCGACCCGCCTCACCCTTCCCGCTGCATCTCCAGCTCCAGCCAGCGGTCCTCGGCCGCCGAGAGGTCGGCCTCCGCCGCCGCGAGGGTCGCCGAGGCCTTCTGGAACAGGGCCGGATTGCGGCTGTAGAGCTGCGGGTCGGCAAGGACGGTGCGGATCTTGGCGATCTCGGTCTGCAGCTTCGCGATTCGCTCCGGCAGGGTCTTCAGCTCGTGCTGGTCCTTGAACCCCATCTTCGTCTTGGGCGCCGGGGGCGCGGACGTGCTGACGAGGCGGCCCGGCTTCACCTTGCCGTCGGGGCGAGGCGCGGTGGCGCTTTTGCGCGCCTCGACGCCCTGGCCGCGCTGCGTCACCATGTCGGTATAGCCGCCGGCATACTCGACCCAGCGCCCCTCCCCCTCGCTGACGAGGACGCTGCCAACGACGCGGTCGAGGAAGTCACGGTCGTGGCTCACCAGGATCAGCGTGCCGGAATAATCGGACAGCATCTCCTGCAGGAGGTCGAGGGTCTCTAGGTCGAGGTCGTTGGTGGGCTCGTCGAGGACCAGGAGGTTGGCGGGCTGGGCCAGGGCTCGGGCGATGAGAAGGCGGTTGCGCTCGCCGCCGGATAGCACCCGCACCGGGGTCCGGGCCTGTTCCGGGGCGAACAGGAAGTCCTTGAGGTAGCCGATGACGTGACGGCTCACGCCGCCGACGACCACGCTGTCACCGCTACCGCCGGTGAGCACCTCGGTGACCGTCATCGATGGGTCCAGCACAGCCCGGGCCTGATCGAGAAGCATCATCTTGAGGTTCGTGCCCAGGGCGACGGTGCCGGAATCCGGTGCAGATTGTCCCGTGAGCAGATTGATGAGGGTGGTCTTGCCGGCGCCGTTGGCGCCGACGATGCCGAGCCGGTCGCCACGCATCACCCGGATCGAGAGATCGTCGACGATACGGCGCTCCCCATAGGCCTTGGCGGCATTCTTCGCCTCGATCACCAGGGCGCCGGAACTCTCCGCTTCGGTGGAGGTCATCGTCGCGGTGCCGACGGGGCGGCGATCCTCCCGTCGATCCTTGCGCAGGGCGTGGAGGTTGCCGAGGCGCCGGACGTTGCGCTTGCGGCGCGCCGTGACGCCGTAGCGCAGCCAATGCTCCTCGTCGGCGATCTTTCGATCGAGCTTGTGCCGGTCGCGCTCCTCTTCCTCGAAGAAGGCGTCGCGCCAGGCCTCGAAGGTGGAAAAGCCCTGCTCGATCCGCCTCGTGATGCCGCGATCGAGCCAGACGGTGGTCTTCGACAGGGCCGAGAGGAAGCGTCTGTCGTGGCTGATGAGAACGAGTGCGCCGCGCACGGACTTCAATTCCGCTTCGAGCCATTCGATGGCCGGCAGGTCGAGATGGTTGGTAGGCTCGTCGAGCAGCAGGATGTCGGGCTCGGGTGCAAGCGCCTGGGCCAGGGCCACGCGCCGCCCCTCCCCGCCCGACAGGCTCGCCGGGTTCTCGGCGCCGGTCAGGCCCAGGCTCTCCAGCAGGTAGCGGGCGCGGTAGGCGTCGTCGCCATGGGTGAGACCGTGCTCGACAAAATCGAGGGTGGTGGAGAAGCCCGAGAAATCTGGCTCCTGCGCAAGGTAGCGGATCGTGGTGCCGGGCTGGACGAAGCGCACGCCCTTGTCGGGCTCGATGAGCCCACAGGCGATCTTCATCAGCGTCGACTTGCCCGAGCCATTGCGGCCGACGAGGCAAGTCCGTTCACCGGGGGATATCGCAAGGTCGGCCTGTTCGATCAGCGGAGTGCCGCCGAAAGTGAGCGCGACGTTCTGGAGGGTGAGAAGCGGGGGAGCAGCCATGATGCGGGCTTATGGCAGCGCAGCCGCTCCCGAACAAATGCGGTTTTGCCTGTGAGGCTACATCGTCGGGTTAGCCGGGCCGGTTGGCGACGGATCGGGCGAGACGGGAGCGGGGCTCGGGTCGATCACGGGGATCTCCGTCGGGCTCTCGGTGGGCGCCTCGGCCGGCGTCGACGCGGGGATATCCGGCCCTGGAGCCGGCGGCGGCGTCTGGGGGGCCTCGTAGGGCGTATCGGGAACCGGAGCTTCCGGGATGGGCGCGGGATCTATCGGGCCTGGATTCGACATGGGCGGCGCCACCTGCTCGCGAAGTTTCGGGAGAGGGCTGGAAACGGGCGAGTGCCCGTTGCCGTTCCCCCGATGGCGCTCCTCAGCCCTTCTTGATCAGGAGCTGGTTGCCTTCCTTGCCGATGATCTTCTTCATCCGCTCGGCGAACAGGGCCAGCAGCATCGGCAGGCGCACTTCGATACGGACCGTCTCGGGAAGGACGTCGACCTCGCCGTCCACCTTCTGGCCCATGGCGGACATGGCGAAGTTCAGACGGTCGTCTGTCCAGGTCATGTGCTCGACATTGATTCCGGCCTTGGCGCAGGCCGCCTTCGCCTTGTCCAGCCCGCTCGAGATCCGCCGTTTCGCCTCGACGGGACCGATCTCGTGGGGAATCTCGACGATCAGGGGCTTTGCCATGGGGGAACCATCCTCAAACACGCATCCAGCCGTCAAGATGGGGCCGATCGCCATCCATGCAACGGCAACCGGCCCCTTAGTTGATCAAGCGCGGCAGTGAAACCCGTCTCGCGCGGAATCACCATGCGGCATCAGGAGGATGAGGCATGCCGCACGTCGTCGCGACCCGGCACCGCCATCCTATGGCATGCCCATGACGTCACGGGTTCCGCGTCAGTTCACGACCTTGAGCGAGACGTAGGTCGTGCCGCCCATGCCGAGCGCTCGGGCAGAGCCTTTGGCGAGATCGATGATCCGTCCGCGCACGAAAGGCCCGCGATCGTTGATGCGCACCACCACCGAGCGGCCGTTGCGCTTGTTCTCGACCCGGACACGGGTGCCGAACGGCAGGCTGCGATGGGCGGCGGTCATCCCGTTCGGATTGAAGCGCTCGCCATTCGCGGTCTTGCGGCCGCTGCCGTACCAGGAGGCCGCGCCGGATTGGGCTGCGGCCGGTGCACTGAGTGCGGCGAGAGACATGGCGGTTCCAATAGCGGCAGCGGTCCAACGAACAGGCTTCATATTCATCCGCATTCCCTTTGTTGTTGCAGAGGCTGCGGAACATAGAGCCAATGAAGGCTGAAATGAGATCAGTAGAATGTGGCAAGGCCTGCCTTCATTAGCCTTCGACGGTCTCAGGATGTGTGAATAAAATCTAAAGATATTGCAAATCGGGCGTGCGCTGAAATTCTATATTGAGAGCGGAGGGAGGCGGTCGTTGACAGCTTCGTTCCCGTTCTCCAACTCCGTCACGGCCCCTGCCACATCGATGGCGAGACATCGCCGTAACCCGGCGTGCGGTGCATGGGAGGCGCGCGTCGCCCGTGACCCTGACGATGCGGGAATGGCTGCCGATGGGGTGCACGTGGGCCGAAAGCATCCGCGACGGGCTCGGACGAAGTTCCAAGTCGAACTCCAGATCGGCTGGTTGATATACGTTCGACTGTGATTTCATGGTGAACGGATAGTTAAATTTATCAAGCAAGAGATGAAAATTCGTCAGTATTGGAGCGGGTAGGCAAAATCTGCAGCCCCAAATCGAGACGCATTGTCTACACCCCGGCAACCTGCCCTTTACGTTAACGGCCCCATGGTCTGCCGGTCAGTCGCGTAACCGGTGTTTGCCATGGCTTCCCTGCGTACCGCGGTTGCCGACACCGTCGCCCGGAAAAGTGTCTCGCGTACCGGGCGACTCGTGTCGGCGCCGCGGATGGGTCTCGTACCCGCCGCCCAGCGTCTCCCTCTCGACGAAATCCTCGTCGGGGATTGCATCGCCGCCATGAACGCCCTTCCGGCGGCAAGCGTCGACTGTGTCTTTGCCGACCCGCCCTACAATCTCCAACTCGGGGACGGCTCGCTGTTGCGGCCCGACCAGAGCCGGGTCGACGCCGTCGACGACGCCTGGGACCAGTTCTCGAGCTTCGCTGCCTATGACGAGTTCACCCGTGCCTGGCTCACCGCTGCCCGCCGGGTGATGAAGCCGAACGCGACCCTCTGGGTCATCGGCTCCTACCACAACATTTTTCGCGTCGGTTCGGTGCTTCAGGACCTCGGGTTCTGGATCCTCAACGACATCGTCTGGCGGAAAGCCAACCCGATGCCGAATTTCCGCGGCAAGCGCTTCACCAATGCCCACGAAACCCTGATCTGGGCCTCCCGCTCGGCGGAGGCGAAGAGCTACACCTTCCATTACGAGGCGCTGAAGGGCGGTAATGACGACGTCCAGATGCGTTCGGACTGGTTCATCCCGCTCTGCACCGGCGACGAGCGCCTGAAAGGCGCCGACGGCCAGAAGGTCCACCCGACCCAGAAGCCCGAGGCCCTGCTCGCCCGGACCCTGCTCTCGGCGACGAATGCCGGCGACGTGGTGCTCGACCCGTTCTTCGGCACAGGCACCACCGGGGCCGTCGCCAAGCGGCTCGGCCGGCGCTTCATCGGCATCGAGCGGGAGACGGTCTATGCCGAGGCGGCCCGCGCCCGGATCGACGCCGTCGAGCCCCTGTCGCAGGCCGCCCTCCTCGTCGCCCCGACCAAGCGGGCCGAGCCGCGCGTCGCCTTCCTCAGCGTCATCGAGGCCGGCCATATCCGCGCGGGTGAGATCCTCACCGATGCGCGCGGTCGCCACGAAGCCGTGGTGCGTCCCGACGGGACGCTGATGGTCGGGCCGGCCATGGGCTCGATCCACAAGATCGGCGCCCTCGTCCAGGGCTTTCCCTCCTGCAACGGTTGGGATTTCTGGCACGCCAAGCGTGACGGAAAACTGGTTCTGATCGACGTGTTCCGGGGCCGGATGCGGGCCGCGATGGGTTCGGCCGCCTAGTTCTCTCATAGGTGAGAGGATCGGATGCGAGCCGACTTCTCCCGCAGGGGAAGGGTTTGCGCTTGTCCTATCGAGGACGCGTTTTCGGCCTGCCGCGCTTGCGCGGCGCCACGGGCGGGGGCGCTTCCTCAGGCTCTCCGAAAAACCCCTCCCCGTCCTCGATCGGCGGCTTTGCTACCGCGCGCGGCACCGGCTTGGGCACCGGGCGAAAGCTCGGCCGCGGCTCGGGCGGCGGAGCCTCGACTTCTGCGAAGAGTGGCGTGTCCTGGACCGCCCGCATGGCCTTGGGCCGTCCGCGCTTCACGGCCTCGGGCTTCGGATCGAACGCATGGGCCAGCACCTTCTTCATGACCCCGGGCAACGGTTCCTCGTCGAGGTCGCGCCTGGGCGTGAAGCGCATGCCGGCCGGTGCCTTCGTGGCGAGGCCGACGCGGGCGACGAAGACGGTCAGTCCCAACGGGAAATGCGTGAAGACGTGGCGCACCACGCCCGGCAGCCGCTTCCATCGCGCGTCCAGCGGAGCGTCGAGCAGGGCCTGGGCGACGTCGTAACCGCTCTCCCATGCGCTGGTCGGAGGCTCCGCCATGGCACCGAGCAGCCCCTCGGGGGGGCGGGTCCGCAGCAATACGGCCTCGTCGCCGCTCCGGATCGCCACGAAGGCCGCGCCATAGCGCTCGACGCCCTTTGTTTTCTTGATCTTGCGTGGAAACGTTTCCTGCAGCCCCAGGGTGCGGGCCTCGCAGGGTGCCATCCAGGGGCAGAGGGCGCAGGCCGGTCGCTTCGGCGTGCAGATGGTCGAACCGAGATCCATCAGACTCTGGGCGAAGTCACCGGGCCGCTGTGCCGGGACGAGGCTCTGCGTCAGCCGTCGGATCTCGGGACGCGCGGCGGGGATCGGCGTCTCGATTGCGAAGAGCCGGGTCACCACCCGCTCGACATTGCCGTCCACTGCCGCTTCCTGCCTGTCGAAGGCGATGGCCGCGATGGCGCCGGCCGTATAGGCGCCGATCCCGGGCAGCTTGCGCAAGCCGTCGAGCGTATCGGGGAAGGCGCCGGCTTCCGTGACCGCCTTGGCGCAGGCATGGAGGTTGCGGGCGCGGGAGTAATAGCCGAGGCCGGCCCAAGCCGACATGACGCTCTCCTCCGGCGCCGCCGCGAGGGCCTCCACGGAGGGGAAGCGTTCGAGAAAGCGCAGGAAGTACGGTTTGACCGCCGCGATCGTGGTCTGCTGCAGCATCACCTCGGACAGCCAGACCCGATAGGGGTCCGGAGCTTCCCCCGGCAGGGCGCGCCAAGGGAGGACGCGGCGATGCCGGTCGTACCATGAAAGGAGATCGGCGGCCTGCGGGCCTCCAACAGAAGAACCGGTCGCTGCCGTGAAGTCCGGTGACATGAAATCCCGCGACATGAGATCCGGCGTGTTGGGCGCCCGTCCATACAGGGTGGCGGCGAACGATCAAAGCATTCGAAAGCCGACGCCGTTCGGGCTATCATGCGGCGTCCGCCCGCATCGGAAACTCTCGGAGCTCATGGCCCGCATCAAACCCCTCGCCGAGCTGATCGAGACCTGTATCGGACCGGCTTTCGCCGCGCAGGGGTTCGCCTCCACCGATATCCTCGCGGCCTGGCCCGATATCGTCGGCGAGCGCCTCGCCCGTTTCTGCCAGCCCTCGAAGCTCGAATGGCCCCGCCGCGCCCGCCGCGAGGAGCAGGGCCGGCCGGATCCAGGCACGCTCGTGGTGCGGGTGGAGGGTGTCTTCGCCCTGGAATTGCAGCATCTGGCTCCCGTGGTGATCCAGCGCATCAACGCCCATTATGGCTGGGCCTGCATCGGCAAGCTCGTCCTCAAGCAGGGGCGCGTTCATCAAGCCGTTCGCAAGCGGGTCGTGCCGCCCCTCGATCCGGTGAAGCGCGGGGAAGTCGCCCTGGCCGTGTCGTCCATCGGCGACGACGCGTTGCGTGACGCCCTCGATAGGCTCGGCGTGGCGATCGTGGCTTCCTCACCACCGCAATCTCGCTGAATCTCACTTCCGACACCATCCGTGTCGCGGCGCATGGAAGCGGGACCGCAGGTCCCGTCTTGTCAGATTGTTCGCGGGTCTCTACCGCAAGCCGCATGGATCGGATCTTCGAGCGGAGCCCGTCGACATCATGATCACCCGTCGCGACACCTTGAAACTCACCGGCATGGCGATCGGCGCGGCCGCGCTCCTGCCCCGGCTGACCCTCGACGCCTTCGCTCAGGATGCGAACCTCGCTTCCCTGATGGAGCCGGGTCCCCTCGGCGATGTCTGGCTGGGGCCGAAGGACGCCAAGGTCACGATCATCGAATATGCCTCGATGACCTGCTCGCACTGTGCCGCGTTTCACAAGAACACTTGGCCGGCTTTGAAGGAGCGCTACGTCGACACCGGCAAGGTGCGCTTCACCTTGCGCGAATTTCCGCTCGATCCTCTGGCGACCGCGGCCTTCATGCTGGCCCGCTGCGACGGCGACGCGAAATACTATCCCATCACCGATCTGCTGTTCGACCAGCAGCAGGGCTGGGCCTACGTGCAGAAGCCGCAATCGCCGGTGGATGCCTTGGAGCAGATGTTGCGGCAAGCCGGATTCTCGAAGGAGAAATTCGAGACCTGTCTCAAGGATCAGAAGCTCTACGCTGCCGTGAACGCGGTGAAGCAGAAGGGGCTGGACACCTTCAAGGTCGACTCGACGCCGACCTTTTTCATCAACGGCGAGCGCTTCAAGGGCGAGATGACGATCGACGGGATGGAGAAGGTCATCAAGCCGATTCTGGGCGCCTGAGACCGAAGCTTGGCCTCCGATTGCCCTTCATGCACGGGGCGCATCGTTCAGGATCGTCGCAAGGGCCTGTTTATCTATATTTTACAGGAACTTAAGACCTATTCGGCGCGCCTTGACACTCAAGATAGGCGAAACTATGGTGCGCCGCGCTTGACGGGGTTTTCAGGCCGGTTCCCTCCACTCTCGCCAATGTGAGTTTTCGCCGTGAGCGGTAACGACGCAGGGGATGGGAATGGAGACGGACGGCAGAAGCCGGACGAGGATCTCTCGGCGAGACTGAAGCATCTCGAGAAGCGGATCGAGGAGAAGCGGCCCGCCGCTCCTTCCCGCCCCTCGTCGGGTGCCGGTGGCTCCAACGGGGCGTCATCCTTGGGCCTGGCGATGCGACTCTCCACGGAGTTCATCGCCGGTGTCCTCGCCGGAGGCATTCTCGGCTGGTTGTGCGATCAGTTTCTGGGGACGAAGCCCTGGGGTCTGATCGTTCTGCTCATGCTGGGCTTCGCAACCGGCGTCTATAACGTCATGCGTGTCTCGGGCTCGCTCTCGAGACCGGCCGCGAAAAACGCGGTCGACAAGAACCAGGATCGGGAACGATCCTGATCGGCGAATTTTGCCGCTTTCGAGCGGTCCTGAGGCAAAGCAGGCATCTCGCCTGCTCGTGGACAGAAGGACGGTAGCGGCAATGGCCGTAAAGATGGATCCGATCCACCAGTTCGAGCTCAAGCCGCTCGTATCCTTCGGTCATATCGGCAATCAGGAAATCGCGTTCACCCAGTCGGCGCTGTACATGTTCGCCGCTGTCGGGATCATCGCGCTGATCACGATCGTGGCGACGGCGCAGCGCTCGGTGGTGCCGGGCCGAATGCAGTCCGTGGCCGAGGTGTTCTACGAGTTCATCGGCTCGACCCTCCGTCAGTCGGCCGGGCACGGGTCCGAGCGGTTCATGCCGCTGATCTTCTCCCTTTTCATGTTCGTCCTCGTCCTGAACATGTTCGGCATGATCCCCTATGCGTTCGCCGTGACAAGCCACATCATCGTGACTTTCGCGCTGGCGCTCCTCGTGATCACCACCGTCATCGTCTATGGCTTCATGGCCCACGGCACGAAGTTCCTGAAGGTGTTCGTACCCTCTGGCGTGCCGGGCTGGCTGATGCCGATGATCGTCGCCATCGAGATCGTCTCCTTCGTCTCGCGGCCGATCAGCCTCGCGGTGCGTCTCTTCGCCAACGTGCTCGCCGGCCACATCGCCCTCAAGATCTTCGCGGGCTTCGTGCCGGCGCTTCTCGCCGCGGGTGCCTGGGGTGCGATCTCTCCTCTGCCGCTGGCTCTCAGCGTCGCGGTGACGGCCCTCGAGTTCCTCGTCGCCGGTCTGCAGGCCTACGTCTTCGCGACGCTCGCCTCGATCTACCTCAGCGACGCCCTCCACCCCGGCCACTAGGCCCCGGCGGTATCCCCTTCCGTCCCCGGTCCGCGGTTGCGGCCGGATTCCTCTCCACGCAACGAACGAACCGACACCAGGA
The DNA here is from genome assembly GCF_031843785.1 of Methylobacterium sp. WCS2018Hpa-22. Classification (NCBI taxonomy): domain Bacteria; kingdom Pseudomonadati; phylum Pseudomonadota; class Alphaproteobacteria; order Hyphomicrobiales; family Methylobacteriaceae; genus Methylobacterium; species Methylobacterium sp. WCS2018Hpa-22. The sequence goes on from NZ_JAVTJA010000004.1 coordinate 244,855, forward strand.
GCAATTTGATGGATCCCTTAGCCGCTAAGTACATCGGTGCCGGCCTCGCCTGCCTCGGAATGGCGGGTGCCGCCATCGGCCTCGGCAATCTCTTCGGCCAGTTCTACGCCGGTGCCCTTCGCAACCCGTCGGCCGCTGACGGCCAGCGCGGCAACCTGCTCCTCGGCTTCGCGCTGACGGAAGCGCTCGGCATCTTCTCGCTGCTCGTCGCGCTGCTCCTCCTGTTCGCCGTCTAAGTCAGACGACGTTCGTCGACCCGACAGCAGACCCGGACCGGGCGCCCCATTCTTCTGGACGCGCGCCCGGTCCTCATTCACGAACTTACTTTGAGCGAAGGACGTCATGGCTCAGCCGGCCCATCCGACCGCAACCCATGAAGGCATCATGGTATCGCCCGCGTCCGAACATGGCGGCGGCTTTCCGCCGTTCGAGAGCCATACTTTTCTCTCGCAGCTGATCTGGCTCGCACTGGCCTTCGGCCTGCTCTATTACCTGATGGACAAGGTGGCCCTGCCCCGCATCCAGGCGATCCTGCACGACCGTGCCACGCGCCTCTCGTCCGATCTCGACGAGGCCCAGCGCATGAAGTCCGAGGCCGAGGCAGCCGGAGCCGCCTACGAGAAGTCGCTGGCCGATGCCCAGGCGAAGGCCCGCACCATCGCCACCGAGACCCGCGCTGCCTTGAGCTCCGAGGCTGAAGCCCGTCGCAAGACGCTCGAGGCCGAGCTCAACGACAGGATCGCCGCCTCCGAAGCCACGATTCGCACCCGCACCGCCGAAGCCATGGGCAGCGTTCGCTCCATCGCTGGCGAAACGGCCACCGCCATCGTCGAGCGCCTCACTGGGACGGCTCCCGACCAGGCCAGCCTCGATACCGCATTGAACCGCGTCGCCATCCCGCACTGAGTGCGCCTGCAGCAGACGTGACCGGTCCGGCCCTGCCCTGCCGGACGCCAACGAAATAGGACGACGAGAATGTTGTTGGATGCCGAGTTCTGGGTCGCCGTCGCCTTCGTCCTGTTCATGGGCGTCGTGTGGAAGGTCGGCGGCTTCGCTCAGATCACCAAGGCCCTCGACACCCGCGGCCGCCGCGTTCGCTCCGAACTCGACGAGGCCCGCCGTCTGCGCGAGGAGGCCGCCACGGTACTGGCCGACTACAAGAAGCGCCGCAGCCAGGCTGAGTCCGAAGCCGAAGCGATTGTCGCCGGAGCCCGCGAAGAGGCCCAGCGCATCGCCGACGAGGGCCACGCCCGTCTGAACGAGTTCATTGCTCGCCGCACCAAGTCGGCCGAGACCAAGATTGCCCAGGCCGAGGTTCAGGCGACCGCGCAGGTTCGCGCCGCCGCCGCCGATGCTGCCGTAAAGGTGTCCGAGGTGATCCTGCGGGAGCGCCTCCGGGGCGATGCGGCTCTATCGCTCGTCCGCTCCAGTCTGGACGAGGTTAAAGGGCGCCTTCAGGCCTGAGTGTTACCTCCATCGACGTTCGGAGAAAGCCGCCGCAAGGCGGCTTTTTTGTTCTCCGGCGTGCCGCTTCACACTCGTCCGCGGCACCCATCTCCATGGTATGGCAGCGCCGTTAGTCGCTCCGAAGAAAAATAATCCACGGAGATTCGATGCCGCCTATCATCTCCATCGCGGGCTTGTCCAAAGTCTACGCATCGGGTCTCCATGCCCTGAAGGATATCAACCTCGATATCGCTAGGGGTGAAATCTTCGCCCTGCTCGGCCCCAACGGTGCCGGTAAGACGACATTGATCAGCATCGTCTGCGGACTCGTCCGGGCAAGCGGCGGCACCGTTACGGTGGACGGCCACGACATCGCAAAAGACTACCGTAATGCGCGAAGAGCCATCGGCCTCGTGCCGCAGGAGCTCACTACGGACGCGTTCGAGACGGTTTGGGCGACAACGAGTTTCAGCCGGGGGCTGTTCGGTATGAAGGCCGACCCTGGTCATATCGAGCGGGTGCTGCGTGACCTGTCGCTGTGGGACAAGAAGGACAGCCGCATCATGACGCTGTCCGGTGGCATGAAGCGGCGCGTACTCATCGCCAAGGCCCTCAGCCACGAGCCGCGTATCCTGTTCCTGGACGAGCCGACCGCAGGCGTAGACGTGGAACTACGTCAGGATATGTGGCGCTTGGTGCGGAAGCTGCGTGACCAAGGCGTCACCATCATTCTCACGACGCATTACATCGACGAGGCCGAAGAGATGGCCGACCGCGTCGGCGTGATCCGAAAAGGGCAGATCATCTTGGTCGAGGAGAAGGCCGAGCTGATGCGCAAGCTCGGCAAAAAGCGGCTGACTCTGCAATTGCAGGCTCCGCTCCCCGCATTGCCGGTCGAATTGGCCCCACACGGCCTCGCGCTATCGGCGGATGGTCAGGAGCTTGTCTACACCTACGATACCAAGGGCGAGCGCACCGGCATCACGACTTTGCTCACCGACCTCGCTGCGGCGGGAATCCCATTTCGCGATCTCTCCACGAGCCAAAGTTCCCTCGAAGACATCTTCGTCGATCTCGTGAGGGAGCAGGCATGAAGGTCGCCCCGATGAATCCTCTTGCGATGAATTGGCCGGCGATCCGCGCCATTTACCTTTTCGAAATGGCGCGTTTCTGGCGCACGGGCCTTCAGAGTATCGTTGCTCCGGTCATCGCAACCTCTCTGTATTTCGTGGTCTTCGGCGCAGCGATCGGTGCACGCATGGCTTCCGTGGATGGAGTCGCCTATGGCGCCTTCATCGTGCCAGGCCTGATCATGCTCTCTTTGCTGACGCAGAGCATCGCCAACGCATCCTTCGGCATCTACTTCCCGCGCTTTGCCGGGACGATCTACGAGATCCTGTCGGCACCGGTCTCGCCGTTGGAGATCGTGCTCGGCTATGTCGGGGCCGCGGCTTCGAAATCGATCCTGATCGGCCTCATCATCTTGGCGACGGCGGCCCTGTTCGTACCGCTGAGGATCGAGCATCCGCTTTGGATGGTAGCGTTTCTCCTGCTGACCGCGACCACGTTCAGCCTGTTCGGTTTTTTGATCGGATTATGGGCAGATGGGTTCGAGAAGCTGCAACTGGTGCCGCTCCTCATCGTCACGCCACTCACCTTTCTCGGCGGCAGCTTCTATTCCATCGAGATGCTGCCGCCCTTCTGGCGGACGGTGAGTCTCGTGAACCCGGTGGTCTATCTCATCAGCGGTTTCCGCTGGAGCTTCTTCGGCACGTCCGATGTCGGGGTGGAGATCAGCCTCGCGATGACGTTGATCTTCCTCGCCCTTTGCCTTGCCAGCGTGACGTGGATCTTCCGCACCGGCTATCGGCTGAAGAGCTGATCGCCGTCACGGCCGCTCGTCGAGGAAGGCCAGAACGCCCTGCCGGTGCAGCTTGTCGCCGACAGCCGTGCTGTGATCGCGGTTGGGGAGTTCCAGGCTCTTCGCATGGGGCATGAGCGCCGCCAAAGCCGGGGCCGAGCCCGCTACAGTATCGAGGGTGCCCACCGTGACGAGCGTGGGAGCCTCGATCTGAGAGACTTCCTCCCGTGACAAGGTCTGGCGTGAGCCGCGCATACAGGCGGCGAGCGCCCGAAGGTCGCTTTTGGTCTGTTCGGCGAAGGTACGGAAGGCAGCGGCCGTGAGATTGGGCGCCTTTTCGCCAGCCGGAGCCTCCAAAGCCTCGGCGATGCCATTTGGCAGGCCTTTTCCCTCCACCAGATGCAGGCCAAGGCCCCCTAACAGCACCGAACGCACCCGCTCCGGGTTGTCGAGTGCGAGATAGGCCGAGATCCGCGCGCCCATGGAATACCCCATGATGTCGGCGCGCTCGATACCGAGATGGTCGAGGAGCCGCCTTGTATCCTGCGCCATGATGTCGGAGCCATAGGCTTCCGGCTCGTAGAGCTTCTCGCTCTCGCCATGGCCGCGATTGTCGAGAGCGACGACCCGGCGCCCCGCCTCGGACAGGGTTTTCACCCAGAGTGTATTGACCCAATTCACGGAATGGTTTGAGGCGAAGCCGTGGATCAGCACGATCGGATCACCGCTGCCTCCCTTCGCCGGCACGTCGATATAGGCGATGGTGGTCCCGTCGGAATCGAACGTCTGCATCGCGCTGCATGCTCCTGTCGGAAGGTCGGTGGCGGCCCGAGGGCCATGCCTATCGGTCGCCAAAATCGTCCTTGAGCGGCATTGAGGCAAGGCGCGAGTGATCAGAGGGGTGACAGGACGGCCTTTCCCTTGTCCTCATCGTGCTCCAACCATCTTCCTCCCCTTGCCGCACGGAACTTGCGGGGCGAAGAACGATCTGGCCGCCCCAGCTAAACGATTCAGGGCGTGCCATGCGGCTCGATCTTTCAGGATATGGACGGCCCATGATTCAGATCGTTCCCGTCGTCGTTCTCAAACACGTGGTGCGCGCCCCGCAGCCGGACGTCTTCCGAGCCTGGACGGACCCATTGCTCGCGCGAGGCTGGATGGCGCCGGTTGGAACCGTGGCGGAACATGTAGAGATCGACCCACGGGTCGGGGGGACATTCCTGCTGCGTGGGCGGGATGAGGCGGGCGCACTTCACGCGGTTACCGGTCATTTTGAAGAGATCCGACGCGGGCATCACCTGCATCAGACCTGGACTTATGACGGGCCGAACGAGATGCTGCGCATCGGCGAGACTATCGTGCAGGTCGATCTTCTGTCGGTGGGTGACAAAGCCACGGAGATCACATTAACGCACCGCCGGATCGTCAGCGTGGACGTACGCAACGCCTATCGATTGCATTGGCGCGACCGCTTCGAGAAGCTTCACGCCTCGCTGGCCTGAACGAGCGCCGCGGCGTCTAAAGCCGACAAGGGGGCAACGACTAGCGTCGCTGCTCCCCTTGTTGCGGATGTGATGAGCGATCTAGGCGAAGGCGGGCTGGCCGCTGGCGACGGCGCGTTGGGCGACCGCTTCGTCGTACAGCTTCTGCTCGTTTTCCTTATGGGTGAGCGAGAAGCGCACGGAGATCGCGCAGAGCGACGAGATCAGCACGGCGATGCCGAGAATGAACAGCGCACCGGGCAGGTTGCCGACCCCCTTGAGCAGGAATCCAGCCGCCACGGCGCCGACATTTCCACCGGCGCCGATGATGCCGGCGACACCGCCCAGCGCCTTGCGATCGATGAACGGTACGAGGGCATAGGTCGCGCCGCAGGCCATGTGGGTGAACAGACCGAAGGCGAGCATGGCGATGACGGCGAGCGCGACCGACCCCGCATAGGCGAAAGCGAGAAGGCCGAGACCCTCGCCGACCATCAGCACGAACAAGAGCAGGGTGCGGCCGTCGAGGCCTTTCTTACGTGCGACCCGGTCCGACGCGATGCCGCCGAGCGCACGGGCGAAGAGAGCGAGAAGTCCAAAGCTGCCGGCCGCCATTCCGGCCTGGGTCAGGTCGAGGCTGAATCGTTCGACATAATACGTCGCCGCTACCGCATGGATGAAGATCTCGACGCCGAAACAGGCGCCGTAGGTGATCGCGAGCATCCAAACGCGATAGTTCGCCATCGCCTGTTTGAAGACGGCCCGGCCGCCCTTCTTGCCGGCGTCAACCGAAACGCCGCGCGCACGAAGCTCGGTGATGTTGCCCTCGGGCGTGTCCTGCGTGAAGCGGTAATACAGCAATGCCACGACCAGCATCATGACGCCGGGCACGATCATCGACAGGCGCCAGCCCATCGTCTTCTCGACGCCGATGCTGACGAGGGCCGCCAGAATCAGCGGCATCACGCTCTGGGTGACACCACCGCCGGCATTGCCCCAGCCGCCGACCGTGGCGTTGGCCGTACCGACCACGTTTGGTGCGAACATGACTGAGGTATGAAACTGCGTGATGACGAAACTCGCCCCGATGGCGCCGATGGCGAGGCGAAAGAACAGGAAGCTCTCATAGGAATTGGCGAAGGCGATGCCGATCACCGGAATCGCACCGAGGGTCAGCAGACCCGTGTAGGTCAGGCGCGGCCCGAACCGGTCACACATGGGACCTATCAGGAGGCGAACCAGGATGGTGATACCGACTGCGGCGATGTTGATATTGTAGACCTGATCGTTGGTCAGCTTGAACTCGCCCTTGATGACCGGCATGAGCGGAGCGACGGCAAACCAGGCGAAGAAGCAGACGAAGAAGGCGAGCCAGGTGATGTGGAAGGCACGCATCTGGGGCGTGGCCAGACTGAAGAGATCGATTCGGGTCGCTTTTTGGGACTGCATGCGGAGAGGCTCCAGGCGATCGGATATCTCCCGGCACTCCTCGCGAGTGGCCCCCATGAACGGGGTGGGGAGAGATTGGTCGCTCACGCCACAGTGAGCACGAGCCGCCCGTCATCGAAGGCGTCTCTCGCAGGCGCCGTTGCCCACCCGAAGCTATCTGCACAGCACGTGCCAGACATAAGCAGTTTCGTAAGACTGCCCCTCAATGCGGCTTTCCCTGGGGCTGCTTGGTTCCCCTACCCTTTTCATGAAGGCGCCAGTCCTGCGGAGGATGCCTCCCCGATAACCGTTTGCGCAGTCGATAATCGGGGACGTGCGCCGTTTGTGGGCATGGCGTCGGATTATGCAGGCTTCAGGGGCGGTGCTGGACGACAGGAGAAGCTTGCCGTCAGGCTGCCGGGCTGGCATCACCCGGCGCAATGACCGATACGCATTCTTCCGGCATCCCACCCTTCGGCACCCACGCGCCCAAGGGGCTTGTGGCACGCATCACCAAGCGCACGGTGAACCTCTCGGGCAAAAGCTGGGCGGGGCGGCGTCTCGGCTTCCTGCTGAGGCGACTCGCGATCACGATGCTGCAGGGTCAGCCCCTCGACGTGGAGCGTTTTGGCGCACGGATGCGGCTGCACCCCTACAACAACAATTGTGAGAAGAAGGTGCTGTTCACGCCGCAATTCTTCGATCCCGAAGAACGTGCGCTTTTGGAGTCACGGCTGCAGCCCGGCTGCACCTTCCTCGATATCGGGGCCAATATCGGCGCCTACGCCTTGTCCGTCGCCGCCTTCGCCGGTCCCCGCGCGCGGATCCTAGCCGTGGAACCTCAACCCGACATCTTCGATCGGCTCACCTACAATATTGCCCAAAACCCGTTCGGCACGGTGAAGGCCGTGGCTTGCGCGGTGGCCGATAAGGCCGGTGAACTGACCTTGTTCGTCGATCCGCGCAACCGGGGCGAATCGAGTCTGAAGATTGTCGGCACCAACGAGGGCGCACAGATCCGAGTGCCTGCAGTCACCCTTCTGGGCCTTGCCCAGGGCGAAGGCATCACCCGGATCGATGCGATCAAGCTCGACGTGGAGGGGGCCGAGGACCTGATCCTGGAGCCGTTCTTTCGTGAGGCGCCGGTCTCCCTGCACCCTCGCCTGCTCCTCATCGAGGATGGCACGGCGCAATGGCAGATCAACCTCGTCGGCCTGCTCGAATCGCGCGGCTATCGCCAGATCGCCCGCACGCGGCTGAACCTGATCTTCGAGCTGAGAGTCGCCTGAAGCGATTGTCGCCCACTCGAATGGCTCGAGCGGACTCACCGCACGGTTAGGGTGGCGACGGACAAACACTGCCACGCTTGGCCAAGCGGAGTTTTGCGCTCACGATCGACCGCTCAGCGCCATCCACCTACCCTGCCGCCAGAATACCTCACATGGCCTCACGAGCGATAAGGGTGTCTTCAGGGGGCGCGACCGACACCGCCGCTTGAGTACAGTACCCCAAGGCCATTGTAAAAATGCGCCTCTCTCGAGGATCCGGCGACTGCGTCGCCGGAATGCACTCGTAGCAGGAAGCAATGCCTGCCTGTCAGGCGCATACTGATGCTTTCAGTAAAGTTGCCGTGTAGGAACAGCTAGATAATAAAACTACCGTCCGTCAGGCTCGATGCCACGACATCGTGCAAGATGATTTTCTGCGCAGGGTCTGCAATCCCAGCAAACGTAACTTGCGTATCTTGTCCGCCGTTGATCGCTTTAATTTTAATGTCACTGAAGTTTTTCGCGATGAGTGTTACATTAAGGCGATCGATATCGACTTCGAATTTATAAATGTTGTCTCGGCCGAAATTACTGTCCGTATAGCCGAAAATGGTTTCGCCCGAACCTGCAAACAACTTATCGTTGCCGGCGCCGCCAGTGATACTGTCGTTGCCGTCGCCGGACAAGATCCAATCATTGCCCTGGGTGCCATAGATGACGGTGCTATTTTCCAAAGTCGTCTGAGATACGATGGTTTGACCTTGCGTTACGAACTCGAACGACACATCACCGCCGTTCCGAACGTAGGTCCTTTCGATACTATTGAAGTTGCTGTTTGTGAGTTCGATAACGCCCGTGACAATCAGTACGTCTTTCCCGGTGCCTCCGTCGATGATGACGGGATCCTCGGAAACGACGAGGCGGTCATTGCCACCTAGGCCGTAAAGAGAGTCGTTTCCTCCGTTGCCGATCAAAGTGTTGGCGGCGGCGTTGCCCGTGAGATGGTCTCCATGGGTGCTGCCATTGATCTTGGAGATACTGATCAAGACGTCGCCTTCGGCATCGCCACCTCGATTGACGCCCGTGCTCAGGTTGACGGTGACTCCCGCGGAGGAATGCTCGTAGCTCGCCGTGTCGGTTCCCAAGCTGCCGTTCAAGATGTCAGCGCCAGCGCCTCCTTCCAGCACGTCGTTGCCGCGACGACCGTTGAGCGTGTCGTCTCCGAGCCCTCCAAGAAGACTGTCCGAGCCGGATCCACCGGTCAGGACATCGGCGAAATTTCCACCCTCGAGTGTCGTTTTTCCAAGGCGGTCGGAGAAGTTGAAATCGTAGCCTCCCGAAAACGCCGTAGCATGGTGCGACAAGCGATCTTCAGAAAAGTAGAATAATGTTGTCCCGTCTCCATCGCTATCGCGAATCACGAGTCGCTCATCGACCCCGACGGAGCGGACATAAATATCTGCTTCCGGATCGTCGTCATACCGTTGCGGAGGAAATACAGTGATGGAATCGTCATCATTGTAACCTGTACCTACCGTGATTTTAATGGTCGGCATGGCGAATCCTAGAATCTATCCAATAAGGATCTCGATCACTAGGTTGAGCGTAGCGGTCAAATTTAAGGTTGCAACTGAAAAAAGAGAGGCAGGTTGTTTTTAAGGCAATAATCGTTGGAGCGGTTTATTTCTGTATTGATGAGCCGGTAACCGGTGATAGCGATTTGCGGGTTTGTTCACGGCAGTGCTGACAATGCCCTTGAAAGAAAAGGTACTGTTTGTCTTGCCACGATGGGGCGTTGGGGAAGCTCAAAAGCGGAGATTCCGGTCCAACCCAACCCAGCGAGCTGGTAGCCGGCCCTTGCCGGCGCAAGCCGCGAACCATCGGCGCAAGCTCTCGATCTGTCCCTCCTGCGTCGGATCATCCTGGCAGCATCCGGGAACAATCGCGATATGGGTGAGAGTGCCGAGCCTTTGGTAGGTATGGCGGCTTTCCGGGACGGCTGTCAGATCACCCGGACCGGACGGAGGGAACTTCGAGCGGCCGGTCGGCTGAGCACGTTCGCCCATCCCATCGAACCACCTCATCCAGATGTGCCCCGCGTATGTGGGTCTTGAGGAACTCTTTCGTTCGCTCAGGTCCGGCTGGAGCCTTTCTCATCGTCAGGTGCCGCGGCACCTGACGATGAGGTCGAGATTGGGATGGCCGAAGACGCCATCGCGGCTCCCGCACCCCATGTCATGGCCCACCATCCACTTCGCGGTGGGCCACTGGGAATAGGCTTCCCCGGTGGGAAGCCTACCACCGCTCAGAGCGGGATGTTGTCATGCTTCTTCCAGGGCTGCTCCATCTCCTTGGTGCGGAGCATGCCGAGCGCCCGGGCGATGCGTTTGCGCGTCGAGTGGGGCATGATCACCTCGTCGATATAGCCGCGCTCGGCTGCGACGAAGGGCGAAAGGAAGCGATCCTCGTATTCGCCGGTTCGGGCTGCAATCTTGTCGGTATCGCCGATCTCGCTTCGGAAGATGATCTCCACCGCGCCCTTGGCGCCCATCACCGCGATCTGCGCGGTCGGCCAAGCGTAGTTGATGTCGGCGCCTACATGCTTCGAGGCCATCACGTCATAGGCACCCCCGAAAGCTTTGCGGGTGATGATGGTCACCAGCGGCACGGTGGCTTGGCTGTAAGCGAAGAGCAGCTTGGCGCCGTGCTTGATGAGACCGCCATATTCCTGTGCGGTGCCGGGTAGGAAGCCGGGGACATCGACGAAGGTGACGATCGGGATCGAGAACGCATCGCAGAAGCGTACGAAGCGGGCCGCCTTGCGGGAGGCATCCGAATCGAGCACGCCGGCCAGCACCATCGGCTGGTTGGCGACGAAACCGACGGTGCGGCCCTCGATGCGGCCGAACCCGGTGATGATGTTGCGCGCATAAGTCGACTGGATTTCGAAGAAGTCGCCTTCGTCGGCCACCCGGCGGATCAACTCACCCATGTCGTAGGGCTTGTTCGGGTTGTCCGGAATCAGGGTATCGAGGGACTTATCGAGCCGGAGCGGGTCGTCGAAGCTTTCGATCTCCGGCACGCCGTCGATGTTGTTGGCGGGCAGGAAGTCGAGCAAGCGGCGGATCTGAAGGATCGCCTCCACGTCGTTCTCGAACGACCCGTCGGCAATGGAGGACTTGGTGGTGTGGACCTTGGCGCCGCCGAGTTCCTCGGCCGTGACGACCTCGTTGGTCACGGTCTTCACCACGTCCGGGCCCGTGACGAACATGTAGCTCGTGTCACGGACCATGAAGATGAAGTCGGTCATGGCGGGCGAGTAGACGTCGCCGCCCGCGCAGGGGCCCATGATGACGGAGATCTGCGGAATGACGCCGGAAGCGGCGACGTTGCGGCGGAATACCTCGCCGTAGCCGCCCAAAGCGGCGACGCCTTCCTGGATGCGGGCACCGCCGGCATCGAAAATGCCGATGATCGGGGCGCGCATCTTCAGCGCCATATCTTGGACCTTGACGATCTTGGCGGCATGCGTCTCGGAGAGCGAGCCGCCGAAGACGGTGAAGTCCTTGGAGAAGAGGAACACGGTGCGGCCGTTGATGGTGCCCCAGCCGGTGACCACGCCGTCACCGGGAATCTTCTGCTTCTCCATCCCGAAATCGGTCGAGCGATGCTGCACGAACATGTCGAATTCCTCGAACGAACCATGGTCGAGGAGGAGTTCGATACGCTCTCGTGCCGTCAGTTTGCCGCGCTTGTGCTGGGCCACGACGCGGTTTTCGCCGCCGCCGAGACGGGCTTGAGCGCGCCGCTCTTCCAGCTTCTCGAGAATATCCTTCATGCGTGGTGAGCCTTGAGATGGGTTCGTTGGGGTGAAGCCGTGCCGTGTCCGACAGCATGGCTTGGCGGTATACTTCAAAAGCGCCTTAGCACGGGGGAAAGGCAGCGAAAATGAATTTAACGAGCCAGGGTTGCCAGCGTCGCTGCGGCCTCGAATTCAGCCTTCCGAAGGGCATGCCGAGCCTCAGCTTCGGCATCGCTACCCCAGACGCTGGCCTGATAGGCCTCGTCCACATGCGCCGCCGCCCAGGCCTCCATTGGAGTGAGATGTCCGCGCAGCGTGGCGAGGGCGATCAGGAGAGAGCCAGTCAAGGTCGTCATCGTGTGCAGCGCGGCCAGCCGGAAAGGCCCTTCGACGGCCGCGATCGCAGCGCGAAGCGCGTTCACCGACGTCTCCGGCTGGGTCACATGCATCACGCCTTCGCTCAATATCAGGCGTACGCCCAAGGTCTCGTGCGCCCAGTCGATCACGGGGTTCCAGGCACGGGCTTGATCGGCCACGAGACGTTCCGGGTCTCCGGCGCGGTAGGCGACGAGATCCGTCCCTGCATAGGCCGAGAGATCATCGATCACCGCGTCACGGCGGGGAGCGACCCCGTCGATGGCAGTGTTGGCGAGGCGAGTCAGCGGCATGGTCGAGGGGTCGATGAACTCGGCCTGCGCTGCCCATTCTGCGGCGATAGCTTCGCCAAGTGAGCGGGTCGGTAAGGTCAGCGGATTACGGGCCGGTGTATTGGCAGATCGCCCGTCGAGAATCAGGCGAAACCCCTCCTCGCTACCCGCGAGGCCGGCCACTTTGTAGAACCGCTTTGGCAATGCGGGGCGGGTTTGTGCGCGCACGGCCTTGTGCGGATCGTGCACCGGAGGGGCGTCGCCAAGCCAATCGGCAGGATCGTCTGTACTCATGGCGAGAGGTTCTAGCGCATCGTCTCGCAGCCTGCGAGCAGGAAGCCGGCGCGATACTGAATGGCTGTAGCGAACTTTACTCGCGGGTAAGATCCGCAATCGTCATGTCTACAGCGACCGTTCGAAGGCCGCCCGTGAACAGATCTGCCAGCGCGGAAGCGGTTTCGACCACGATCACTGCCCCAGCGCCAAGCAGCGCTCCCGGCGGATGGTAGCCCCAGGCGACACCAATGGCGGCCGCGCCGGCACTCACCGCCATATCCATGTCGTAGGTGGTGTCTCCGATCATCACTGTCGTCTCTGGCGGTGCTCCAACCGCGGCCATGGCCTGATGCAGCATCGCCGGGTCGGGCTTCGATGGCGCGTCGTCGGCAGTCTGGATGGTGGCGAAGACGTCGCCCCAGCCATGGCTTTCTACGAGCCGATCGACACCGCGCCGGGATTTCCCCGTGGCGAGTCCGAGGCGCAGATCGTCTCGGGCATGCAGACGTTCGATCAGATCGCCCATTCCGGGGAACAGTGGCTCTTCATAGGCCGGATCCAGGCGCAAGGTATTGAAGGCCCGCTTGTAGCTCTCGGACAGGCCTTCCACAGGCCCATCCTCGCCTACGAGACGCCGGAAGGCTTGCGGCAGTGAAAGGCCGACAACGGAAAGGGAGACTGATCGCGAGGGTGGAACGATGCCGTGCTCGGCGAAGGCCATGCCTTGGGCCGCAACGATGAGGTGCTGGCTATCAACCAGCGTACCGTCAACGTCGAAAACGACGAGCTTCACGGAAGAGTCCTGCATGGCCGCATTACGGCTGACGCCCTGGCTGCAGTTGTTGCGCCGCTGCCTGGCCTGGCTTCTGGCGTTCGTAGCCGAGCTTGCAGCGGATCAGAAAGCGCCGCCGTACCCCGCCGCGCAGGCCGCGCGCGTGCGAAAGCCGGTTGCAACTGGCATAGGACCGCCGCCTGCGTTCGCCCGCCCGCGCCTGTGATCCATGGCGGCCGACGGCGGGAGGTGGCGGAGCTGGGTTCTGCGTTGCCGGAGCGGGAACCGCTTTTACCGCGGGACTTGGCGGGGTCTGTTGTGGACCCGCCGCCTGCGCGGCAGCCTCGGCGGTCAGCGACGCTGATCCGAAGCACACGAACAGGCCGATCAAGGCGGTGCTGGCCATGGTCGCGAACGTCATCGGCATTGTTTCTCGCTGCAACGACGGGTGTGGTCGACCACAAGGATAAGGCATGGCGCCTAATTGCCAAGGCGCATACGTGAATGCTTTCCGCCGATGCGGCCAAAGCGGATCACGCTTCCGGCGCCTCGACGATGGGATCGTAGCGCGAGGCGTCGAAGCCCAGAAGGTTCCAGCTCTGCGCCATATGCGGCGGTAGAGGCGCCGTGACGTCGACCGGCTTCAGCGTGCGCGGATGCGGAATGACGATGCGACGTGCGAGGAGATGCAGCCGGTTCTGGATGCCTCCCGGCAACGCCCAGTTCTCGACGCTGAAATATTTCGGATCACCGACGATGGGGTGGCCGATATGCGCGGCATGGGCTCGGAGCTGGTGCGTACGCCCAGTTACGGGCTTCAGCGAGAGCCAGGACAGCTTCTGCGCCGCATTGTCGACCATCGCGTAGTAGGTGAGCGCGTGGGCCGCGCCGTCGTCGCCGTGCTGGGCTACCCGCATCCGGGCATCGCCGTCGGGGGCTTCCTCCTTGGCGAGATAGGTCGAGATCCGGCCTTGGGGCACGCGTGGGACGCCCGCGGTAAGTGCCCAGTAGACCTTGCGAGCGGACCGCGATCGGAAGCTCTTGGCGAGGGTCGCCGCCGCCAGGCGTGTCTTGGCGACGATGAGGCAACCGGCGGTGTCTTTGTCGAGGCGGTGGACGAGGCGCGGCTTCTGTCCGTCCGGTCCGGTCAGAGCCTCCAGCAGCCCGTCCACGTGGCGCACGGTGCCGGAGCCGCCCTGGACCGCGAGGCCGAAAGGCTTGTTCAGCACCATCATGTCCGCATCCTCGTAGAGGATCAGCGAGCGTAGGAAGTCGGCATCGGTGGCGTCACGCGCGACACTGCGCGGTCGTTCCGCCAGCGGGTCGAGCTTGAGGGGGGGCACGCGCACGCTCATGCCCGGCAGGAGCCGGTCGTTCGGCTTGGCGCGCTTACCGTCCACACGCAGCTCACCCTTGCGGACGATGCTTTGAACACGGGTGAAGGGTAGCTGCGGGAAACGCGTCGTGAGGAAGCGGTCGATCCGCATTTCGGCTTCGTCTTCCTCGACGATCAGTGTCTGTACGCCGGAGGCCAAAGTCGCGGAGGCGGCGGCGCGCTGTTCGCGCCGGGTCGGTCCTTCGACCACTGGTTCCGGGGACTTGGCACCAGCGCGGCGCGGACGCGGCGCGTCCAACGATTTCTCCACGACCTCATTGCGGGGCGCCCGCGTCCGAGGCGCACGGGCCACCGGGATTTCGTCATCGGACGGCGTCTCCGGGGCATCGCCGGGGCGCCAGGGCGCGCGCTTGTCGGCCTCGCCGCGCAACTGCGCCGCGCGATGGGCGGCGTCGAGGGCGCTGGTGCGGGGGCCAGTGCCTTCGCGGTCTGGCCTGCGGAACGCGCCGGGCTTGCCGGGACGGTAAGGCTTGCCGCCGCTGCCGGGCGGCCTGCCTTTGCCGGCGCCGGAACCTTTACGTCCGGCATTGCCGCGTGATGGTGGTCTGGTGGTCATCGCGTGCTCGTAACACCCTCGCCCCTCTGGGCAAAGCGCTTCGAGGATGGGGCGCTTCGAGAACGCGACGTTGCATGAACCGCAGTTCAGGCGGCGCGGCGGCCCGCCTCGATGGTCAGCCCGGTCCCGACGGAGCCGAACGTATCACCGTCCACAACTCTGGCATTCGGGACGCCCGCCACCAATGCGGCACGGACATGCGGCAGGCCCGTGGACCCGCCGGTCAGGAACAGGGCGTCGATGCCCTCGGCCGGCAAGCCCGCCTGATTCAGGCAGCGCCCGATCCTCTCGGCGATTCGCCGAGAGAGCTCTTCCGTCTGCGCCACGAGGCCGGCATGGTCGAGGTTGGCGGCGAGACCCGGCTCGACCCAGCCGAGCGCGACGCCGCCCTGGCCGGCATCCGAGGCAGCGATCTTGGCGCCCTCGACTTCCATCGCCAGGGAATGCCCGCGTTCGGCTTCCACCACGGTGTAGAGCCGAGCGATCAGGTCCGGCCGGCGCGCGTCGCGGCGGACCTCCTCGATCTCGCGGAGGGTCTTGGCATTGTAGAGCCGGTTGATGCTCGACCAGGTGGCGAGGTCGTGGAAATACCCGCTCGGCACGTCGAGGTCGCCTCGGTTCATCGGGCTGCCGAGCCCGAAGAGCGGCATTACCGTGCCGAGGCTGAGCCGCCGGTCGAAATCGGTACCGCCGATGCGTACGCCGTCATTGGCGAGGATATCGCCGGACCGGTCGACCTTGGTATGGCGCTCCGGTGAGAGCCGGACGATGGAGAAATCCGAGGTGCCGCCGCCGATATCAGCGATGAGCGCGATCTCCTCCCCCGTCACCTGCTGCTCGTAATCGAGCGCCGCCGCGATGGGTTCGTATTGGAACGAGACGTGGCGGAAGCCGATGCTCTGGGCGATCTCGCGCAGGGCATCCTCCGCGCGGGCGTCACCCTCCGGGTCGCCATCGACGAAGTGGACCGGGCGGCCGTGCACCACAGTATCGATGGCTGTTCCCGCCTGCGCCTCGGCGCGCGTCTTCACAGCGAAGAGGTAGCGAGCGATGACGTCGCGGAAGCGGATTCGCTCACGCCCGACTGGCGTCGTCTCCTCGAGTAGCGAGGATCCGAGCACTGACTTCAGGCTGCGCATCAGCCGCCCCGGCGTGCCCTCGACGTACTCCGCCATGGCCGCGCGGCCGACGAGGGGCGTCCCACCCGGCGGGAAAAAGATCGCGCTGGGAATTGTCACGTGGTCACCCTCCAGTCGCAGCAGGGCGGGCCGTCCCTCGGTCACAAGGCCGAGCGTGGTGTTGGACGTGCCGAAATCGAGGCCACAGGCCGCCATGTAGGATCTCCGGACGCTGGTCCGCTGGAATGGGGGGCCGTCGACCTACAGGCTGGGCCCGTCCCGGTCCACCGGTCTCAGCGCTTGAAATCGCCGGCCCGGCTCGCCTTCAGCGCAGGGCTCCCACCCGTGAGCCGCCGCTTGAGCCGCACGATCGCCTCTCGCTGCAACTCGCTGGCGGCGGAATGGGCGTTGGCGACCTGTGAAAGCATGTCGATGAAATGCAGACGCTCGGCCGCGGTCAGGTTGTCCCGCAGCAGGGGCAGCATTTCGTCTGCCACGAGAGAGAACGGTCGTCGTGCCTCGGTGTAGGTCCACGCTCGCTCGAACGTGGCCGAGATAGTATCGATCTGGAGCGGAGAATCCATGAATTCCAGGATCTTGGTCTTCTCGGCGGCGGTGACGGGGCTACCCGTGCGCACCAATTGGATCATCAGGATCACCGCCGCGAGCCTGACGTCCCGCACTCGCTTCAGCGGTGTGCCGATGATGTCCTCCAGGGTCGATTTCGCCCGACGCTGAAGGCCCTTCGTGTCACGATTGACCTCCCTTAGCGCCGTCGCGGTGCCATGTGCGCGGATGATCCAGAACAGGACGGCACCCACGATCCCGATCACTGCGACGATGACGACCATTCAAGCGAACCTTTCCCCGGATCCGATCCGGCTCGGACGATTGTTTCGGCTGTGAGCATAGCGCCATGGCGGCAGCGGCAAACCCCGAGGTACGTCCGACCCCGCGAAGGATCGCCACGCAGCAACCGATTTGCAACCAACCGATGCGAGCGTTCAGCCTTCCCCAAGATAGCGGTGGCGCAGGTGGCGCATGTAGTCTTCTGCGCCCAGGGGCTTGCCGGTGGTGGCAACGAGCAACTCGTCCGTCTCCAGGAAACTGCCGCGTCCGTGCACGTTCTCGCCGAGCCAGCCGCGCATGGCGGTAAAATCGCCCTCGGCCAGATCGGCTTGGATTCCGGGCAGGTCCTCACAAGCGGCGCGGAAGAACTGCGCAGCCGCCATGGCGCCTAGGGTATAAGTCGGGAAATATCCGAAACTGCCCCCGGGCCAGTGGATGTCCTGCAGGCAGCCGAGCCGGTCGCTCGGTACCGGGAGACCAAGTAGCGAGCGCATGCCTTCATTGAATGCGCCCGGCAGATCGGTGATTGCGAGATCACCGGCGATCATCGCGGTTTCGAGATCGTAGCGGAGGAGGATGTGAGCCGGATAGGTCACTTCGTCGGCATCGACTCGGATCAGGCCCGGCTCAACTCGTGTGTAGAGGCGGTGCAAGTTGTCGGCATCCCAGGCGCTTCCCTGCCCGCCGAACGCCTCGCGCAGCCGAGGTGCCAGGTAAGCGCAGAACTCGGCTGAGCGGCAGGCCTGCATCTCGATCAGCAGCGACTGGCTTTCATGCAGGCTCATCCCCCGGGCGTTCCCCACGGGCTGGTGGAGCCATGTGGCCGGCCGGCCCTGCTCGTAGAGCGCGTGGCCGGTCTCGTGCAGCACGCCCATCAGGGCGCGGGTGGCATCGGTCTCGTCGTAGCGCGTGGTGATGCGCACATCGTTGGTGGCGCCGCCGCAGAATGGATGCAGGCTGATATCGACCCGTCCGCGATGAAAGTCGAACCCGGCGGCGCGCATCAGCGTCAATCCCAGGGCCTTCTGCGCCTCCACCGGAAACGGCCCGGGAAGCGGGATCGGTGCCGGCAGTGAAGCCTGACGATCGCGGATCACTTCAATCAATCCCGGCAGGATCGCACGAAGCTCGGCGAAGAGCGGATCAATCGCCGCCTGGCGCATGCCGGGATCGTAACCGTCGAGGAGGGCATCGTAGGGAGCGAGCCCCAGGGCCGCGCCCTTCGCCTCCCCGACCTCCCGCTGCAGCCGCAGGGTCTCGGCGAGATGAGGTGCCAGCATCGCGAAATCGGATCCTGCCCGCGCTTCCCGCCATACCATTTCGGAGTGGGACGAAGCTTTGGAGCTCGCGGCGACGAGATCGCCCGGCACGGCGGACGCATGATGATAGGCTCGTCGCATCTCACGCAGATTAGCGCGCTCCCACGTCCCGAGGCCGGTCCCGTCGTCTGAGGCCTCCGCAATCAGGTCGCCGGTCTCGGTGCCAGTGAGAATCTCGTGGGCGATGACCCGCAACTGCGCAAGCTGTTCTGCCCGACCCTCTGCGGCGCCGTCCGGCATGAATGTCTGGGCGTCCCAGCCCAGGATGCCGGCCGCATCGTCGATGGCCCCGATGCGAGCGAAGCGGGTAGCGAGGCTCTGATAGGCATTCGTGGTCATGGTTGGCCTTCCTGCTTGACGGAGCGCCGCCCTAACACTGGACGTCGCGGTCAGCGTTCCTCGTCACGACGTTGCTTTCGCAAGGCCTCCCAATGGGCAAGGCGGTCGCCGTAGCGGGTCTCCATGCCACGGTCGGTGGGCTCATAGAAATACTGGCGACCGAGCGCCTCGGGCCAATAATCCTGGCCCGAGAACGCATCCGGCTCATCATGGTCGTAGCGGTAGCCCTCGCCATAGCCGATCTTGCGCATCAGCTTGGTGGAGCCGTTGAGGATGGTCCGGGGCGGCGGCAGTGAGCCGTGCTCCTTAGCCACTCGCGTCGCCGCCTTGTAGGCATTGTAGACCGCGTTCGATTTCGGCGCGCAGGCGAGGTAGACGGTGATCTGGGCGAGCGCCAATTCCCCTTCCGGCGAGCCAAGGAAATCGAATGCGTCCTTAGCGGCGGCGGCGACGACGAGGGCCTGGGGGTCGGCGAGGCCGATATCCTCCACGGCCATGCGCACGAGGCGCCTTGCGATGAAAAGCCTGTCCTCGCCTCCGTCGAGCATGCGGCAGAGATAATAGAGCGCCGCATCGGGGTCGGAACCACGCACAGTCTTATGCAGTGCGCTGATGAGGTTGTAGTGCCCCTCCTGGCTCTTGTCGTAGATCGGCGCCCGGCGCTGGACGATCTCCTGCAAGGTGGCAGCGTCGAAGATCTCGTCTCGCTTGGCAGAGCGCCAGACCTCTTCCGCCAGGGTGAGGCAGGCCCGTCCGTCACCGTCGGCCATGCGGACGAGGACGCCGCGCGCATCTTCGTCCAGTGGCAGCGAACGCCCCGTCAATTCCTCTGCCCGGACCAGTAGCTTGGCAATGGCGACGTCGTCGAGCGAGCGGAACAGCAGGACGCGGGCGCGCGAGAGAAGCGCGGCGTTGAGCTCGAAGGAAGGGTTTTCGGTAGTGGCGCCAACGAGCGTTACGGTTCCGTCTTCCATCACGGGAAGGAAAGCGTCGAGCTGAGCCCGATTGAAGCGGTGGATCTCATCCACGAAGAGCAACGTCCCCTGACCCATCGCCCTGCGCTGGCGCGCCGCCTCGAAGACCTTTTTCAGATCGGCGATGCCGGAAAAGATCGCCGAGATCTGTTCGAACTTCAGGTCAGTCTCGTGGGCCAGAAGGCGGGCCACCGTGGTCTTGCCGGTACCCGGCGGCCCCCAGAATACCAGTGAGCCGAAGGATTTGCCGTTAAGGAGCCGGGTCAGCGATCCGTCCGGTCCGGTGAGGTGCTCTTGTCCCACCACCTCGGCGAGGGAGCGCGGACGCAAACGGTCCGCAAGCGGGCGAGGCGCATCGTTCTGCAGACCGGCGGAGGCGAAGAGATCGGACATCGACGCATAGAAGACGCGGGCTGCGCCATCCCGCAATCTGGAAATGACCTCGTCCCCGCGTTTCGGTGGACTTGCCGCCCTGCCTTGCAGTTAGGATGCCGAGCAAAGATCGGCTCGGCGCCTGGCAAGTTTTCCTCATATGGGGATCCAGCGAATCACACGCGATCCCGGCCTCCTATGACCAACGTTTAATTCGCCAGGGCACGCCTCCGGAGCCCGGTGCCGGAGGATACCGGCTGCGTCGACTGAATGAGGCCTCTAGCCTCCGAACACCGAGGTCAACACTGTGCCGCCGCGATTAATCGTAATCTCCCAAATGCCGGGATTGGTCCGGATCAGGCGCTCGAGATCTTTCGTGGCGGTCACTGGGGCTCCGTTGATCGCCACGACCACGTCTCCGACCTGGAGTCCGTTGCGAGCCGCGATGGACCCTTCCTCTACGGACGAGACCGCTACTCCCTCGGAGGCGAAATCCTTCTGCAATTCTTCCGCGACGGCCGGCGAAGTGTTGACCAGGGTGGCGCCGAACATGGGCGAGCGAGTGCGCAGCTTCACCGCCTCGCGTGGTCGTGTCTCTGGAGCCGACGCGAGTTTGACCGAAATCGTGGAGCGGGAGGTGCCGCGCAGGATGCCGAACTTGGCACTTCCGCTGATTCCCTTCAGGGCAAAGCGGTAACCAAAGGCTTCCGGATCATCGACGACTTTGTCGTCCACCGTGAGGATCAGGTCGCCGCGCTTCAGGCCGGCCTCTTCGGCCGGGCTTTTCGGCTGCAGGCTCGCCACCAAGACTCCGGTCGGATGGTCGAGGCCCATGCTCTCGGCGATGTCCGGTGTCACGTTCTGCACCCGCGCCCCAAGCCACGGACGGCGTACCGTCGTGGCACCACCCTTGGCTGTTTCGACCACGGCGCGAACCATGCTTGTGGGGATGGCAAAGCCGATGCCGTGGCTTCCACCGGATTGCGAGTAGATCGCCGTATTGATGCCGACGAGTTGCCCTTGCAGGTCAACGAGAGCGCCGCCGGAATTGCCCGGGTTGATCGCCGCATCGGTCTGAATGAAGAATTGGTAGTCCGAAGACCCGACCTGGGTACGCGCCACCGCCGAGACGATGCCCTGCGTCACTGTCTGGCCGACGCCGAACGGGTTGCCGATCGCCATCACGAAGTCGCCAACCTCCAGCGCCTCGGAATCCCCCATCGGCATCGGCACGAGTCTGCCAACGGGACTCTTGATCTTGATGACGGCAAGGTCAGTGCGGGGATCGCGCAAGACGATACTGGCCTCGAACTCCCTTCGGTCGGAGAGCGAGACACGAACCTCATTCATGTTATCGATGACGTGGTTGTTGGTGATGACGAGCCCAGATTCATCCACGATGACGCCGGACCCCAAGGATTTCTGTGCCCGCTCGCCCGGCATGCCCTGGCCACGACCAGAGCCTTGCTCGCCGAAGAACCGGCGCATGAACTCGTCCATGGCGCTACGCGACGTGCCCCGTTGCTCCACATGCGACGCGTAGACATTGACCACCGAGGGAGCGGCTCGCTTCACCACCGGCGCGAAAGAAAGATGGACTTCGCCCTTCGAGCCGGGAACGATCTTGGCCGGAACGTGCGTTTCCGGCGTCTTCATCATCTGCGCTTGAGCGTTTGGCGAGACGACGATGGACGCCGTGACGAGGCAGGCGAGCAGCGGCCGATGAATCATCGCGATCTCCCGGATAGTAGGCGCAGACAGCGGAGCCGCTGCGGAATCCGAGATATCTAGACGCGCCGGGGCGTCAGCGCGAGGGGTGTCCGGGGCGTCGAAGCGTGTCGGCGATGCGGCCCGCGCGGCGGGCAAGACTCGCAATGCAGCTGAGAGAGGCGTCGGCTGCCCGTTGCATTTCATTCACTTGGAGACGGAGAGCATCAGCGGGGTTCTTCGCCGCCGATAAGGCACGCCAATGCGCAAGAGTGGCAATGCTCTCGTTGCGGACATAGGTCGCCAGCGTATCGTTGGCCGCAGTTATTTCCTTCAATGCCGAGGGGGCCTCAATGGTTGGCGACTGAGCGGCAAGATCTTTCGCCGAGGAGATCGCACTCTCAATCTCGGCAGGCAGGAGAGATGCGAGTTCCGCCTCGTGCTCCGTTCGCGCCTCGCCATCGCCGGCATGTCCTGGCGCATCATCTTGCGCGGCGTTGGATACGTTTACGGCGGCAGGCGCGTGAACTTCGGATGCCCCATCCTCCGCGAGCGTCTCTGCTATGCCGGAATGGAGCTCCGTCACAGACTGTCCGGCCGTCAAAGCATCTGAAGACACGGTCTCCAACAGGGGCGCGATGACCGGGGTAGAGCCGTCAGGCAGAGATGCCCCGGCCAAGGCAGAATCGATACTCGACGATTGATAGGTCGGAGCCACCTCGAGCGGCTTCGTTACGATCTCCGGCGCTTCGGCTGTCGTCGAAGCGGCGTCCGCATTGGCAGGCTGGGTCGATCGATTGGCTTTGCTTCTGGGGCGCTCTACTGAGCGTGCTGGTCGGCGTATTGCCATGATTCGCGTCCCCTTCATCCATCGTCGGACATGCATCGCCAGGTACCGGTCGGCGCCCTCCGCGGTTCATGCCGGAACTCCGGTTGGACCGCATTTACTGCGCCGACACCATACCGCTTCTCCGGTTTGCGCGCGAACTGGCAATTGGCCAGTCCGCGCATAGAGGCAAATTCAGGCGCCTTTGGTCGCTTTCTGCGCCAGGGCGCCGAGATCCTTGGCCTGGGTCTGAATCGCGGCAATCTGGCTGTGCAGGAACGCGCTCTGCAACTCGAACGCTTCCTTCACGTCGCGGGTACGCACCAGCTTTTGAGCGAAGTCGAACGTCGAGCTTGCATTCGCCTGGACTTGGTCAAGGCCCTTGGCGATCACGGACTGGATCGTCTCATGCACCGTGTTGGACGATGTCTGAAGCTGTTCGGCGGATTTGACGACCGTGCCGAGCAGACTGCTCACGGCAGTCCGGGCCTGACTGACGCTCTTCTCCGCGAAGTCGCGAAGCTCGGCAGGAATCTCGTAGGTTGGCGCGTTCATGTCGTTCCTCTCTGAATGAGCGGTGGCGACACGGGATGACGCGCCGCACTATCGATATGTTGCGGTGCAATATGGAAGTCAAGATGGGGCGTTTAGCGGAGCCCACCGGTAGCAGTGCCATCCCGGTGTTGGATTCAAATTAGCGGGATGCCGAAGGATCTGAGCATGCAATGTAGGCCAGCAAGTCAGGAATTGTGAAATATGACGTCCGCAGTAACGATTCATTGGCGGCTGTGTTGAGCATGTTGGGCTTGAGGATGATCCTTTTCGATGGATCTCACGTGGGAGCCGACGCACAGGTTTTCTGCAGCTATCGATGACTTGGTGTTTCTAAGACATCGGGCGTTGCAGGCGATACGTTTCGGGTGATCCTTCGATAGAGGCGGACAAGTGCATCGGCATGGGCGTCGATCGACATCGGCGCGTTCCAATATCTAGCGTGAGCGGAACGCCCGAGCGTCTCCGCTGTCATCGCGTCGAGATTTCGGAAAGCCGCCGCGAGCGTTGTCCGCTCCGGTGCGACTACATAACCGGTAACGCCGTTGACGACTTTCTCGGCGGCACCGGAGCGGTCTGACGCGATGACAGGAAGCCCGGTCGCCAAAGCCTCGTAGACGGTGAGAGGTCCCGTCTCGTACCACCGGGACGGCGCGGCCACGGCACGCGCACGTTGAGCAAGGATGGTCCATACCTCGTCGGGAGAGCGCCATCCCAGCATTTCCACATGCGGCTGCACGCTCAGTTCCGCCTCTAATGGTCCAGTTCCGATGAAGAGGGCCGGCATGCCGGCATCGCGTGCTGCCTCGGCGACGAGGTCCGCGCCTTTCTCGCGCGTCAGGCGACCTACATAGGCAATAGCTGCCGCCCCAGCCGGGTTGGCCCGTACTCCCCTTTCCACCCGGACGGGATTGTCGACCCGATGATGCGTCACGGAGAACGAGCCTTGCAGATCGTCAGCGCGGCGGAGGCTGGCATCGCAGACATGGACCAGATCGAGATGGCGCCGTCGCAAGGCACGGCTTTGAACGACGCTTCGCCCTACCCGGATGGCCTTGTGAAAGCGGCTTCTTGGATCGCAAGGCGCTACGACACAGGACTTTGAGAGTGGCTTCAGTCCACATGGGCGATCCTGGTCGAACCGGTAATAGACGCCGTTGGGGCAGGAAAGAAAGTAATCGTGCAACGTCACCGCCACGGGGACGCCGCTGTCGAATAAGACAGGGAACACGCTGGGTGAAAGGCTCCGGGTCCATTGATGCAGGTGGATAACGTCTGCTGGCCTCGGGAGGCTGCGAAGTATGGAGCGCAAGCGTGCGGCGGATTGCCAATTCCAAAGGCCAGACAAGGCCGCCTCCATAGGGGGGCGACTCCAGATGTCTGCGTTACCGAGGGTAATGTGCCGGATGTTCGGATGATCGAGTAACGGATCCACCGCGCCGTCGATGGCTTGGATGTAGGTAATGTCGATCCCCGCCTTAGCGAGGCCGTGCGCAGATTCGACCGCCACTTTCTCAGCACCGCCACTCGCTACGGCGAACTCGGCGAGGATCACGATATGCATGGCGCGCCCGATCCCTCGGCCAGCTCGAGGATCCCATGAGGCTCCGGCCGGTATGGCCAGGGTAGCGACGATCGACTCATGTCCGGTAAACGCCACCGTCTCACAGACGAGCCGCCGTACCGCCAGCGATGAAAGGGATCGGGCGTCGTCCCATCCGCGTTGGTCGAGGTGAATGCGCAACCCCGGTGATGACCGGGCAAGCACCAGGAGACGCTGATGTCCGACCCGAAGCCAAAAGCCACGTCCGATGCCGACGAGAAACCTCGCGTTGACCCGGCGCGCGGCGGTGACAAGACGAATCCCGGTAATAACCAGGATGAGATGAGCGAACGACTCGATGAAGCGTTGGAGGAGACCTTTCCTTCAAGCGATCCGGTCTCGGTAAAAATCACGAAATAGGGCTACGAATAACCAAAGCCGAGATGTTGGGCATCTCGGCTTTGGTAGCGGTTCGGTGTCGTGGGCTCAGGTATCAGATTTCGCGCGACACCATCATCTTTTTGATCTCAGCGATGGCCTTTGCGGGATTGAGGCTTTTCGGGCAGGCATTGGCACAATTCATGATCGTATGGCAGCGATAAAGCCGGAACGGGTCGTGAAGAGCGTCGAGACGCTCGCCGGTGTTCTCGTCACGGCTGTCGATGAGCCAGCGATAGGCCTGTAGAAGCGCAGCGGGACCCAGGAAGCGGTCGCCGTTCCACCAATAGCTTGGGCAGGACGTGGTGCAGCAAGCGCACAGGATACATTCGTAGAGACCATCGAGTTGGGCACGGTCCTCCGGGGTCTGCTTCCACTCACCTTCGGGGGACGGTGTCTCGGTTTGGAGCCAGGGCTCGACCGAGGCATGCTGAGCAAAAAAGTTGGTCAGGTCGGGTACCAGATCCTTGAGGACCGGCATGTGCGGGAGCGGGTAGATCCGCACTGCGCCGGTCTTCTTACCCTTCGCATGCTCCTGGCATTCGTCGATGCCCATGGTGCAGGCGAGCGCGTTCTGACCCTCGATATTCATAGCGCAGGAGCCGCAGATACCCTCACGGCAGGAGCGGCGGAACACCAACGTCGAATCGACCTTGGCCTTGATCCACAGGAGGGCGTCGAGAACCATCGGCCCGCAATCGTCGCGGTCGACTTGATAAACGTCGACACGCGGGTTGGCGCCGTCATCCGGATTCCAGCGATAGATCCGGAATTCCTGAAGGTTGTTGCCCCCGGTCGGCCGAGGCCAGGTCTTGCCCTCGGTAATCCGGGAGTTCTTGGGTAGGTTGAATTGGGCCATGGTTCGGCGTGCCTAAATCCGTCTCGTGAGTACCATCGTCGGGAGCGACCGCAGCCGCTTTCCTAGTAAACGCGAGCCTTCGGCTCGATGTATTGGATCTCGTTAGACATGGTGTAGGTGTGGACCGGACGGTAATCGATGTTCACCTGCTGAGATTTGTCGTCTAGCCACGACAGCGTGTGCTTCATCCATTCCTTGTCGTCACGATCGGGATAGTCCTCGCGAGCATGAGCGCCGCGGCTTTCCTTGCGGTTGGCAGCCGATTCCATGGTGACGACGGCTTGACCGATCAGATTATCGAACTCGAGCGTCTCGAGCAGGTCGGTGTTCCAGATCAGCGAGCGATCGGTGATCTTGATGTCGGCTTCGCCTTGCCAGACCTTATGGATCAGAGCCTTACCTTCTTCCAGAACCTCGCCGGTGCGGAAGACCGCGCAATTGTTCTGCATGGTCTTCTGCATTTCGGCGCGCAGTTCCGCCGTCGGCGTGCCGCCATCAGCATAACGGAAGCGGTCGAGGCGACCGAGGGCCTTGTCGGCCGAATCCTTAGGCAGATCCATCTGGCGACGGCCCGGCTCGACGATCTCGGCGCAGCGTAGGCCGGCTGCGCGGCCGAACACCACCAAGTCGATGAGGGAGTTCGAGCCGAGACGGTTGGCGCCGTGCACCGAGACGCAGGCAGCTTCACCCAACGCCATCAGGCCCGGCACCACCGTGTCGGGGTTGCCGTTCTTCAGGGTCAGTACCTCGCCGTGATAGTTCGTCGGGATGCCGCCCATGTTGTAATGTACGGTCGGCAGGACCGGGATCGGCTCCTTGGTGACGTCGACGCCTGCGAAGATTTTGGCAGATTCTGAGATGCCCGGCAGGCGCTGGTGCAGAATCGCCGGGTCGAGATGGTCGAGATGGAGATAGATGTGGTCGTTTGACTTCCCGACGCCGCGCCCGGCCCGGATCTCCATGGTCATCGAGCGTGAGACCACGTCGCGCGAGGCGAGGTCCTTGGCGCTTGGAGCATAGCGCTCCATGAAGCGCTCGCCCTCGGAATTGGTCAGGTAGCCGCCCTCACCGCGGGCACCCTCGGTGATGAGGCAGCCGGCGCCATAGATACCGGTAGGATGGAACTGCACGAATTCCATGTCCTGCAATGGAAGGCCGGCGCGTAGCACCATCGCGTTGCCGTCACCCGTACAGGTATGGGCCGAGGTTGCCGAGAAATACGAGCGTCCGTAGCCGCCGGTGGCCAGGATGGTCATCTGGGCACGGAAACGGTGGATTTCACCCGAGGCCTGATCGATGGCGATGACGCCGAGGCAACGGCCCTCCTCGTCCATGATGAGGTCGAGGGCAAAGTACTCGATGAAGAAGTTGGTATGGTTCTTCACTGCCTGCCCATAAAGCGTATGGAGCATAGCGTGGCCGGTGCGGTCGGCCGCCGCGCAAGTGCGCTGTGCGGTGCCTTTGCCATAATCGGTGGTCATGCCGCCGAAGGGGCGCTGATAGATTTTGCCTTCCTCGGTGCGGGAGAAGGGGACGCCCCAATGCTCCAGCTCATAGACGGCGGCGGGCGCATTACGCACCAGGTACTCGATGGCATCCTGGTCGCCGAGCCAGTCCGACCCCTTCACGGTGTCGTACATGTGCCAGCGCCAATCGTCCGCGCCCATATTACCAAGGGAGGCAGAGATTCCCCCCTGCGCCGCCACGGTATGCGAGCGGGTCGGGAAAACCTTCGAGATGCAGGCCGTGCGGAGACCAGCCTGAGAGCAGCCCACCGTGGCGCGAAGACCGGCCCCGCCGGCGCCGACGATCACCACGTCGAAGGTGTGGTCGATGATGGAATAGGCGGGCGCGCCGTTGCCGCTGGTTCCGTTGGTGGCCATGGGCAGATCCTTCGGGTTCGTGGGCGGGTCAGACGAGCTTGCCGAGGCTCACGCGCAGGATCGCGTAGAGGCAGGCAACGGCGACGACGACCGCATAGGCATTGTTGGCGAACAGGCTCAAGAATTTCAGTCCCTTGTCGTGGACGTAATCCTCGATGATGACCTGCATGCCGATCCTCATGTGGAGCGTGACCGAGATCACGGCGAGGATAAGAACGAGTGCAACGAGCGGGTGCGACATCAGCGCGACCGCCTCGGGGTAAGGCCGATTGGCCATCATTGCGACGATGACGACAAAGCCGAGCATCAAAGGCGCGTTGGAGGCGGCGGTCAGTCGCTGCTGCCAAAAATGCCCTGCGCCGTGGCCGGAGGCGCCGAGACCCTTCACCCGCGCACGCGGGGTACGCATGGTCACGTTCGTGTTCTGACGGTTGTCTACCATGGAGTCGCTCCTCAGCGCAGGACGAGGGCGAGCGCCCAGATCAGGACGGTCAAGATCACGGAGCCGATGAGGGTCGCGCGAGCCAGGCCCAATCGCTGCTCACGGTCGAAGCCGTAGCCAAAATCCCAGATGAAATGGCGCAGGCCACCGAGCATGTGGTGCATCAGGATCCAGGTGTAGGCGAAGAGGACCAGCTTCCCGATGATGGAGCCGAAGAACCAAGCGACCCAGCCGTACGCAGCCGAGCCGGAGGCAAGTGCGACGAGCCAAATCGCTACCAGGGCGGTTCCACCGTAGAGAGCGGTACCGGTGACGCGATGGAACACCGACATCGCCATGGTCCAGGTCCAGCGGTAGATCTGGAGAAAGGGCGAGAGCGGCTGCGCGATCGTGGGTCTGACGGTGGGGGCCATTCTGCGAAAGTCCTCGGCACTTTGGGGCCAATGCCAGCAGGTATGCTGCTCAGATTGGACCGTCTCTAAAGGGGTAAGGGCCATGCGCCAATGCGCAAGCCGGTTAGATGTGCATTGCGGTGTGACACACTCACATGATCGTCATTCGGCTCGTCCTCATGGAATCTGGCCGAGAATACGCCACCAGAGGTAGTCGAGCGGCGTTACAATGAGCAGTGACGACAGACCGACTACGAGCGTCAGAATGGTCGCCGATCGGAGCGGTACCCGGCCGAGATCCATTGCCATCACGATGGGCGGAGCCTGGTAGGGAAGGAACAGGGTCGAGTATCCGACGACCTGGATCATCACCACGCTCGCGAGGTCCAGACCGCTCGCGCGGGACATCTCACCGGCCAAGGCTGTGTAGAGGGCGGGAGCGCCGTTGGCTGTGACGGCGATGGCAAAGAGCGCCGCAATGATCGTCAACACGCCGAAATTCTGCGCCGATGCTCCGTGTTCCAGCGGAGCTACGGCAAGTAGGACATGGCCTAACCGAGCGCCGAGGCCCGTCTCATTGATCACGGCGACCAGCCCGAGGAGAGCGGCCACGTAGAAGCAGGTTCTCAGGTTCACTGCGCCAAAGGCTTCCGCCGGAAGGACGCCGACGCGCGGCAGGAGGCAGATCACTGCTGCGATCAGCCCGATCCAGGCCGGAGCGATATGGTGAAGGCTGTCCGTCACCCAGAAACCCAGCGTCAGTGCCAGGATGATTGTCAATCGCACTTCCGGCGCGGAAAAAGCCGGTCCTGTCTCGCCGATACCGATGGTGGCTGGGCTCATCCGGTCTGGAAAAAGGCGCACGATGATAGCCACCAGAAGGATCCCCTTCACACCGGCGAGGATCGGCGCGTGGAGCAGCAGATAGGGCAGGTAGCCGACATGCAGGCCGTATTGGGTCTCCGCCGTGCCAGCCATGACCAGGTTGGGGACGTTGGCGGGGAGGATCGCCGCTGAGAGCAATGGTGTCGCCAGGGCTACGGCGAGGACCGCGCCGTTTCGCCCGGGGCGGCCAGGCTCCAGGCCGAATGCATCACAAAGGGCCAGAACCACCGGGATCAACAGGGCGATGCGCCCGAGATTGGAGGGCATTACGAAGGCAAGGGCAAATGACAGGGTGACGATGACCGCTACAAAACCGGTATAGGATCCGGTCAGCCGGCCCGCGAGGCTTCGCGCCAAGCGAGTGCCAAGGCCTGTTCGGGTGATCGCGAGACCGACTACCATCCCGCTCAGAACGAGCCAGAAAGCGGATGATGAGAAGCCAGAAAAGACCGTCGCTGCGGGAGCGAGCTTGAAAAGCATGGCTGCGGCGAAGAACATCATCGCCGTTACCACTTCGGCCACGATGCCACTTGCCCACAGACCCATGCAGACGGCGAGCAACAGCGCGGTGACGACCATCGTCCAATCGCCTGTCAGGGTGGTCGCCGCCTGCATCTGCCGGGAACGCTCCGCTCGGGCTGTGAAAAGCGGTTGCCCGGTATCGTCGGAGGGGACAGTGCTCTCGAATTGGAGTGGTTCGCAATTCGGATATCGCTGACCGATCCTTCGCCAAGAGCGAAGGATCGTTGCGCTGCATGGGTCTCAGACCATCGTTCAGCGCAATCGATTTTCCTGATCTACCGCGATACGAATGAGGTCTGCCAGCGTGCTGACACCGAGCTTCTGACGCATGGCGGAGCAGGTGTTGAGAACCGTTCTGTACTTGATAGATAGCGCGTCGGCGATGCTTTGATACGAGGTGCCGCGGCTGAGGAGCGAAAGGATTTCGCGCTCGCGACTGCTCAGATCAGCCAGGGGCGAGCGACGGGCTCCGGCCTGCAGCACTGCAATCTCCACGGCGAGATCGTGGTCGAGATAGCTACGCCCGGCGCGTACCGCTTCGAAGGCCTTGAGGAATTCCGATGTCCGAACATCCTTGAAGACGTATCCGATGGCGCCGCTCTCTAGGGCGCGCGAGACGATGATCGGGTCGTTGTGCATGCTGAAGGCGAGGATCCGCGTGTCCCGCGCGAGATTATGGATGCGCCGGATCAGCGACAGGCCGGACAGTCCCTCGCCCTGCAAACTCAGGTCGGCGACTACCATCTGCGGGCGCAGGCGGTGGAAGATCCGGTAGGCGGACATGATGTCGGTGGCCTCATGGATCGTCTCGACGCCCGCATCCTCCATGAGGCGCCGGAAGCCGCGCAGGACCACGGGATGATCGTCCACGACGAGGACGGCCGTCATTGCCGGTTCTCCCGTTCACGGGGGGCTCGTCCCTCACCCTGGAGCGAGTAACGCTCCTTCAGCCTCGCCAGAGTCGTTGCCCGGTCGGCTCCCTGCTGGCGCGTGTTGTAATAGTGCTGGCACATCTCGCCGAAGAGCTGCTTGCGGTGGGTGGCGGCGGCGACCTCCTCCAGCCCGTCGAGAAGATCGGCATAGGGTTCGGGCTTTCCCGCCTCGGCCAGCATCTCGCCGAGCTGGACGATGCGGTTGGCCATCATGCGCGGATCCTCGATGAAGACCGCCTTGGCGCGGGCGAGGCTGTGGCGGAGATGCTCGGTCTGCGAGCCCACCTCCGCGGCGGGCCTGCCGATCTCGCGGCTCGCGAGCCACCGGGCCGGCTCGGTGGGGTCCGTATGCGAGAGCCAGGTCGGAACGTCCGCATCGGATTTCGTGGCGACGAGGGCCTGATCCTCGGTCTTCGCTGCCTCGCTGCCGGCCTCCTCGCCTTTGTCGCAGGCCGCCAGGGCGAGGGGGAGGCACAGGATCGCGTGGCTGATCCGTTTCATCGCACCGCCTCCGGGTTCGCGCCGACGGCGAGGCTGCGTGGCCCCTCCGCCACGGGGATGCGGGCGGTTTCCTTCAACGATCTCAGGTCGATGACCGAGACCGAATCCGAGAACCAGTTCGCCACATAGGCGAAGGACCCATCGACGGCGATCCCTTCGGGATAGCGCCCGACCGGGATCGTCGTCTTGAGATCGAGGCTGTCTGAGTCGAGCACCGCCACGGTGCCCGCCTGCTGGTTGGTGACGAGGACGAGGCTGCCGTCCTCGCTGGTCGCGACGCCGTAGGGCATGCCGCCGATCCTCACCGTGGTCGTCACCGTCAAGCTGCCCGTGTCGACGACGCTGAGGTCGCCGCTGCGGACATTGCCCACGTAGAGCCTGTCTTCGCCCGGGCTCAGGCCGAGGGCGAACGGCCCCTCGCCCACCGGCACCGTCGCCACCCGCTCCATGCGCGCGGTGTCGATGACACTCACCTGCCGGCTCTCGCGGTCGGCCACGTAGAGCCGGCCGCGCCGATCCAGGACGAGGCCGGCCGGGTCCTTGCCCACGGGGCAGTCGCCCTCGACGGCTCCGGTCGATGCGGAGAGGCGGACCACCCGCCCCCCGGCCCAGTCGCCGACGAAGAGGCTCAGCCCGTCCGCCGAGGCGGCGATGCCGAAGGCCTGTCCCGGAAACGGCAGGCGTCTCAGCACGGCGCGGGTTCGTCCATCGACCACGTCGATTCCGGCATGGTCCGGTTGACTCAGGTAGAGGCGGCCGTTCGGTCCGGCCGCTACCTGCGCGATCCCCTGCCCCACCGCGATGGTAGCCGCGACCGTGGTTGCCCCGGCCTCGATGCGGCTCAGCGTCCCCGCTCCCTGGCTCGCCACATAGACGGGCCCGGCCTCCACCCGAGGGGTGGAGAGCGTCAGGACGAGACCGGCAAGGAGCATCGGGCGCGAAGGATTCATCGCGCCGTCTTGCCCTCCAGGCGCGCCTTCAGACCCTTGAGCCCGTTGCTGAAATAGAGGTTCATGGCATCCTTGCCGGCGGCGTCGCTGAGCTCCTCCGGTGGCTCGTTGCCGGTGTCGCCGCGATAGAAGCGGCCGAGCCACTCGACCTTCGAGCCCTCGCCGTCCGGTGAGACGGTGATCGTCGCCGAGTAGGAGGAGACCGGCAGCGCCTTCAGGTCGGCATCGCCGAGACGGTAGGAATAGCTGCGCTTGGCTGCATCCCACTCGTCGAGTCCTTCGTCGAGGGTGCCGCCGTTCTTCAGGGTCAGCGTCCGACGACCGCCCGAGGCGTTGCCGCCGGTGCCGACGCTCTTGGCCACGTCCGGATGCCAGTTCGAGATGCCGGCGAAGTCGCCGACCACGGCCCAGACGGCATCGGGCTTTGCCGCGATGGCGATGGACTGGTCCACCTTCTGCGGCGTCGGGCCGTGCGCGAGGGCCGTGGTTGCGAGGAAGGCGGTGGCTGCCAGGGGAGCGAGGAACGCGGACGGCAGGGCAAAACGCATCGATCAGACCTTTTTTACCGGGACAAAACGGCCGGCCCCGAACAGAGGGGCGGCGAAGACGGCGAGGATCAGCGCGAGGGCGATCCCGCCGAAGACGGGGCGCAGGTCGAGGCTGCCCGGGAGCGGGCGCGGGGTCGCCGCGCCCGTCAAAGCTTTCCCAAGCCCCGAAGGGCCATCGAGATGGGCGTAGGTCAGGCCCGTCGCCTGCGCGAGGGTCTTGAGATAAGGCTCGCGCACGGATGAAAGATGCTCGGTGCCCGAGGCCGCCGCGGCCCCGAAGGGGGCATTGCGTGGGTTGTAGCCCTCGCGGCTCTCGGCATCGGCGGGGGGCGGCCCGAACCGGTTCTCCTGCTGGACGTCGCCCGATCCGTAGAAGCCGGTCTCACGGCCGCGATCGTTGTAGCGCGGGATCGGCGACAGGGCGTAGGCCCCCGCGCCGACGATGAGCCCGCGCACGGCGCCCGGCTTTCCGTCGAAGGTGGGGCCGCCGGTGCTGGGCAGGGGCGGCGCTTCCTGACCATCGGTGATGAAGACGAGGTCGGTGCTGAGACCGGCCGCCATCTCCACAGAGCGAAACAGGCCGGCCGAGATGCGGCTGTCGCCTTCCCAGGCCATGCGCCAATCCAGGGCACTCAGCGCACCGTCCAGGGGGCCGAAATCGGCGCAGACTTCGATGGGGGTGAACAGCAGGAATGGCCGGCGTTCGGTGAACAGGGCCAATGCCACGCGCGATCCGCAGGGCAGCGCGGTGACGAGTTCGCGCAGGGCTGCTTTCGCCGTGTCCAGACGGCTCTGCGGTTTGCCGTCTGGGCCGACGTAGTCGCGGACGTTCATGCTGCCGGTGATGTCGAGGACCGCCAGAATCTCGACGCCATTGCGGGTCAGCGGCAGGGGGCGAGCCACGAAGGTGAGCGCCACGAGCGCCAGTGCGGCGGTCAGGAGCTGGAGCCGCCGGTCGCGCAGGTTTCGGCGGATGAGGCCGGGCGCGCTCACGGCTCGCCTCGCGGCTGGCCGGGAATCTCTGTCCAGATCTTCTTCGGTTCGGCCTTCAACTCGTCTCCGGTCTTGCGGTCGAATTCGGGAAAGTCGCGGAGCAGGCGCGAGGCCACGTCGAGGTTGAACTTGGCGTCCCAGAGGTCCGGCCGACCCTGGAGCGCGCGCCGATAATCCTGACGGGCCAAGGTGATGAGCGGTCCGGCCGGATCGAGGTTGCTCCGTTCCAGATGGTCGAAGGCCTGGCGCAGGCGGGCATTGCCGAGCGCATAACGGGCGCGCGCGGAGAGGTCGGTCTCGCCCCGGCGGTCGAGGGATTCGATCAGCGGCTCGATCTCCTCGGTCACGCCGCGGCGGGCGAGGTGCTGTACCCGCGCCAGCAAGAGCGGAGCCGGCGCGTCGATGGAAACGGGGACGTCCTTGCCGGCCACCAGAGCGGCGATCGTGGCGTTGTCCCGCGCCATGCGCCAAGCCGCCGCGCCGAAGCCGAGGGCCACGAGAAGCAGCAGAATCGGCAGGGCGAGGAGAAGGTGCGGGCGGGCGCGGCGCAGGGCGCCGCCCAGTCCGGCACCGGCTCCCCCTCTCCCTTCTGCGGGAGAGGGGGGCCCTCGCGTGAGCGAGGGTCGGGAGAGGGGAGCGCGCTGTCCGGAGAGGTCGCCCCCTCTCCCGGTCGCTGTGCGACCACCCTCCCCCGCAGAGGGGGGAGGGTTGGCGCGCTGCGGCGATATTGGTTTTAAGAACGCCTTCATGCGGCGAGCCTCTGCGGGTGCGGAGCCGGCGCGGCGGAGGCGGAAGCCACCAGCCGGCGCAAGCTGAGATCCGCCTCGGCGAGCTTGGCCGCGACGAGTAGGATCAAGCCCAACAGGCTGATTCCATAGGCCCATCCTGCGAGATCCCGGCGTGGCCGCCGCTCGATGTAGGGGATCGGGTCGCGCTCCAGGCGCTCGATCTGGCCGATGGCATCGGCCACCGCCTCGGCGCCCTCGGCCTCGAAGGCGCGGTAGGGTGTCCCGAGGCTCTTGAAGAACAGGTCGAGATGACGTTCGGGCGCGGCCTGAGGGGTGTCCTCGCCCGATGGCCGGTCGGAGATGGAGGGCGAGCCTTTCGTCCGCAGGAACAACCAGTAGAGGTTCGGACGAATACGCGCGAACTCGGCGCGCAACGTCCCCTGCACGCGGGGATCGATCACCGCCGCGCCGTCGGAGACGATGAGCAGGGCGCGCGAGACGTTGGCGGTACTGGCGCCGAACTGCGAGAGCGCCATGCCGAGGCCGCGCGCCACGTTGGTGTAGTCGAGGCCCGGCCGGTCGATGGCGGCGATGGCCGCGCGGACCGCCTCGTGCCGATCGGTCATGGGCACCACCAGCATGGGGGCCGTGGAGAAGGCCGAGACGGCGAACTGGTCATGGGCGCGGCTGCCGACGAACTCGCCGAGCAGCCGGCGCGAGGCCGCCGCCTTCGATTCCTCGGCACCGGAGGGCTGCAATCCGGCGAAGGTCTCGTTCATGCTGCCAGAGCGATCGACCAGGATCGAGACCTGGGCGCCGATGCCCGTCCGGGTGATGGTCTCGCCCTGGCGATAAGGGCCGGACAGGGCGACGACTAGGCCGGCGATGGCGAGGATGCCGGCGAGGCGCAGGCCCCAGCCGATGAGGCGCGACAGGCTGTCGACGGGGCTGGCCGCGATGCTGGACAGCGGGGTGACCCGCTGGCTCGACGCGGCGAGCGGCAGCAGCGCCAACGGCAGCAGCCAGAGCACCCAGGGAAAATCCGCCATCAGGCGCATGACACCACCGCCATCAGACCCATGATTCGACCGCCATCGGACGGGTTTTCGGCTCGTTCATGATTCCCGCTCGATGGCGGTGAGTTTCCGGGTCAGGGCCACGATGTCGGCCAGCGGCAGGCGCCGCATGGCGGCGGCCGGACCGGGTCCGAAGAAGCTGTGGCGCGAGGCGTCGAGGAAGGCGGCGAGGCCGGCCCGTTCCCGCGTATAGGCGGGGTGGCGGGTGAGGAAGGCCGGCAGGTCGTCGGCCAGGACCCGGCGCCCGTCGGTTTCGTCCAGCGCCCGGTGAAGCGCGAGAAGGGCGGTCTCGTAGGCCGCCTCGTCCTCCCCCCGTCCGGCGAGGGCGCGCAGGCGGCGCAGGCACGCCGCGAAGGCCCTTCCTCCGCGTTTGGCGAAGGGCCACCATGTCCGGTCACAGGCGAGACCCGCGAAGGCCAGCAGGGCCATGGCCATGAAGCCGGCGCTTCCGACGACGAGGGGTTGCGTGTCGAGGGAGGCGACCCGCCCGTCCGGACGCAGGTAGGTCTTCGGGTCTTCGCGGGCCGGCGGCTGGACCTCGCGCAGGGGCGAGATGTTGAACGACCAGGGCGGGACCTGGGCCTTGGCCGTGGTCGCGCCCTTGTCCGTATCGCTCACGAAGGTGACGGTGAAGCCGGGGATCTCGAGGGCACGGGCATCGAGGGCGGCGTAGAAGTTCTGGTAGGTGAGATCGAGGCGTACCCGGCTGCCGCCGCCCGCGGATGCCTGCGTGACCGCGACGGTGCGAAGGTCGAGCCAATAGGTGATCGCGCCGGGCTGGGGCAGCGAGGCGGCCTGCAGGGCAAAGCCCGGCTCGACCACGATATCGACCTGGGCGCGGACGAGATCGCCGAGGAAGTAGCCGAACGGGCGCGGCGTGCGCACCTCGACGGTCCGCACCTGGGAATGGGCGGCGAGCGTCGAGCAGAGCAGGAACAGGAGCGGGGCGAGGCGGCGCATGGGATGCCTCAACTCGCCAGGAGGTGGCGGCTGACCGCGTCCGGGTCGAAGCGGCCCGCGAGGCGGAAAGGCGGTCGGCCATAGGTGGAGGCGATGCGGCGCAGGGTCTCCGCCCGCTCGGCTTCGCGCGCGATCCAGCGGCGGCGCAGGCTGGGGCGCATGAAGACCACGCGGCGGCCCGCGCCTTCGAGATCGTCGAGTTCCATCAGGCCCCATTCGGGCAGGCCGTCATCCTCAGCGGAATCGGCCAGGACCACCGGCACGAGGTCGTGGCGCGACAGGCTCGCGAAGGTCTCGGCGATGAGTGCCTCCGGCCAGCGGAAATCGGAGACCAGGAACACGACCTTGGGCCGGCCGACGAGGCGGCGGGCCGCTTGCCCCATTCCGTCCGCGCGGTTCCCGGTACAGGCGGCGCCCGCCAGCCGGGAGACCACGTCGCCGGCCATGCTGCGGCGTCGGCTCGCGGGCAGGAACACGTCCTCGCGCAATGCGGCGTCGCAGCCGATCAGCCCGAAAGCGTCGCCGATGCGCGTGGCCGAGGCGGCGAGGCAGCCGCAGAAGGACGAGACGAGCCCCATCCTGTCCGCCTCGCCGGAGAAGCGCATGGAGGCGGAGAGGTCGACCAGCGCCCAGACTTCGAGCGCCGTGCGGCTCTCGAAGCGCCGGACATAGGTGCCCTCGAACGGGTCGCGCAGGGTGGCGCGGACGTCGATGCGGCGGGCATCCGGCATGCGCAGGAACGGCACCTGGTCGCGGAAGGTGCCGAGGCCGCCGGCATCGCGACCGCGATGGGCACCCGCCACCGTGCCGGGCACGCGGCCGCGCGGGCGGTAGACGATGTCCGGCGTCGGCTCCTGGGGCGTTCTCTCGGGCGCCGTCACGGGGCGGGCACGGTGTCGAACACGGCGCGGCAGAGTTCCGGCACGATGGTGCTGCGGCGCATCTCGTAGATCGGCTCGAGGAAGACGCGGTGGGCCATCACCTCGGGAAAGATCGCCCGGATATCCTCGGGCACGAGCCAGTCGCGGCCCTCCAGCCAGGCGCGGACGCGGGCGGCGCGGACGAGGAAGGCGACGCCGCGCGGCGAGGCCCCGCCCTGGATCAGCGCCGACATGTCGATGCCGGGCAGGCGGATGCCGGCCTCGTGCGGGCGGACCAGGGCTTCCCACAGGCCGACCACGTAGGCCTCGATGGCCGGGCTCGCCTGGATGCCGTGCTGGATCGCCGCGCCGATCCCGGCCATGGCGGCGTGATCGAGGACGCCGCCGTCGATGCCGGCGATGAGGGCGTCGGTGTCGTGGAAGCGCGGATCGAAGACGAGGGCGCGGCGCGCCTCGGCATCGCGCGGGGCTTCGAGCCCGATCTCCATCAGGAAGCGGTCGCGGGCGGCGGCCGGGAGTTCGAAGGTTTCTTCGCGCTCGACGCGGTTGCGGTCGGCGAAGACCTGGAGATTGGGGAAACGGTATTCGCGGTTGAACGCGGTCAGGCTGCGCTCGGCCATGAGGCGGAGCAGGAGCGAATGGACCTGCGGACGCGCGCGGTTGATCTCGTTGAAGAAGAAGATCGAGAGGTCTTCGGATTGCCGCAGCACCGGCCCCGGCTCCACGCGCGGGCGGCCGTCATCGGCGAGGTAGGTGTGATAGATGAGGTCTGACGGCATCATGTCCACCGTGCCCTCGATGCGCTCGTAGGCGCCGCCGAGCGCCCGCGCCACGGCGCGCAGCAGGGTGGTCTTGCCGACGCCGACATCGCCTTCCAGCAGCACGTGGCCCCGGGCGAAGAGGGCGATGGTGAGAAGCCGGATCGCGCGGTCCTGGCCCACCACGGCGCCGCGGACCGCGCGTTCGAAACGGCCGGCCGCCTCGCGCCAATCGGTGAGCATCGCGTCGCCGGAGCGGATGTCATTCATGGGGTGTGCCTTTGAGGACAGCGGCCGCGATCCCCGGATGGAGCGGTCCAGGCGCCTGAGGGGATCGCGGTCACCGTGATGGCCGCCCAAAGCGATGGGCGGCGACGACGTCAGTTGGAGGAAATCTTGGTGACGTCGTATTCGAACTTGCCGGTCTTCTTGGCGGCTTCGATGCGCTTCTTGTTGCGCTCTTCCATCTGCTTGATCGAATCGGCCTGCTTGTTCAGTTCTTTCGGATCGTGCTTCGGGTCGTATTTCGTGCCGGCGATCTTCTCGGGGAAGCCGGGCTTGGGCTGCCAGCAATCGCCGGCGGCCTTGCACTTGGTGCCGTCATAGGCGAGCGCGGGAACGGCGAGCAGCGCGCCCGCACCGATTGCGAGAGCCGTGATGAGTGTCCGCATGGTCGTTTCCTCTGGTTTGATTGTTACGGCGTTCGCCGCTTCTCGCTCACCGCGCGAGGCATCCTCGCGCGACGTGACTTCCCAAGACTGCTACTCCAGCGGTGGGCACTGGCCCGGAGCGTCCTTGGGGAAGGTCTCGCCCTGCTTGTAGGGCGTGTATTTCTTCTTCTGCTCGTCGTTGAGCCAGACGGCGTCCTTGACCGGACCGGTATAGAGGTGCCGGATCCAGGCGATCGTCTGCAGCATCTCGTCGGGCGTCAGGTTCTCGTTGTGCGGACCCATCATGCCGTTGGCGCCGCCGAAGATGGTGGCGAACAGGCCGGTATCCTCGGTGTTGGACGGATAGGTCCAGTAATTGTCGTTGAGGCCGGGGCCGAGCTTGCCTTCGGCGAGGTGGCCGTGACAGCCGGAGCACGAGGTCGCGAACAGCGACTCGCCGTTACGCAGGCAGGACTTGTCGTCGATGTAGAGGTTCTTGCCGGTCTGGAAGAACTCCTTGACGGCGGGAGTGTCGCGCCCGCCTTCCTTGCCTTCCGAGACGTTCAATTCTTCGCCGGTCACGGTGTTGCGGAAAGTGATCCCCGTCGAGGGGCCCGCGGAGGGCTGGGCCAGGGCCGCCAGACCGGCGGAGGCGAGGCCGAGCCCGAGAAGGGCGGCGAGGACACGGTTCGTGTGACGCATCGATTTGCTCTGTTTATCCCCGGACTTGCGGCCGAGGTGGGCGTACCGGTGCTCAGCGCACCGGCGACGCGGGACAGGGTTCGGAGGATCAGTTGGAAACGGGAGTGACGGGCACGCCGTCCTGGCGGAGGATCGCCTCGATCTGCGGGCGAGCCTTGGCGATCGCGGCGTCGAGGGCCGTCTTGAGGGCCTGGTCGTCGCGGCGGACGCCCATCGACTGGTCGAAGCTCTGCGGCACCTTCTGGCCGTCGCTGCGCACTGTATCGTCCGGCACCGGATTCATGCGCAGGGGCTGGCTCGAATCCTTGACGTAGCGGGCGACGTCCGGCGCGAAGGCCACGGCCACGTCGGCCTTGTTGGCGACGACTTCGCTGACCATGCGGGCCGGGTCGATCTGCGTGTAGGTGTTGCGGGCCGCGCGGAAGTTCACCAGCGAGTAGAGGTAGGCCATGTCCTCCTCGTAGCGGCCGATATCCTTCAGCATCGCCTCGCCGGGCGTGCCGAAACCGACGACCATGTGGTCGATCGTCTTCAGGCGCGGATCGGACCAGGACTTGATGTCGAGGTCCCGGTCGGCGCGGGTGATGAAGACGTAGCCGCTGCGGTAATAGGGCTTCGTGGTCAGCACGCGCGGGTCGTCGCTGTCGAGGCCGACCACCACGTCGCACAGCTTCTTGTCGAGACTGTCGCGCACGAGGTAGATCGCCGCCTTGTCGGACCAGACGAACTGCGCCTTGCGCCCCATGGCCTCGGCCACGGCGGAGACGATGCGGTTCTCGAGCCCGGAGCCGTCCTTCATCGAGAGCGGCGGCTGGTTGGCCGCGCAGACCCGGAGCACGGTGTCGTCGGGCGCGGATTTCGTATCGGCCTGCGCGAACGCGGCACTGCCGAGGGCGAGGAGAGCCGCGACGGACAGGCATCCTTTGGCGAAGGACATGAGAGCGTTTCCGTTGTTTTTTATGGGTCGGATTCTTTGGGATCGAGCCGGCGCAGTGGGACGCGGCCCTCCTCCCCAGCGGATCTCGGGCCTGCCCGAGATCCGTCGAGATTGCGGGGAGGAGTTGGAGGTGGGGGTGGCTCCGCTGGCCTCTGCAGCCTGCGGGTCACCCAACCACCCCCACTCCTAACCTCTCCCCACAAGGGGGAGAGGGACGCGCTCGTTTCCCGATGCAGCCGTTATTTGGCGGTTGCGGTCTGGTACTCGCCGATGCTCGGATCGTCGTACGGACCCTTGCCGTTCAGCGAGAACACCATCACGCCGCCGCCCATCTGGGTGTAGTTGGCGAGCTTCTTGAACGCGCCCACCGCGCCGAGGCCGGCAGTCGGGTCCTGAAGGTCGAACACGAGGCCGACACCCGGCCAGCCGCCGACGCCGTAGTAGATGGCGACGTACTGATCACCCTTGTGGCTGTAGGTGATCGGGTAGCCGATGGCGCCCGACGGCATCTTGAACTTCCAGAGAAGGTCTCCGTTGTCCGAGTTGCGCGCCTTGATGTAGCCGTCCAGCGTTCCGTAGAACACGAGACCGCCGGCGGTCGCCGTCGTTCCGCCCCACACGGCGAAGCGCTCCATCTTCTCCCATTTGAACTCGCCGGTGATGGCGTTGTAGCCCTTGATCTGGCCCAGACCTTCGTAGTTCTGGCGATCGCCCTTCGGGCCGGGATACATGTTCAGAGTGGCGCCGACGAAGAACTGACCGGCACGGTAGGGAAGCATGAAGGGCTCCCAATCCATGCAGATGTGGTTGATGCCCATGAAGAAGAGCTTGCGCTCGGGATCGTAGGAATCGTGGCCCTGGTTGTGATAGCCCATCGCCGAGGGACAGATGTCCTTGGCGAGGTGGTCCATGCGGGTGCCGTATTCGGGATCGCGCACCGGCTGGCCGGTCTTCAGGTCGACCGACTTGAATACGTTGACGGTGTCGTCGATCTTGTTGGCCGAGACGAGCGAGCCGTCCGTCCGGTCGAGCGTGTAGACGATGCCGTTCCGGTCCGGATGGGTCAGGAGCTTGCGGTCCTTGCCGTCCTTGTCCTTCTGGTTCGACAGCATCATCACGTTGACGCCGGCGTAATCCCACTCGTCGTGCGGGGTCTTCTGGTAGCCGAACTTGGCCTCACCCGTATCGGCGTCGCGGCCGAAGATGGTCATCGTCCACTTGTTGTCGCCGGGACGCATGGTCTCGTTCCACGGCGCCGGGTTGCCGGTGCCGAAGTAGATCAGGTTGGTGCCGGGATCGTAGGCGTACCAGCCCCAGTTGGTGCCGCCGCCGATCTTCCAGGCATCGCCCTCCCAGGTGGAGGTGCCGAGGTTCTTCTGGCCGTAATGGGGGTTCTTGATGTTGAAGTCGGAGGCGAGCAGCAGGTCCTTGTCCGGGCCGGTCGCGTAGGCGCGCCAGACCTGGGAACCGGTCTTCACGTCGTAGGCGGTGAGGTAGCCGCGCACGCCGAGCTCGGCGCCCGAGGAGCCGATGATGACCTTGTCCTTCACCACGTAGGGGGCGATCGTCAGCGTGGAGCCGACCTTGATGTCGGAATTCTCGACCTTCCACACCGTCTCGCCGGTCTCGGCGTTGAGCGCCATGACGTTGCCGTCGAGCAGGGTCTTGAGGATCAGCGCCGGGGTCTTTCCGTCGCCGGGCCAGTAGGCCAGACCGCGATTGACGAGATCGCAGCAGGCGACGGCGCGGGCGGCCGGGTTCTGCTTGGGCTTGTCCTGCCACAGGATCTTGCCCGGATCGTCGAGGGCGAGAGCAAAGGTGTTGTTCGGGAAGGAGGTGTGGATATACATCTTGTTGTCGACGACGACGGGCGCGCCCTCGTGGCCGTTGAGCAGGCCGGTCGAGAACGACCAGGAGACCTTGAGGTCCTTCACGTTCGTCGTGTTGATCTGCTTGAGCTTGCTGTAATTGTCCGAGTCGTAGTTCTTGCCCGGCATCACCCAGTTTTCATCGCTGTTCGACAGATCGATGAGCTTGTCGTTGGCGTGAGCGATCCCTGACAATCCGATCGGTGCCAGGGCCAAGACGGCCAGCACCGAGACTGAATTCAGTAACCTGTTCATTCTGCGTCTCCTGCCCTTCTGCCGCGTGCTCGACCCCAGGGGATCGGCCGCAGCCATTGCTTTCGCCGGTTCAGCAAACAGTCAGTCGATCGATATTATGAACGTATTTATAAGAATAACCTGACGCTGGCCGCTCTTATAAAAGACTTATTACTGATCCATCGGCTAGCTATATAATCATTTGCTTTGCCTGATGTCTTTAGCCACTTCAACCTTTTTTTACAGGACGATTTGGCAACTTGTTCCATGCTTTTATCCCGGTCTGGCGGGTGATCCTGGGTAAGACTTGCGGAAGACCGACATAGGTGAACGACCGGTCTTTCCCTTTCGGTCGAAGCACTTGCCCTGTGGGTCGAAGCACTTGCGCTGCAGGTCGGTCGTCGTCGGCCTCTCGGAGCGGTCCGGCGTTCGGTGGCGCAGAGGCACGGGAGCCGGACGATGCGCGGTCGCGATGCGCAAGGT
The DNA here is from genome assembly GCF_031843785.1 of Methylobacterium sp. WCS2018Hpa-22. Lineage (NCBI taxonomy): Bacteria > Pseudomonadati > Pseudomonadota > Alphaproteobacteria > Hyphomicrobiales > Methylobacteriaceae > Methylobacterium > Methylobacterium sp. WCS2018Hpa-22. Next base: position 288,009 of record NZ_JAVTJA010000004.1, read on the forward strand.
TTATGCACAGTGTCGCAGCAGGAAAAGCGTCCTGTGCCGGTGAGCCTGTGCTTTACTCGTTGCCGACCAGCGCTAAACTGATGGTGGGTAGGAAAGAAAAACGAGACATGCCGATGATCAGAAGAACAACTGCGCTCGTGATTTGCCTGATTGTCCTGCCATCGATTGCCGATGCGGCACGGTTGACCATGGATGACAAGGTATCGCGCTGGCCCCGCGCCTCCACGGACGAGAAGATCGATTTCGCCACCCGCATGGGCAAGGCCTTCTCCAGCCTGAACGCCGAGCTCGACAAGAATTACTTCATCCGCTGCCTGGAAGAGACCGCGAATATCGGCAATCCGGGCGAGATCAAGCTGGAATCGGCGGTGAAGATGTGCGTGTCCGTGAAGAAGGACCCGCCGGAATAGGCGGTCCCCGTGGGGCCCTGCCCCGTGCGCGAGGCCGACGACATTCCGAACCGCCCTCCTCCCCGGATCGAGCGGCGATGGCGCAGCATCAGCATCGGTTCACATCACAGATGATTCCTGTCGCAGCCGAAAGCTCGATCCGCCGGAGGCACGATGGCCGGTCCCGTCCGCTGCGGAGATGGGTGCTGGCCGGGCTCGCGCTCATGGTGTCGGGGGCGGCCTCGGCGGAGGAAGGGCGCATGGCCGCTCTCTATCCGCATGACGGGCGCCGCGATCTCACGGGCGCCGACATCACCCGCTATCCCGGCGCGGGCGTCCTGTTCTGCCATCGCCGGCCGGACGGTATCCCGCAGAAGGCGGCGGCGGCCTGGCTCGTCGGGTCGTCACGCCTCGTGGTGATGAACGCGCACAATTTCCGCAACCGCCGCATGGAGGTGACGCGGGAGGTGGAGGATTGCTTCTTCCAGATCGGCGGGCGGAATTACGGCTTCGTACCGGCGAGCCTGCGCCTCGGCGCGGCGCCCGACGCCAAGGCCCTGCACATCACCGACGATTGGGCCTTGCTCGACCTCACCGAGGCGGTGGTCGGCGCGCCGCCGCAGCCGGTCCCCGAGGCGCCGTCTCTGGCAACGGGCGTCGCGGAGATTCCCGTGGTGATGGTCTCACCCGGCGGGCACGAGAATTATCGCGGACCGAGCAGCACCGAGACCTGCGCGATCCACCAGATCGATCCGCCGACGGAGGACGACATCCGCCGCGCCCGGCACAATTGCAACGATGGGTTCGGCGGCTCGGGCTCCGGCCTGTTCGACCTGTCGGGCCGTCTCGTGGCGATGCAGAGCGCCTCGCTCTCGATGAACTCGCGCCGCCCCTTCGACCTCGAGTTCCATTACGGTTCCGCCCTGCTCTTCGAAGGCGCCCTTCTGGCGGCGATCCGGCAGGCCGTTACGGCGGAAAGCGAGGCTCCCAAGACCCGGTGAGGCGACAGGGCGTCTCACCGCTTGTTTCCGTTGTTTTTCCCAGGGCTTCACCTCATCCTGAGGTGCCGCACAGCGGCCTCGAAGGAGGCTTCCAGGGATCGCGCGCCCGCTGGAGGGCTCCTTCGAGGCCCGCTGTCGCGGGCACCTCAGGATGAGGTGGTCTGCTGGGATGATCGGCTCCGGCATGAGCATCCAATCAAGCCGGCACTCAATGCACGGTGGGGCCCGGCTCTTCCGGCGCGAGGGTGACCACCTCGGAAAACGGGAATTCGAGAACCGTTTCGCCGGATTCGTCGGTGACGACGAGGATTGCCCCCATCAGGCGGGCCTGGGCCTCCGCCTCGCTCATCGTCGCCTGGATCGTGTCGCGGGCGACCTCCCAGGCATGGTCGGCATCCCGCAATTCGGTGCCGGTGGGATCGGCGATGACCTCCCGGCCGATATGGGTGTGAAAGAAGAAGCGGGGCATCGCGGCACTCGATCGGCTTGAGGAACAGCCGATATCAGCTGGAAACCGAGGTGCGGCGGCGCAAGTCCCGCTGGCCCGTCTTGCAGGGCGGAACCGGTCCTCCGCCGTGTCATCGCAGGCAGGCAAAGCCCATGAGGCACGCTCGTCGCAGTCTGGTCTCAGAGCAGATGTGAGGTGTTTTTCCAACGCACCACCTCATCCTGAGGTGCCGCGAAGCGGCCTCGAAGGAGGCCTCCAGTCGCCGATGAGCAAACTTGAGGTTTCCCTCAAGGCCCTTTGCTTGCGCAAAGGTCACCTCAGGATGAGGTGGTCGGCTTGGATGATCGATCCTGGCAAGAGGATACGCAGGGAAACCTCATCAGACCGGCTCTCAGGCCCGAGCCAGTCGCGAATGACGCTGGGAATAGGCGGCATAGATCACCAGCGCGGCGGCGATCCAGAGCGCGAAGAGCAGGTAGGTGTCCCGTGGCAGCGCCGCGATGAGCATCAGGCAGCAGGCGAGGCTCGCGAGGGGCACGAGCGGGTAGAGCGGCACGCGAAATCCTCGCGGCAAGTCGGGGCGTCGCCGGCGCAAGATGATCACGCTGAGGGAAACCGCCGTGAAGGCCACGAGGGTGCCCATGCTGGTGAGGTTGGCGAGCACGTCGAGGGGAACGAGCGCCGCCAGCGAGGCGACGAAGAATCCCACCACCAGCGTATTGGCGTTCGGGCTCCGGCTGCGCCGGTCCACGCGCTGGAACAGCGTCGGCAGCAGCCCGTCCCGGCTCATGGCGAAGAGGATGCGGGTCTGGCCATACATCGTCACCAGGGTCACGGAGAAGATGGAGATGACCGCCCCGATCGACAGGACGAGGGCCGGCCAGGGCGTCCCGGTGACGTTTCTGAGGATCACCGCCAGCCCGGCATCCTGCCCGGCAAAGTGCGTCCAGGGTTGGGCTCCGATCCCCGCGAGGGCGACGAGGAGGTAGATCGCGGTGACGATGACCAGGGAGAGGAGAATGCCCAGGGGCAGCGTGCGCGCCGGGTCGCGCACCTCCTCACTCGCCGTCGAGATCGTATCGAGGCCGATATAGGAGAAGAAGATCGTCGAGGCGGCGGTGCCGATCCCGGCCCAGCCGAGCGGCGCGAAGGGCGTGAGGTTCGCAGGCTCGAACGCCGTGAGGGCGACCACGGCGAAGAACACCAGCACGGCGAGCTTCAGGACCACGAGGACCGCGTTGATCGCAGTGGATTCGGCGGTGCCGCGCAGGAGCAGCAGGGTGCACAGGCCGATGAGGACGATGGCCGGTAGGTTGACGTAGCCGCCCCGGCCGGGGGGCTGGCTGATGGAATCGGGCATGGTCCAGCCGATGAGCGCACCGAAGACCTCGTTGAGATACTGGCCCCATCCGACGGCGATGGCCGAGGCGGAGACCGCGTATTCGAGAAGAAGGCAGGCCCCGACGAGGAAGGCCGCGAGTTCCCCGAGGGTGGCGTAAGCATAGGAATAGGACGAGCCCGAGAGCGGAAGCGCCGAAGCCAGTTCCGCGTAGCAGAGCGCCGTGAGACCCGCCGTGACGGCGGCCAGCAGGAACGAGACCAGGATGGCGGGGCCGGCCTCCGGCACCGCCGCGCTCAGGATCACGAAGATGCCGGTGCCGACCGTGGCGCCGACCCCGAGCATGACGAGGCGGAACAGGCCGATGGAGCGTTCGAGGGGCCGGGCTCCGGCATCGGCACCCTGCGTCGCGGGGGATATGGGTTTGCGCCGAAGTACCGACCGGCGCCAGTCGCTCGGTCCCCCGTCCGATCCGATCAACGACCCCATCGCGACGCGACCTCACAGCGACCGGGGCGAGAGGTGCCGATCATGTTGCCCTGCCCATTTCGCCCTCTCCCATCGCAGCAAGGGCTATGCCGCCTCGCGCGGGCGCGCATCCTGCCTATGATCGATTCGGTATCGGTCCGGGAGACGAGGCGTCATGGCGGACAAACTGAATGTCGTTCCCTTCGTCAGCGTCGACAACATGATGAGGCTCGTCCTGGCGATCGGCGTCGAGCGGTTCCTGCGGGAATTGGCCGCCACGATCGAGGAGGATTTCCGGCGCTGGCACCTGTTCGACAAGCAGCCGCGCCTGGCCTCCCACAGCGCGGACGGGGTGATCGAACTGATGCCGACCAGCGACGGCACCACCTACGGCTTCAAATACGTCAACGGTCACCCGAAGAACGCCCGCAGCGGGCGCCAGACCGTGGCCGCCTTCGGCGTGCTGGCCGATGTCGGCAACGGCTATCCGATGCTGCTCACCGAGATGACGATCCTCACGGCTCTGCGCACCGCCGCCATGTCGGCGGTCGCGGCGAAATACCTCGCTCCGAAAGGGGCGCGGACCATGGCGATCATCGGGAACGGCGCCCAGGCCGAGTTCCAGGCCCTGGCCTTCAAGGCCCTCATCGGCATCGATTCCCTGCGCCTCTACGACATCGACCCGGCCGCCAGCGCCAAGTGCCGGCGCAACCTCGCCGGTTTTGGCTTCCGGATCGCGATCTGTTCGAGCACCGCCGAGGCGGTGGAGGGCGCCGACATCGTCACCACGGCGACGGCCGACAAGCAATGCGCCACCATCCTCACCGACAACCTCGTCGGCCCCGGCATCCACATCAACGCCGTCGGCGGGGATTGCCCCGGCAAGACCGAGCTCCACCCCGACATCCTTCGCCGTTCGGACATCGTCGTCGAATACGCGCCCCAGACCCGGCTCGAAGGTGAGATCCAGCAATTGCCAGCCGATCACCCCGTCACCGAACTCTGGCGGGTGATCGCCGGCGAGGTGCCGGGGCGGAGCGACGACAGGCAGATCACGCTGTTCGATTCCGTCGGTTTCGCGGTCGAGGATTTCTCCGCCCTGCGATACCTGCGCTCGGTGCTGGCCGGCACCGGCTTTTTCGAGGATCTCGACCTGCTGGCGGACCCGGACGATCCCCGCGACCTGTTCGGGATGCTGCTTCGGGCGGAGGGCCGGGCTGGTCCCGATCCTGCGGCGCCATGACGATCCGCCGGCCCGCGCCTCACGGCTGTCGTGCGCGGCCCCTATGGTGTCGGCGGATCGGAGAATGAACCCATGGACGAGAAACGCTGCATCCTCATCGGCGTGCCGGTCCAGGAGGGCACGAGCCGGCTGGGCTGCGACATGGGCCCGAGCGCCTACCGGGCCGCCGGTTTGGGCGGCGCCCTCACCTCCCTCGGCCTGGTGGTGGAGGATCGCGGGAACATCGCCCCTCCCCCCGGCGCGGCCGTCGCCCATCCCAATCCGAGCGTGACCAACCTCTCCGACTTCGTGCGCTGGACGTCGGCGCTCAGCGAGGCCGCCTATCGGGCCGGGGGCGAGGGCCTGCCGATTTTCCTCGGCGGCGATCACAGCCTCTCTGCCGGTACGGTCTCGGGCATGAGCCGGCGGGCGGCCGAGGCGGGCCGCGAGTTGCACGTGCTCTGGCTCGACGCGCATCCCGATCTCCACACGCTGGAAACGACGACGAGCGGCAATCTCCACGGCGTGCCGATGGCCTATGCGATCGGTCTCAAGGGGTTCGCCCCCTACCTGCCGCCGCCCGTCGCGCCGGTGAAACCGCACAACGTCTGTATGATCGGCCTGCGCAGCGTCGATCCGGCGGAGCGGCAGACGATCCGCGAGGCCGGGATCACCGTGCACGACATGCGCGCCATCGACGAGTTCGGCATCGGCATCCTGCTGAAGGCCTTCCTCGAACGGGTGGCCGCCGCCGGCGGATGGCTGCATGTGAGCCTCGACGTGGATTTTCTCGATCCCGGCATCGCGCCGGGCGTCGGCACCACGGTTCCGGGCGGCGCCACCTTCCGCGAGGCGCATCTCGCCATGGAGATGCTGCACGATAGCGGCCTCGTCCGCAGCCTCGATCTCGTGGAGCTCAACCCGTTCCTCGACGAGCGCGGCCGCACCGCGATCCTGATGACGGATCTCGCCGCCAGCCTGATGGGACGCAGCGTTCTCGACCGCCCGACGCGGAGTTTTTGACCGACCGGGTTCACACCACTCCTCGGACAGGCGGAGCGCGTCCCTCTCCCCACAAGGGGGAGGAGAGCCGCGTATCCCGCGAAATGTGTGATGATCGTAGGCTGCCGACACCCGCGCAGGGCGAACGAAACGGCGTTCAGAGCCGGTCGCGGGCGCCGGTTAGGAATGTGCGCAGATCCTGCGCGGTGGGGAAGTAGATGTCGGCGTCCGTCTCCTTTCACAATCCCTTCAACGTCTCGTCGGACGCCTCGCGGAGGGCGCGGTCGATGAACTGCCGCAACCGGACGCGCTCCTCGCCGCGGAAGAGGTTGAGAACGAAATCGTACATCTCGTCGAGCGTCGGCGCGCCGCCACCGATGTCCTGCATGAACCAACGGCCGAACTTCAGGAATTCCGGGGACGCTCGCATGTCAATCTCCGTCGTTGCCCGGATAGGCGGTATGGATGCGGACCCGCGGGGGTTGCCCGGATCGTGAAGGATAAAGATTCCGACACCGTAAGTCGTACGCATGTACAGCTCAAGCTGCCCCGCCGTGTAGGCTTCCCGACCAGTTTTGTATCCAAATCGGGACTTTAGGAATGCATTGGCCTTTTTCCCAATTGCGACGTCATCAACTTCGGAGGCGTTCTGTTCCAAGGTGCAGTTGATGAGATCGTTTCCGGTCTCCACAGAATCGAACTTGCCATCTCGCCTGAGGCCATAGTCTACGAACAGAAATCTCCTTTTGCTGGACTGGACGCGCTGCATCATCTGCGCGTCCGTCTTACCGACATGCTCGCGAAGCGTATGGCCGCCGCGCACCTCTTCTTCGGAGAGCACGACCGTGTACCGACGGTTGAGGTCATCCGAGACGTGGACGATCCGCGCATCGTCACCGGAATCATATCCGTCGCCCGCACCGCCGTCCGTCCATTGGCCGCCGTCCGGATGTCCGGCCGGCACGCGGGGTTGATCGGCGTGGTACGCACGGAGCGACAGACGCAATCGCTGAAACGCGACCTGAACACGGCACGACGTGATCAGCCATTTCGCCTGCAGCAGCGCAGTTGTGCTCGACGACATCGGATTAACCCCCTTGATCAAGCTATTATACCTATAAAGGAATAATAGCATAATATCAGTCACGAAATCGGGGGGGTGAAACGCGAAACGCCGGAGCCCCTGTCCAGGCCCCGGCGTCGCGCATTGTCCGAATGGCCGGGCGAGCGCGCCCGACCCGCTCGCCTCAGAGCGAGTAGTACATCGTGAACTCGACCGGATGCGGGGTCATCTCGTAGCGCATCACTTCCGTCATCTTCAGTTCGATGAAGGAGTCGATCTGATCGTCCGAGAACACACCGCCGGCCTTCAGGAAGCCGCGGTCGCGGTCGAGGTTGGTCAGCGCTTCACGCAGGCTGCCACAGACGGTGGGGATCTTCTTCAACTCGCGCGGGGGCAGGTCGTAGAGATCCTTGTCCATGGCCGGGCCCGGATCGATCTTGTTGATGATGCCGTCGAGGCCGGCCATCAGCAGGGCCGAGAAGGCGAGGTAGGGGTTCGCCATCGGATCGGGGAAGCGGACCTCGACGCGCTTGGCCTTCGGGTTCGTCGTCCACGGGATACGACAGGAGGCCGAGCGGTTGCGGGCCGAGTAGGCCAGCAGCACGGGGGCCTCGTAGCCGGGCACCAGACGCTTGTAGGAGTTGGTGGACGGGTTGGTGAAGGCGTTCAGCGCCTTGGCGTGCTTGATGATGCCGCCGATGTACCAGAGGCATTCCTGGCTGAGGTCGGCGTACTTGTCGCCGGCGAAGATCGGCTTGCCGTCCTTCCAGATCGACTGGTGCACGTGCATGCCCGAGCCGTTGTCGCCGTAGACGGGCTTCGGCATGAAGGTCGCGGTCTTGCCGTAGCTCTGGGCCACGTTGTGGATCGCGTATTTGTAGATCTGCATATGGTCGGCGAGCAGGGTCAGCGTGTCGAACTTCATGCCGAGCTCGTGCTGGGCCGAGGCGACCTCGTGGTGGTGCTTCTCGACCTTGACGCCCATGGACTGCATGGCGGCCAACATCTCGCCGCGCATGTCCTGCGCCGAATCCTGCGGTGGCACGGGGAAGTAGCCGCCCTTGGTGGCCACGCGGTGGCCGAGGTTGCCGCCCTCGTAATCGGTGAAGCCGTTGGTGGGCAGTTCCACCGAATCGAGCTGGAAGCCGGTATGGTACGGGTCGGAGCCGAACTTCACGTCGTCGAACACGAAGAACTCGGCCTCGGGGCCGACATAGATCGTGTCGCCGATGCCGGTGGACTTGAGGAACGCCTCGGCGAGCTTGGCGGTGCTGCGCGGATCGCGCGAATACGGCAGGCCGGACGAGGGCTCGAGCACGTCGCAGACGATCGACATGGTGGAGGCCGAAAAGAACGGGTCCATGCAGGCCGTCGCCGGGTCGGGCATCAGCAGCATGTCGGATTCGTTGATCGCCTTCCAGCCGGCGATCGACGAGCCGTCGAACATCGTGCCTTCGGCGAAGATTTCCTCATCGACGAGGGACACGTCGAACGTGACGTGCTGCCACTTGCCCCGGGGATCGGTGAAGCGGAAATCGACGTACTTGACGTCGTTGTCCTTGATTTCCTTGAGGACCTGATCGGCGGTCTTTGCCATCCCTGTGTCTCCTTCGAGGCTCAGCCTGTCTCGGCCGTGGTTTTGCCGCACCACGCGGTGGCGTGCCGCGGATTGGGAAGGGGCGTGCGCGAGGGACTTAGCTTCTAGGGCGGCGCGAGGCTAGAGCCGCGCTTGGCCGGATTGTAACAGGCCGGCGCCTTCGCCCCATCGTTCCGTTCGACCGCCGCCGCCGGCCGGCCGGAGCCATGCCGGAACATCCGCCGGAAGCGGGCGCTAGATCGCGTCGGTGCCGGTCTCGCCGGTGCGGATGCGGATCGCTTCCTCGATGGTCGAGACGAAGATTTTGCCGTCGCCGATGCGTCCGGTCTGGGCCGACTTGCGGATGGCTTCCACGGCACCTTCGACCAGAGCGTCGGAGAGGACGATCTCGAGCTTCACCTTGGGCAGGAAATCGACCACGTATTCGGCGCCGCGATAGAGCTCGGTATGGCCCTTCTGCCGGCCGAACCCCTTGGCTTCGATCACGGTGATGCCCTGAAGGCCGACCTCTTGAAGGGCCTCCTTCACCTCGTCCAGCTTGAATGGCTTGATGATCGCTTCGATCTTCTTCATGCCGAACGGGCCTGACCTGAATGCTGCTCCGGGCCCTTTTCCTACCATCGCGGCACGGCCTTCGCCACGCCGTTTTCCCCGAGACAGGCGTTAAATTGCCCATTCGGTAGGCAACGAATGCAAATCGTTTCAGCCAAGCCCGCTTTGCGCCTGAAATAACGGCGCGGCATGAGCGGTGCGCAGGCATGGACACATGGACAAGGCGAAGTTTCGAATGCCCCCACACCGTCTGATCACCGTCGAAGCGATGCGGAGAATGGACGCCGCCGCCATAGCGGCGGGCGTTCCGGGGATCGAGCTGATGCGCCGAGCGGGCGCCGCCGTGGCCGAGAGGGCCGCCACGATGGTCGCCGCGCCCTCCCGCATCCTCGTCCTGTGCGGACCCGGCAACAACGGCGGGGACGGTCTCATTGCCGCCTGCCTCCTCGAACGCAGCGGCTATGCGGTCGACCTCGTCTGCACCGTGCCGGTGGAGAGCCTGACCGGCGACGCCGCGTTGGCCGCCGCTGACTGGGAGGGGCCCGTCCTATCCGAGGCCGATCCGGCGGGGGCCGCCCTCGTCATCGACGCCCTGTTCGGGGCGGGCCTGTCCCGCGACCTCGACGGCGCGGCGAAGAGCATGGTCGAGCGGGTCGCGGCGGCGAACGTGCCCGTTCTCGCCGTCGATATTCCGAGCGGGATCGACGGCGATACGGGCGCTCTACGCGGGGTGGCGCTCAGGGCGCGCGAGACGGTGACCTTCGTGGCGCTCAAGCCGGGCCACCTGCTGCAGCCGGGCCGCGACCATTGCGGTCATCTCCATGTGGCCGATATCGGCATCGGCGACGCTGCCGTCGAACAGGGGTTGGCCGGCACGCCGAGGGTCTGGCGCAACGGGCCGGGTCTCTGGGACTCTGATTTCCCGAGGCTCGACGCCGTCAGTCACAAATACACCAGGGGGCATGTCCTCGCCCTGTCCGGGCCCGCCTTCAAGACCGGGGCGATCCGTCTCGCGGCGCGGGCGGCGTTGCGGGTCGGTGCCGGCCTCGTCACCGTGGCCTCCCCTGCCGCCGCCATGGCCGAGAACGCCGCGCACCTCACCGCGATCATGCTGACGCCATGCGAGACCGCAGACGACCTCGACGATCTCCTCGTGGACGAGCGCCTCAATGTCATCCTCGCCGGCCCCGGCATGGGGAGCTGCGAGGCGACCCGCGAGCGTGTCGCCGTGGCGGCCGGCGTCGGGCGAAGCCTCGTCCTCGACGCCGACGCGCTCACGAGCTTCAAGGGCCAAGTCGACCAATTGGCGAGCCTCATCGCGGATGGCGGGGGGCAGGCAGTGCTGACCCCGCATTCCGGTGAGTTCGGCCGCCTCTTCGCCGATACGGCCGCTATCGACCCGAAGGCGAGCAAGCTCGAACGGGCGCTGAGGGCGGCGTCTGTCGCCGGGGCGGTGGTGGTGTTGAAGGGCGCCGATACCATCATCGCCGCGCCCGACGGACGCGCCGCGATCAACGACCACGCCACGCCCTATCTCGGCACCGCCGGTTCGGGCGATGTCCTCGGCGGCCTCGTCGCCGGCCTGCTGGCGCAGGGCATGCCCGCCTTCGAGGCGGCCTGCGCGGCGGTCTGGCTCCACGGCGATGCCGGCTTGCGGCATGGGCCGGGCCTCATCGCCGAGGACCTGCCGGAGATGATGCCGAAGGTTCTCGCCGGCCTGGTCAAGTGACCTCGAAACTCGTCCACAGCCCCGTGTCGAACCGCTCAAGCACGGTGGAGCCGATGACCCAGCGGCCGGGATTGTCCGCCTTGAAGGCGATCCGGGCCGTGCGGCCTTCGAGCAGCTGGAACGTGTCGAGCCAATAGGGCTCCCAGCCGTCGTCCAGCGGGTGGAGCAGCCGGAAGGCGTGGCCGTGGACGTGCAGGGCCTGCGGGAAGGCGGTGTCGTTCCGGATCGCCAGGACGACCACCTGGCCGCGCTTCACCGTGAAGGAGGGAGCGATGCCGGAGGCGCCCGTGATGCCGTTGATGGCCCAGACCCGATTCGGATCACCGGAATAGGCCGGTTCGGCGTTGGGCTTGTCCTTGTCGAGCTTGGCGCCGCCGGTGATCGCGATGTCGCGGCGGATTGCGTTCTGGAGCTTGACCTCGGCGGGCAGGAGCTTGTTCTCGCCCACCGGTGCGATCGGCGGACGCTTCTCCGTCACCGGCTGGCCCTTGGCGGTGAGTGTCGCCAGGACGAGGCCGTTGCCCACCAGGGCATTGACCGAGACGCTGGCGCCGGCTTCCGCCGGCATGTCGAGCATCAGGTCGTAGCGGGTGCCGGGGGGGAAGGGCAGCGTCGCCCGCAACGGCTCGAACGTGTCGGTGGGCTGGCCGTCCACGGCCACCACGTAGACCTTGGCGCCCTCGAACCGGATGCGGGTTCCGCGCGCGTTGCAGACATTGCCGAGCCGCAGGCGGATCCGCGATCCCGGGCGCACCTCCACCGCTTCGGGGACCGGCCTGCCGTTAATGGTGACGAGATTGCCGAGGCGCCCGGAGGCCGCGGCGAAAGCCGCCTGCCCGAACGGCATCAGTGCGCCGTTCTCCTCCAGCCGCCAATCCTGCATCAGTAGCGCGAGGTCCTGGTCGAGCGAGGGCGGCGAGGTCTCCTCGACGATCAACGCGCCGGCGAGGCCCCGCCCCGACGGTTCGCTCGAACCGCCCACGACGAGGGGCCGGATCAGGAACGTGCCCGCATCCGGCGGGACGAAGGAATAGGTGAAGTCCGCACCCGGAGCGATCGGCGGCTGGGTCACGCCTCCGACGCCGTCCATGGCGTTCTGGTTGCGCACCCCATGCCAATGCAGGGACAGCGGCTTGTCCGTCTTGTTCTCGACGCGCAGGCGGACGGTGTCGCCGAGTTTCGCCCGGATGACGGGAAGGCTCGCTTTGCCGTCGAAGGTCCAGATCGGCGTCTCGGCGGCCGGCTCGGGTTTCAGGCGGTTCGTGCCCGGTCCGGCGACGAGCGCGCGCGGTTCGGGCAACGGCTCGGCTGGCTCGGGCGCTGCCTTTGGGGTAGCCTTGCCCGATCCGGTTTGCGCCCCCGCGCCCGCGATGAAAGCCGGTCCGGCAAGGCCGAGGGCCGCCGCCCGGCCGATCAGGGAACGGCGGGACAGTCCGCCGGTCTCCGAGGGCGGGCGGTCATTCTTCAGGTCGGAACTCGGCATGTCACCTCGGACGGGAATGAAGGGATGCTCAGGCGCATCCGGCGCTTTCGCCCGCTTGTAGACGGCGGTCCCGCGCGGCGCCAACCGCCGCCACGCCCCTGATGGGCGAGGTCTTATTTTTTTGCTGCGGACTTGCGCGCGCATGCTATAGGACCGCGCTCTGGCGGCTGAAAAGGCACGCCGGGCGTTGGCGCTTGCGGGCGTGGCGGAACTGGTAGACGCGCTGGATTTAGGTTCCAGTGACGAGAGTCGTGGGGGTTCGAGCCCCTCCGCCCGCACCAGCCTTCGCCGTTGGGAACGGAATGGCTCACAGCGATGGCCGGCCCGCTCTGCCGCTCGGAGTCGGCCTCCGGTCGGGCGTGCTTCGTCAAACGCCGCCTGTGGTGTCCCGCCCTCGACGGCGGTACCATTCGAGATTTTTTGACCGATCACACGGACGACAGCGGGAAGACGACGATGCAGGTGACCGAGACACTCTCCCAGGGTCTGAAGCGCGAGTTCCAGGTGCTTCTGGCCGCCAAGGAGCTCGAAGAGCGCCTGACGACCGAGCTGTCCACCCTCAAGGACAAGGCCCAGATCAAGGGCTTCCGCCCCGGCAAGGTGCCGGTGGCCCATCTGCGCAAGCTCTACGGCCGCTCGGTGATGGCCGACGTGCTGCAGAACGCGGTCAACGAGGCCAACCAGAAGATCGTCACCGACAACAACCTCAAGCTCGCCCTCGAGCCGAAGATCGAATTCCCCGGTGAGGCTTCCATCGTCGACCGGGCGCTCGAGGCCAAGGACGACCTGTCCTTCAACGTCGCCCTCGAAGTCCTGCCGAGCTTCGAGCTCGTCGACCTGTCCGACGTCACCCTGACGAAGCAAGTCGCCAAGCCGAGCGACGATGAGGTCGACGAGGCAATCAACCGCATGGCCTCCTCGAACCGCGCCTTCACCCCGAAGGACGAGGGCGCCGAGGCCGCCACGGGCGACCGCGTCACGATCGATTTCGTCGGCAAGATCGACGGCGTCGAGTTCGACGGCGGCAAGGGCGAAGGCGTGGATCTGGAGCTCGGCTCGGGCTCGTTCATCCCCGGCTTCGAAGACCAGCTGGTCGGCGCCAAGGTCGGCCAGTCGCTGGTGGTGAAGTCGACCTTCCCCGAGGCCTACGGTGCCGAGCATCTCGCCGGCAAGGATGCCGAGTTCGACGTGACCGTCACGGCGATCCAGGCTCCGGGCGAGACCAAGATCGACGACGAGCTCGCCAAGGGCTTCGGCATGGAATCGCTGGAGAAGCTGAAGGAAGCCGTCGCCGGCGCCCTCGGTGGTGATTTCGAGGCCCAGTCGCGCCGCAAGCTCAAGAAGGAGCTCCTCGACGCCCTCGACGGCAAGTACGCTTTCGACCTGCCCCCGAGCCTCGTCCACCAGGAATTCGCTGCCGTGTGGGCCCAGGTCGAGCAGGACCTGAAGACCCGCGGCAAGACCTTCGAGGACGAGGGAACCACCGAGGAAAAGGCCACGGCCGAGTACCGCAAGATCGCCGAGCGGCGCGTCCGTCTCGGCTTGGTGCTTGCGCAGGTGGGCGAGACCGCCGATATCAAGGTCAGTGACGACGAGGTGAACCAGGCCCTGATCGCCCGTGTCCGGCAGTATCCCGGGCAGGAGCAGCAGGTCTGGGACTTCTACCGGAAGAACGCACAGGCCTTGGCCGAGCTTCGCGCACCCCTGTTCGAGGAGAAGGTCGTTGACCATGTCCTCGCCCAGGTGAAGCTGGTCGAAGAGCCTGTTTCGAAGGATGCTTTGTTCGCGGATGAGGACGCCGATGCGGCCAGCGCCGGATCGACGGAGTCGGAGACGGACAAATCCCAGGCTCCTTCGGGCGACGATCTCCCGGCCGTCGCAAAGGCCGATTGAGCTCGAGGCTCCGAAAAGGGCGGCGGGCTTGGATGTAAAGGCTGCGTTCACCGCCGCCGTAGTTCGCTGACACGTCCGGCTCGCGCGCCATTCGCGCGGCCGGACCCCTTGAAGCCTGGGGCACGAGAATGATGAGAGATCCGGTCGACTATTATAACAGCGCACTCGTTCCCATGGTGGTCGAGCAGTCGAGCCGCGGCGAGCGTGCGTTCGACATCTATTCCCGCCTGCTGCGTGAGCGGATCATCTTCCTCACCGGCCCGGTCGAAGATTACGGCGCTTCGCTGATCGTCGCGCAGCTGCTGTTCCTCGAAGCCGAAAATCCGAAGAAGGAAATTTCCTTCTACATCAACTCGCCCGGTGGCGTGGTGACGTCGGGCCTGTCGATCTACGACACGATGCAGTTCATTCGCTGCCCGGTGACGACCCTCTGCGTCGGCCAGGCCGCCTCGATGGGATCGCTGCTGCTCACCGCCGGTGAGCCCGGCCAACGCTTCGCCCTGCCGAACGCCCGAATCATGGTCCACCAGCCGTCCGGCGGGTTCCAGGGCCAGGCCACGGACATCCTGATCCATGCCCGCGAGATCGAAGCGCTGAAGAAGCGCCTCAACGAGATCTACGTGAAGCATACCGGTCGCGACTACGACACCATCGTCCAGGCGCTCGAGCGCGACAATTTCATGACCGCCGACGCGGCCAAGGAATTCGGCCTGATCGACGAAGTGATCCAGAAGCGTCCCGAGCCGGCCGCAGCCTGATCTCGACCGCGCCGTGGCCGCATGGCGGCCCCGGCGCGTCCTTTAGAGGCGGGCCGCCAATGCGGCTTTGCCTTGATCCCGTCGCGGCAGCATGCTTGCATCGCGAGTCTGACCTACCGGCAGAAAGCGCGCAGGTGACTGTTTCTTTAGGCGGGCGCCCTTAGATCTTAGAAGATGCGCGTGCGCCCCGGGGCTGGCGTCGCACCCGCGAACGGAGACCGATATGAGCAAGACTGGCGGCAACGACTCGAAGAGCACGCTGTACTGCTCGTTTTGCGGCAAGAGCCAGCACGAGGTCCGCAAGCTGATCGCGGGCCCGACGGTGTTCATCTGCGACGAGTGTGTCGAACTGTGCATGGACATCATCCGTGAGGAATCGAAGTCCTCGCTGGTGAAATCGCGCGACGGCGTGCCCACGCCGAAGGAGATCCGCCGCGTCCTGGACGATTACGTCATCGGCCAGGATTTCGCGAAGAAGGTTCTCTCCGTCGCGGTCCACAACCATTACAAGCGCCTCGCCCACGCCTCGAAGCACAACGACGTCGAGCTGGCGAAGTCCAACATCATGCTGATCGGGCCGACCGGTTCGGGCAAGACTCTGCTCGCGCAGACCCTGGCCCGCATCCTCGACGTGCCCTTCACCATGGCCGACGCGACGACGCTGACCGAAGCCGGCTATGTCGGCGAGGATGTCGAGAACATCATCCTGAAGCTGCTCCAGGCGTCGGATTACAACGTCGAGCGGGCGCAGCGCGGCATCGTCTACATCGACGAGATCGACAAGATCTCGCGGAAGTCCGACAACCCGTCGATCACCCGCGACGTGTCGGGTGAAGGCGTGCAGCAGGCCCTCCTGAAGATCATGGAAGGCACCGTCGCCTCCGTGCCCCCGCAGGGCGGTCGCAAGCACCCACAGCAGGAATTCCTGCAGGTCGACACCACCAACATCCTCTTCATCTGCGGCGGCGCGTTTGCCGGGCTGGAGCGGATCATCTCGGCGCGCGGCAAGGGCACCTCGATCGGCTTCGGCGCGACCGTGCAGGCCCCGGACGACCGCCGCACCGGCGAAATCTTCCGCAATGTCGAGCCCGAGGACCTGCTGAAGTTCGGCCTGATCCCCGAGTTCGTCGGCCGTTTGCCCGTGCTGGCGACGCTGGAGGACCTCGATGAGGTCGCCCTCAAGCGCATCCTGCAGGAGCCGAAGAACGCCCTGGTGAAGCAGTACCAGCGCCTGTTCGAGATGGAGAATGTCGACCTGACGTTCCAGGAAGAGGCGCTCTCCATGGTGGCCCGCAAGGCCATCGAGCGGAAGACCGGCGCCCGCGGCCTGCGCTCGATCCTGGAGACGATCCTGCTCGAGACGATGTACGACCTGCCCGGCCTGGATTCGGTGGAGCAGGTGGTGATCGGTCCCGAGGTGGTCGAGGGCAAGTCGCGCCCGCTCTACATCCATGGCGACCGCAACAAGGACGTTCCTGCGAGCGTCAGCGCCTGAGGGCGCAAAGCGGCGGCAGAGACTTAGCCGCCGAAACGGTCCGGGGAGAATTCTTGAAAAAGCTCTCCCCGGCTTCCATCTGAAGTGTCAGACGGCGATGGCCGCACGCTCACCTTCTGAGGTGCGGTGTCCCGCCTCCAGCCTCACAGTTCAGCGATGCTTCCGACCCCGCGATGCGGACTGGTCGGTCCGTGGCAGGATGCTTGCTCATTTCGAGGAGCTAGAGCCCGGAATCCATCAAGAGGAAGTCCGACATGACCCAATCGAAATCTCGCCAGCCGGTCGTCCCGGGTTCGACGGGCTCCTACGCCGTTCTGCCCCTGCGTGACATCGTCGTCTTCCCGCACATGATCGTGCCGCTCTTCGTCGGCCGCGAGAAGTCGATCCGCGCCCTCGAAGAGGCCGTCCGCACCGACCGCCACATCCTGCTGGCCACCCAGATCAATGCCAGCGACGACGATCCGTCGACCGATGCGATCTACAAGATCGGCACGCTCGCCAGCGTCCTTCAGCTCCTGAAGCTGCCCGACGGTACCGTGAAGGTGCTCGTCGAAGGCGCGGGCCGCGCCAAGATCACGAACTTCAACAAGTCGGATTCCTTCTACGAGGCCGATGTCGAGACGCTGACGGATGAGCTCGGCGATCCCGTCGAGGCAGAGGCTCTCGCCCGCTCGGTCATCTCCGAGTTCGAGAACTACGTGAAGCTCAACAAGAAGATCTCGCCCGAGGTCGTCTCCGCGGTCACCCAGATCGACGAGCCGTCGAAGCTCGCCGATACCGTCGGCTCGCATCTCGCCGTCAAGATCGCCGACAAGCAGGCGATCCTCGAAATCCCCACGGTGGCGGAGCGCCTCGAGCGCGTCCTGTCGCTGATGGAGAGCGAGATCTCCGTGCTGCAGGTGGAAAAGCGCATCCGGACCCGCGTGAAGCGGCAGATGGAGAAGACCCAGCGCGAGTACTACCTCAACGAGCAGATGAAGGCGATCCAGAAGGAACTGGGCGATTCCGAGGACGGCAAGGACGAGCTCGCCGAAATCGAAGAGAAGATCGAGAAGACCAAGTTCTCGAAGGAAGCCCGCGAGAAGGCGATGGCCGAGCTGAAGAAGCTTCGCCAGATGTCGCCGATGTCGGCCGAGGCCACGGTCGTGCGCAACTACCTGGATTGGATGCTCGGCATCCCGTGGTCGAAGCGCTCGCGGATCAAGAAGGATCTGCTGGGCGCCCAGGTCATGCTCGACCAGGACCATTTCGGTCTGGAAAAGGTCAAGGAGCGCATCGTCGAGTATCTCGCCGTGCAGCAGCGCGCGAACAAGCTCACGGGTCCGATCCTGTGCCTCGTCGGTCCTCCCGGCGTCGGCAAGACCTCGCTCGGCAAGTCCATCGCCAAGGCGACCGGTCGCGAATTCGTCCGGATGTCGCTGGGTGGTGTGCGTGACGAGGCCGAGATCCGCGGTCACCGCCGGACCTATATCGGTTCGATGCCCGGCAAGATCGTGCAGTCGATGCGCAAGGCCAAGACCTCGAACCCGCTCATCCTGCTCGATGAGATCGACAAGATGGGCCAGGATTTCCGCGGCGATCCGTCCGCGGCGCTCCTCGAGGTGCTCGACCCGGAGCAGAACGGCACGTTCAACGATCACTACCTGGAGGTCGATTACGATCTCTCGGACGTGATGTTCGTGACGACGGCGAATACGCTCAACATCCCTGCGCCCCTGATGGACCGCATGGAGGTGATCCGCATTGCCGGCTACACCGAGGAAGAGAAGCTTCAGATCGCCCGCAAGCACCTGATCCCGGGGGCGGTGAAGAAGCACGGCCTCACGGCCAAGGAATGGGAGATCGACGATTCTGGCGTCCTCATGCTCATCCGCCGTTACACGCGGGAAGCGGGCGTGCGTAACCTGGAGCGCGAGATCTCGAACCTGATCCGCAAGGCGGTGAAGGAGATCCTCATCACCAAGGTGAAGGCCGTTGCCGTCACCGAGGAGAACCTGCCGGTCTTCCTCGGCGCGCCGAAGTTCCGCTACGGCGAGATTGACGAGGAGGATCAGGTCGGCGTGGTGACAGGTCTCGCCTGGACCGAGGTCGGCGGCGAGTTGCTGACGATCGAAGGCGTCATGATGCCCGGCAAGGGCAAGATGACGGTCACCGGCAACCTGCGTGACGTGATGAAGGAGTCGATCTCGGCGGCGGCGAGCTATGTCCGCTCCCGGGCCCTCGACTTCGGCATCGAGCCGCCGCTGTTCGAGCGTCGCGACATCCACGTCCACGTTCCGGAAGGGGCGACCCCGAAGGACGGTCCGTCGGCCGGTATCGGCATGGCCACCGCCATCATCTCGACCCTCACCGGCATCCCGGTGAGGAAGGATGTGGCGATGACCGGAGAGGTCACCCTGCGTGGCCGCATCCTGCCCATCGGCGGTCTGAAGGAGAAGCTGCTCGCTGCCCTGCGCGGCGGGATCAAGACGGTCCTCATCCCCGAGGAGAACGCCAAGGACATCGCCGAGGTGCCCGACAGCGTGAAGAACGGGATGGAGATCATCCCGGTCTCCCGGATGGACCAGGTGCTTCAGCACGCCCTCGTGAGGGTGCCGGAGCGCATCGAGTGGGAAGAGCCGCTCCCGGTCGCCCGCCGCCCGGTGGTCGGCGAGGACGAGCCGACCACGGTGATCGCCCACTGACTGTCATCCGCGGATGAAAAATGGAAAGGCCCCGGGGTTTCCCCGGGGCCTTTTCGTATGGTCCTCCACCGGCCTCGTGCCGAGGAGGGTTGCCATCCCGACGATGCTTGGATTAACGATGCGGCGCGCACCGGGCGGTTAGCTCAGCTGGTAGAGCGTCTCCTTTACACGGAGAGGGTCGGCGGTTCGAGCCCGTCACCGCCCACCAACCCGCTGCCCCTCCCCCTACCCTTCCCGGCAACAGAGACGAGCGATGACCGCGCGCGGCTTCCCCACCCCCTGGCTCGTCGTCGAGAAAGTCGAGAGTTTCTGCGTCGAGGATGCGGACGGAGCGGCCGTCGCCTGGACCTACTTCTCCGACGAGCCGGAGAAGCGAGAGGCAACCGGCCTCATGACCCGCGAGGAGGCGTTGCGGATCGCCAGGGCCATCGCGATGATCCCCGAGATGCGCACGATCATTCGTAGCATCCAGGACGGGTTGACCGAAGCGGACCAGATCCCGGATTGAGCCGCGCGGCGAGGACGTATGCGCCTCAGTTTCCGGCGAGGACCAGGGCCCAGAAGCGCTTGTAGCGCGTACCCGGCGCATCGACGCGGGCGATGCCAATTCGCTTCAGCTGAGGCATCAGCATGTTCTTGTTGTGCTCGGATGAGGCTTTCCAGCGTGCCAGCACCTCGTCGAACGTATTCGAACCGGCGCTGAGGTTCTCGGCGGCAAAGGAGCGGCCGAATCCCGCCCGCGCCATGCGCGAATCGAAGGTACCGCCGATCTCGTGGCTGAGCTTGCCGGCCCGGGCATTGGATTCCGCCTGGTAGGACGCAGCCCGGATCAGGCTCGAATCCAGTACCACGGGGCCGAGCCCGTGCGAGGCCCTGTAGCGGGAGATCGCGGCGGCGGCGGCACCCTCGTCGAGAATCACCGGGCTCGTGAGGTTGTCGGCATCGGGCAGGATCGTCGGCCCGCCGCAGCCGCCCACCGCCAGCAGGCTTCCCAAGAGGACGATGCCGCCCAGCCGCGACAGAATGGGTGAAAGGGGGAAAGCCATCATCGCTCGGTGCCGGTTCGCTACGCTGCCATGTCGTCGGCTTCGCCATCCCGGTGCGATGGGGCGAAATCGCGGCGGCGGCGCGAACGGAATCGCGGCACGGGCCGATGTGTCCGATCCGCCACGCCATTGCACTCCGGCGAAGAAACTTGATCGATGCGCGAGGAGGTGCCGATTCGTGTCAGATCCGCGTACCGAGATCGCGGGGCGGCGACCCGCAGCGCCATGCGGTGATGCGGTAATCGGGATGGGTGTCGACCCATCGCGCCAGCTGCGGCTGTGCTACGCGGATGCATCCTCGCGCATCGACGACGTCGAGCGGAAGACGCTTCGATTCGCAGGTATCCGGTGCGTTCGCCATGCAGGCGGTGAAGTACAGGAAGAAGAAGCCCGCCATGGTTCGGACAGCCCGTTTCGCGAGTCACGCTCGGGAAAAGGCTAGCGCACGAATGCCCCATGTCGAGGGCATCACGCAAAGCAACCCGTTTGGAGGCTGCGTCATCGGCGGCGTGAATTCTTGAGAATGGCGCGGGCGACGGGACTCGAACCCGCGACCTCCGGCGTGACAGGCCGGCACTCTAACCAACTGAGCTACGCCCGC